>JBDSWM010000107.1:0-7086 GCA_039926685.1 Fibrobacteria bacterium | reverse complement strand
TCGACTCTGCAGGCCTAACCTTGCGGTTATTCTGCCGAGCTCCCGCTCCGCTGTGATTTACTGCTTGTTCCTGATTCTTCTCTCAAAGAGCATCCGAAGCTCAAAGGCTTTCGGTTCCCACCCTTTTTGCGGCGGGATGGATAAGATAATTCAAGGCTGTTACTCCGTCAAAGGTCGCGGTGCATTTTTTTTGATTTTTTCTTTCTCTATGTCTTGATGGGAAATGGCCTTGCCCGATCGGCTTTGCCGGCGCTACGGGGGAAAACAAACCAGTGATCGATTTGATCAAGGGCACAAAAAAGACCCGAAAACCAAAAAAAACCAAGGCGATTTTCAGTCCTCCCGGTCTTTTCAACATGGTTATCCACAATTGTTGATATGGAGTCAACAAATCGGCCCCAAAAACCGATTCTTCCTCAAAAAACGCTGGGGCGAATGTTTACTTATGGAGGATAAGGAAGCGGTCAATGCCCTGATAATCCGGGGCGGAAAGGCAGGATTTCCACGGGATGGCGGAGGATTTTTCTTTCAATATGGAAAACTGGCCAGCGCCGATTTCCATGATCAAAACCCCGGGCGAATGCACTCGGTCAAAAGCTTCCCGCAGCAGGCGGAAGGGAAACTCCCAGCCTGCAGGGCCGCCGAATAAGGCCTGGGGGGGATCGTAGTCGCGGACTTCCGCTTGCAGACCTGAGCGCTCGCATTCCCCCACATAAGGGGGATTGGAGACGATGAGATCCCAGCGCTGTTCCGCGGGAAAGGCGGAAAAGAGATCACTTTGCCTCAGGTCTTCCGCGGGCAGATCATTGAGCGCCGCGTTTTCGCGCGTGAGTTGCAAGGCTTCCGGGGAAATGTCGGCACCGGAGACGACGCAATTCGTGATCTCCTTCACGAGGGAGAGGTAAATGGGACCCGCGCCCACTCCCATGTCCAGCACGGCGTTCGCGCGCCCCGGCTCCAGGGCTTTGCGCACCAGGTCGACGATGATCTCGGTTTCCTGGCGCGGAATGAGCGCGCGCTTGTCCACCCTGAGCCTGATCTCGCGAAAGGGCACCTCTCCGATCAAATGCTGCAGCGGTTCGCGCCCGCCGCGGCGTTTGACCAAATCCCGGTAACGCGCGAGTTCCGCCTCCGCCATGGGCCGATCGAAATTCATGTATAGATCAAGGCGCTTCATTCCCAGCACATGGCCGAGCAGGAGCTGCGCGTCCAGCCGATGGTTCTCGATGCCCCGGCCTTTGAACCAGTCCGAGGTTTTATTGAGGATATCGAGGAGGGAGTTGGGGGTGGTCATTGTGTGATAGAAGTCAAAGTTCAAAGCGCAAAAGGCAAAGTGCAAAATGAAGATAAGAGGCCGGGCTTCTTCAAATTTGAACTTTGCACTTTGAACTTTGCCTTTTGCACTCTCTCTTAACCCTGTTTCTCAAGATCCCGGAGCTTCTCAGCATTCGCTTCCATCACCAGGGCGTCGATGAGCTCCTGGATGTCGCCTTTCATCACCGCGTCCAGCTTATAGAGGGTTAGATTGACGCGATGGTCCGTGCAGCGGCCCTGTGGGAAATTATAGGTACGGATCTTGGCGGAGCGATCGCCGGTGCCGACCTGGGATTTGCGGACCACGGATTCGGCCGCTTCCCGTTCGGAAATCTGCTTGTCCAGCAGGCGCGATTTAAGCACGTTCATGGCTTTGGCGCGGTTCTTATGCTGGGAGCGTTCATCCTGGCAGGCGACCACGAGTCCGGAAGGCAAATGCGTGAGGCGCACGGCGGAATCGGTTTTATTGATATGCTGCCCGCCCGCCCCGCCCGCGCGGAAGGTATCGATGCGCAGGTCCTCGTCCTTGATGACGATATCATCCATCTCATCGGCCAAGGGCATGACCACTACGCTAGCCGCGGAAGTGTGCACGCGGCCCTGGGCTTCGGTTTCCGGGACGCGTTGCACGCGATGCACGCCGCTTTCGTATTTGAGCGTGCCGTACACGCCGTCGCCGATCACCTCCAGGAAGACTTCCTTGAAGCCGCCCACGGTGCCTTCGCTTTCGCTGAGCAGGGTGGATTTCCAACCGCGCGAATCGATGTAGTACTTGTACATGCGATAAAGATCGCCCGCGAAGATGCTGGCCTCGTCCCCGCCGGTGCCGGCCCGGATTTCCAGGATCGCACTCCTTTGGTCGTTCGGATCCTTGGGGATGAAGAGGATGCGCAGTTCGTTTTCGACCACGGGCACGCGCTCGCGCAGCTTCTTGAGCTCTTCGACAGCGAGCTGCTGCAGCTCCGCGTCGGAAGGATCGGCCGCGGCGCGTTCCCACTCGGCCACGTCGGCCAGCAGGGAAAGGTATTCGCGGGCTTTGACCACGGATTCCGCCAGCCCCTTATGGGTGCGGCTGATCTCGGTCATGCGTTTCATGTCGGAAAGGATATCGGGCCGCTGGAGCTGGCTTTCCATCTCTTCGCTGCGTTCGATGACTTTTTGGGCTTGTTGTTGATAGTCCACGGGGGAAGTTTAATAGAAGAAGGGTTTAGGGGCTAGGGTTTAGGGGTTAGGGAGGGAAATGCGTGGATCGAGGGCGTCTTTTGCGACGTCGGGAAGCGGCGGCGGAACGCCCTGCCGTAGGCCCGAGCCGCCCATCTCTTATTATGTCTTCCGCATTTCCCTAACCCCTGCGGAGGAAAGACTTCAGGGGGTGCTTAGACCAACGCCGCGCGGATGGAAGCAATGGCGACTTCGAGCTGCTTTTCGTCCGGCTCCTGGGTGGTGATCTTCTGCAGCCAAAGGCCGGGCAGAACGAAAGGGCGCACCCATACGGAATCCTGGAAACGGGCGGTGAGCTTGAGGATCTCGAAGGAAAGTCCGGCCACCACTGGAACGAAAGGGAGATGCAGGGCGAAGCGGACCAAGGCGGAGGGGTAGGTGTAATGGAACCATTGCCACAGGGCACCGTCGAAGGCCGAGAAAAAGAGGATGCAGACCATGGCGACGATGAGGATGAAGGAGGTGCCGCAGCGGGGATGGAAGCGGCTTTGCGCGCGAGCGGAGGCTACGTCCATGGGGCCGCGGCGTTCGTGCGCGAAAATGGACTTATGTTCCGCGCCGTGGTATTGGAAAACGCGGCCGATATCGCGGAGATGGGAGATGCCCCACATGTAAAGGAGCAGCAGGCTCATGCGCACGGCGCCGGCGGTGAGATTGAAAAGGACGGGGTTGGCGGGATCCGTTTTGGTGCCGCCGAGGAGATGCCCGGCGACGAAATAAGGCAGCAATTGGAACAGGCCCAGGGCCAGCGCCAGGGAGGAAAGCAGGCTGAGCGCGATCCAAATCCCGTCGGCCTTGCGGGGTTTGGCGGCCGGTTTCGCTTCGCCGACCGGCGCTTCGCCGACCGGCGCTTCGACGGCTTTCCCGCCGTCCTTCTCTTGCACTGACATGGAAAAGTTCAGGGCCCGAACGCCGATGGCCAGGGACTCGATGAGCGAGGCCGCGCCGCGGAGGATGGGAAGGCCGAGGATCTTATAACGCCTGGAGTAGGAGAGGAACTCCTGATTGTCCACGACGATGGAACCGTCGGGTGCGCGCACGGCCACGGCCAATCGCCGCGGACTGCGCATGAGTACGCCTTCCACCACCGCCTGTCCGCCGATGCTTTCAGGCTGGTAATTGGAGAGGAAGGTAAGGGTCCAGTTCAGGCGAAAAAGACCCTTGGCGATGCGGTTCATCAGTCCTTCGGGGCGTCCTTGGCAGCCGAATCCTTGGTAGCGGCGGCGGTCTCTTTGGTGGCAGCACGCGTCTTGCGCTTGGCGCCCACAATGGAGGTGTAGCGGGAAGTGAACTTCTCGATACGGCCGGCGGAATCCAGAATCTTCTGCTTGCCCGTATAATAGGGATGGCAGTTGGAGCAGATTTCGATGCCCTGGCCAGGAATGGTGGCGCGTACTTCAATGACGTTGCCACAGGAACAGTTGAAGGATTGCACGTCGTATTTAGGATGAATCCCAGTTTTCATCGTCAGGCTCCGAAAATTTAAATTTGGTGAGACTCGGAAATATAACCCCGCCCCCCCGTTTAATCAATATAAGGGGGGCTTTAAGTTTAGTCGCTCAGTTGCGGACAAAGTTACAAAAAAGCCGGTACCCCGACCAAAATGTAGGGATTAGGCCATTTTAAAGTACCTTTCGGCCCTATGGGCCAGGACACTCCCCACCCTTCTGCCCCCCAAATTCCAGCCAATCTGGATGCTTCCGGCGAATTCACCTTGCTTTCCGTGGGTTTGGGGCTGGCCATTGCCCTGGTGATGACGGCCGCCAATGTCTATTTGGGCCTATATGCGGGCATGACCGTTTCCGCCTCCATCCCCGCCGCTGTGCTGGGCATGGGGGCCTATCGCATGCTGGGCAAGCGCGACATCCTGGGAACCAACATAGTGCAAACCCTGGCCAGTTCGGGGGAGTCTCTGGCGGCCGGCGCCATCTTCACCATTCCGGCTATGGTGCTGGTAGGCGCCTGGCAGGACTTCAAATTCTGGCCCACCACCTTGATCATCATGTCCGGAAGCTTATTGGGCATAGCCTTCATGGTGCCTTTGCGGCGTTTGTTGATCGTGGAGAGCCCGCAGCTCACGTATCCGGAAGGCGTGGCCTGCGCGGAGGTTTTGCGATCCGGCGCCGGCGGCGATCCGGGCGGAATGCTGTATCTGGTAAAGGGATTCCTGGCCGGGGGCCTTTTCAAGCTGGGCGCCTCCGGCCTGGCATTGTTGAGCGGAACCCTGGAATGGGCGGGCCGCGCGGGAGGAAGGGTGTTCTTCTTCGGCAGCGATTTGTCGCCGGCCTTGTTATCGGTGGGATTCATCACCGGGCTGGGCGTTTCCATACAGGTATTCACCGGGGGGGCGATCGCCTGGGTGATTGGCTTGCCGCTATTGACGCCGCCGGCTGCGCTGGCCGGGGTTTCTGCCTCGGAGGCGGCTTGGAGCCTATGGTCTACGCAACTCCGCTATCTGGGCGTGGGCGCCATGGTGGTGGGCGGATTGTGGTCGATCTTCTCAATACGTGCGGGCATATTCCAAGGGTTAGGCAGCCTGTCGCGCTCGTACCGTTCGGAGCGCAATGCAGCGCCGCCTATCCGTACGGAAGAGAACATGCCCGGGCGCGTGCTTCTGGGCCTTTTGGCCGGTTGCGCCTTACTGACATTCGGCGTGTACTGGTATTTACTCAAGACGCCGGGTCTGTCCTTGCTGACCACGGTGCTGATGATGGCGGCGGCCTTCCTGTTGACTGGCGTTTCCAGCTATATCGTGGGCCTGGTGGGCAGTTCCAACAATCCGGTTTCCGGCATGACCATCTCGGCCCTGCTGGGGACGGCGGCTTTTTTCCTGGTGCTCGGCTTTAAGGGCGACTCGGCCATTCTGGCAACCCTGGGGGTGGCGGCGGTGGTATGTTGCGCGGCCTGTTCGGCGGCGGACTGCTCGCAGGATCTGAAGACGGGATACCTGGTGGGCAGCACGCCCAAGCATCAGCAATACGCGGAAGTGATCGGCGCCATCGCGCCGGCCTTTGTAGTGGCCCCGGTGCTGACCTTGCTGCATCATTCTTATACCATCGGCGTGGGATTGAAGGCGCCGCAAGCGACCTTGTTCGCGAGCCTGGCGGGCGGCATTTTCGGCAAAGGGCATATTCCGGTGGGTTTGGTCGGCATCGGCGCGGCCATTGGGGCGGGCTTGATCGGCGCGGACGCGTGGCTCAGGAAACGCGGCTCCCGCTTCCGCTTGCATCCCATGCCCGTGGCAGTGGGCATGTATTTACCCTTTACCTTATCGGTGCCCATCCTGTTGGGAGGGATTGTCCGTTACCTGGGGCAGCGCGGCTTGCGTCCGGATCAGGCGCGGGAAGAACTGGGGAACGCCGGCGTGCTCCTGAGTTCGGGGCTGATCGCGGGGGAATCCATTTTGGGCGTGCTGTTGGCGGTGGCCGTTTATTTCAAGTGGCCGTTGGCGGTGGCCTGGCATCCGGGTTGGCTGAGCGGGGTATCCTTGCTTCTGTTCCTGGCTTTAGCGGCATATCTGGCCAAGGCGGCGAAGAAGATTTTGGGGTAAAACCAGTAGGACAAAAAATCCTATTTTCAGCTTCCTACCTTAGTACCTCGCGAGGATTGAAATGACACAGGACAAGCCATTTGTACTGGGAGGGAAAACCTTCTCCTCCCGCCTAATCGTGGGCACGGGCAAATACCCGGACTTCGAAGTCATGCGCAAATGCCATGATGTCTCCGGATCGGAAATGGTGACCGTGGCCCTGGGCCGCGTAAAGCTGGACGGACCCGAAGAGGAGAACATCCTCAATTTCATCGACCCCAAGAAATACGTCCTGCTGCCCAATACGGCCGGGGCCTACAATGTGGAGGATGCGCTGCGCATATCCCGGCTGGCGCAAGCGCAAGGCATGAAATACCTGAAGCTGGAAGTGCTGTTCGATCAGAAGACCTTGCTCCCCGACCCCATCGCCACCTACGAGGCATCCAAGATCCTGGTGAAGGAAGGCCAGGTGGTACTGGTCTATACCAACGATGACCCGGTGCTGGCCAAAAAGCTGGAAGATCTGGGCGTGGCGGCGGTGATGCCGGCGGGCTCCCCCATCGGCAGCGGCCAGGGCGTGCTCAACGAGAACAACATCCGCATCATCATGGAATCGCTGCGCTGCCCGGTGATCGTGGATGCGGGCATGGGCACGGCCTCCGATCTGGCCAAGGCCATGGAGCTGGGCGTGGACGGTATCTTGTGCAATACGGGTATCGCTTCCGCTACTGATCCCGTGCGCATGGCGCGCTCCTTCCGCCAGGCCTGCGAGGCCGGGCGCGACTCCTTCCTGGCCGGGCGCATACCCCGCAAGCTGTACGGCTCCGCCTCCAGCCCCCAGGAAGGCCTGCGATGAGGCTTGCCTTCAGCCTGGCCGACAAGCCCCTGTATTTCGTGACCGATCATAACCTGACGGGCGGGCGCCCGCAGTTGGACGTCATCGCGGCCGCGCTGGCGGGCGGAGTCCGGCTGGTGCAATATCGCGACAAGGATCTTCCCGACTCGGGATTCGAGCGCGAAGC
>JBDSWM010000106.1:0-3983 GCA_039926685.1 Fibrobacteria bacterium | reverse complement strand
CCCGGCCGCCAAACCACGATATCCACGCGCCGGAAATTGCCGGGATCCAGATTGGCCAAGGAGTATTCCACCCCGATCAGATTGACCGGGGCCTTCAATACATCGAGCAGATAACGCAGTACGGATTGCCGCACCGTTTCTTCCGGAGTGGCCACCACATGCCTTTTGCGCACCGGGTCGAACAAGGTGCCGGCCCCTGCGGGCAGCGGAAGCGGTGAATCAGGCTCGGCCATCGCGGCTATTGGCCTATTACCCTGGCCCAGACCATGCGATGATCGGTAGCCATAAGCCGCGTTCCCGCCGAGGTCGTGATGGCCCCCTTCAACGCGATTTCATGATTCATCACTTCCGTGATATGGCGCGCGAAAATGAAATCGATGCGGCGCTCGGAAAAGGTAGTATCCGGATTCCACAGCGCGCTTGCTGCCAGGCAGCAGGTGGATGCGGAGTCGTGCGGCAGCAAATCAAAAGTGTCGTGGAACCCTCCCTCCTGCATCACGTTATGGGCATTGGTATTCGGGTCCACGTTGAAATCCCCCAGCACGATTTGGGGCGCGGCATCGTTGCCGACCCCGTCCCGCACCTTGAGGCTGTCGACGATTTTGTTCAATTCCAGGGCCTGGCCGCTGCTGAACTCCTCGAACACCTCCAGATGGGTGTTGTACACCTGCCAGATTATGCCCCGGGGGCTCCTGATCTTGGCATAGCCCAGCGAACGTTGCGTCTTGGTGCCTTGCGGCGTTTCGATCTTGAGCAGGGAGAAATAGATGAAGCGGGCGGTATCGAGTATCTGGAATCCGGGACGGATCAAGGTGGCGTTGCCTTCATGGAAAGCGATATCGATGCGGTTCCCGTCCAGGCGCCCGGACAACACCGTATCGTTCAATGGGTCGCTGTAGGCGATATAGGCGGGGCCGCCGGCATCCTTGATGGCCTGCACCAGCTCGGGTAGGAACTCGTTGATCTTGACGCCGTTCCGGGTGAAGGACATCACCTCCTGCAACCCGACCACGTCCAGATCCAGATCCTTGATGGCCTTCGCCATCCCCTTGATGCGCTCGCTGGGCTGGCCGCGCTGGTACCTTTTGAACAAGGAGTCCAGTACCACGTAAGCCACAGCGGTATCGGCCATGTCCGTAAAGAGCAATTGCGAAACGGGAAAGCCGATGCTCATGTTCAAAGAAGCGAAGCGCAAGGTATCCGCCGGTTTCGAGGCATCATAAGGGATGAGCGAATCCTTGGGGATGATGACGGCCGTGGTCCCGAAATCGGAACTGGGCTTGCTGCAGGCCGCGGCCATAAGCATGGCTAGCGAAGCGAAGATCGCCGCAAGCGCCAGGGAAGAGATGCCGGACCCTATCCTATGGGTCATTGGATTCATATATCCCTCCAATAGAAATTGAGTTTCAAGGCCAGGAACCACCCCGTGAAATCCCCGTTGACCAGGTGGAAGGTCGAGCCCGGCTCGTGTTCCGCCTTGGCCCGCGCCTCCCCTTCCGTGCCCACATAGATCTTATCGTCATCGGGGTTGGATGTAAAGGATTGGAAATACATATGCGCTCCGACCTTCGCGTCCGGGAACACGCTGCTGAAAATCCTCGAAGAACCCTTCTGATCCCGCAGGGTCAGGCCTTGCACCTTGGATAGGCGCCATCCCATGCGCCAATCCACGCCCAGCCATTTCCAAGGCAGGTACTCCGCGTCCGCGAAGGCCTTCTGCACCAGATTGACCCCCGGCCAGATCTGGAAATCGATATGATCGTCATCGATGGCGTTGGCGCCGTAATATTTCGCGGTCATTTCGATATGCGCGGAGCCGGCCAGCACGCCGATCCCGTAGCCGGCCCCCAGGCGGAAATGCCGTCCCACGTCCCTGGCATAGGACAATTGCAAGGTGATGGGCAGGAAATCGAAGGTTTCCGAGGCTTCTATGCAGCCGAACAGGGATTTGGATGTGTAATTGGGACTGCGCAGAGAGTCGCAAGTGACGCGATAATCGCGTTCAGCATTCTCCAGGTCGAACGGCACTTCCGTTTGCGTGAACTTCTCCACCCAGAATTCCGCCTCCACGGCCAGCATCCACGGGCCCTGTTTCACGCCCAAGGTCAAGGCATTCTGCGGATGCCCGTCGAAGGTGTTCACGGCATAAGGATTGAACCCTTTTTCCTTGGTGGTTTTCTCCATCAAGGTGAGCACGCGGTTGAAATCCTTGGCATCGTAATGCGTATAGCCTTCCGATACGGAAAGGAACAGGTCCAAGGCATGGAGCGGAAAAACGGAAACCAGGATGGCTAGCGCGACTCGGCGAAAGGCGGAATGAAACAGGAAATGTCCTCCCGGTGCGGCGAAATGCACCTATGGCCCAAATATAACGCCAATCGGGCGTTTCAACGATTGCGGGGCCAATGCAGAAGGCGCCTTCCGCCCGTGAGGGTAAGCCAGGCCACCGGAACCAGGAGCACCACGTCCCGGATCAGCGAGAACCAGGCTTCGCCGGCGTCCTGAGCTCCCTCGATGTCGAAGCACCCGCAAGCTATCCCCAAATCCCGGACCAATGCCTGGCCCAAAGCCACGATGAACATGACCAACATCAAACCGACCAGGGCCGAGAATTCCTTTTCCCAAAGGGTCAGGATCAAGCCGAGGCCCACCGTTATTTCAAAGGCCGGCAACCAGAGGGAAAATGCGTTCACCATGAATGGAGGCAGGAATTGGTATTGCGCTACAAGGATGGCGAAGCCTTTCGGACTGGCGAATTTGGGCCAAGCGGCGGTAAGGAACATCAAACCCAATCCGATCCGGAGCGCACTTCGGAAGGTGATTCCCGCCGGCACGCCTCTGCTCCGTTTGAGGAAAATCGCGAGGACAACCAGGGCTATCAAACCGACCAGGATCGGGATCTCATGCGCCAAGAACCCTTTCCAGGCCACTTTCAGCCCAGCCTGGATGCCCTGTGCTATGCTCATGCTGGGCCATCCGGACGGCTTTTCCAATACCTCCGGGCCGCCTATCCATGAGACGGAATGTTTGTTGGAAAGGTTATTGGCCGCGGCCAGGATGAGGCTGAAAATGAAGGCGCCGATGAACACGGGTTTTTTCATGCGAGAAAAATACTTACTTGTGGAAGCCCAGACCCGCAATTGCTAATCTTCCTACCCATACCATGCCAATACTAGCCAAACTCAAAGCCGGCGCGCCGACCCTTTCCTATGAGCTTTTCCCTCCCAAAAACACCGGAGGCTGGGCCACGCTGTATGCCACCATGGCCGAGATCTCCAAGCTTTCCCCGGACTATATTTCCGTCACCTACGGCGCGGGCGGATCCACCCGTTCCAAGACCGTGGATTTGGTTTCCCGCATCCAGGACGAGCTGGGCGTCGAGACCATGGCCCATCTCACCTGCGTCGGCCACTCCAAGGCGGAATTGCGGGACATCCTGCAAACCCTGGTCGACTCCGGCATCCGCAATGTGCTGGCTCTGCGCGGCGATCCTCCCAAGGGCGATAAGGCCTTCAAGCCCCATCCTGACGGCTTCGCGCATGCTTCCGATCTGATCAAGTTCATCAAATCGGAATTCCCGCTGCAAATCGGATGCGCCTTCTACCCCGAAAAGCACATGGAGGCCGTTTCGTTGGAAGCGGACGTCGATTTCCTCAAATTGAAGCAGGACAATGGGGCGCAATTCACAATCAGCCAGCTTTTTTTCGACAATGAAGGTTTCTACCGTTTCCGGGATCAATGCGCGGCGAAGGGCGTGACAATGCCATTCGTGGCCGGCATCATGCCCGTGCTCAATCTGAACCAGTTGACCCGCTTCAAGGAACTTTCCGGATGCGTCATTCCCGATTCCATGGTGCGTTTCCTGAGCGAGGGCAGGCCTGAAGAAGTCACCCAACGCGGCGTGGAATTCGCCACCAGCCAATGCCTGGATTTGCTCAGGAACGGCATCGCGGGCATCCACCTATATTCCTTGAACCAATCGC
>JBDSWM010000105.1:0-3674 GCA_039926685.1 Fibrobacteria bacterium | reverse complement strand
ACGCCTCATACCCGGTTCGCCAGGTGCAGTGGGTTCCTGAGGTCGACTCGTAGGTCATGTTATCGCCGACCCCGAGGGCTTGGAAGATCAGATGCCCGACGTTCCCCGTCACCCAGGACGCGTTTTCGTCGGCCCAGGTGACAGCGTGGTTGGGGTTGTCCATGATGTACAGGCCTCTGGGAGCGATGAGGCCCATCATTTCGTGCATGTCGATCGGCAGCCTGTCCGTGTGATCCCCATTGGCGTTGTCGGCGGTCGCGAACGGGCCAAGCCGCACTTCCGACAACCAACGCGACACGCCGCCGATGGCGTTAAATGCGTATTCGCCGGTGGGATCGAGTTGCTTGACCAGGCGCAATCCAACGGTGCCGCCCGCGCCGCTTTCAAAAGGCAGGGTCAGGGCGATGCGGTTGTCGAGCACGCCGGCAACGAAGGCTCCCTTACCCAGTCGCGAGCACCCGGTCACCCCGAGATGGTAAGGATCAATTACCTCCGGATGCTGTTCCAGGACATCGATCATGCGGCTGATCTGCCAGGCTTGGGCCGCAAGATAACCGGTAGGACTGTTGGTACCGTAAAAATCGTAGAAGGGACCCTTTTTGGCGCCGGTGGTGCCCGCCGTCTCGACGGCGCTGAAGGTGATTATCGCGACCCCCTTAGGGACCGGCGCGCCACCACCGTAGCTGATTATAGCCGGCGCCGGTTGAGTCGCCCCATTCATGTTCACCGTCGCAGTGAAGGAACACGTCTTCCCGCCTTCACTCACAGTAACGGCAATACTGGTGAAAGTCACCGTGCCCGTGACCGAACCTTTGGCGGGAATCGGCTTGTCGCCATAGAGATAATGGAGCGCTTGCTGATAAAGCTCTTCCCGTCGGCATGCCCATTCGCTCTTCTTGGTGATGCGGGTGCCGGACAGCATCAGGAACGGATCGGGCAGTTTGGGATTGGCCTTGAGATCGCTGTATCCCGGAAGCGTTCCCACCGTGCAGGCTCCGGCGGTGGGATTTTCCAGCTTACCCCAGGCAATGCCCCCAGTGCTGTCCATCTCAATGGAAACATTACTGAGGGTATAGGATGCAATAGGCAATTGGGCATCCGCGAACCCCGCTTTGGAGGCGATTAACGTATCCACCACCGCTGACTCGGCTGCCCTTTTAGAAAGGATGAAATCACTGCCGGAGGGCGCACCGGGTCGACTATCGATAAGATGCAAGTCGCTTCCCAGCCGCATAATCCGACAGGTATAAACGGCATTGTTGACGGTCACGCGAAGGAAATTCAAACCTGAAACAAGCTGTGGCAGCTTTATCCATTCAGTGGCCGGATTCAGACCGGCAAAATGGACGGATGCGATTTCCCTTCCCTTTCCGGATACTATCGTCACAGTGCCGCTCAGCTTCCCCGAGCCCGCTGAAAAGGCGACGGCATTGCTTCGCAAGAAGAATGACAAGGTTTGCGCCTGTGATGCTTCCATCCGAATCGCGACAGGGAGAACAAACTCGAATTTGCCATTCGCGCCGGTGATCGCAGTAACTTTTTTGGCTTTTAGCAGAAGGGATACCCCTGCGAGCGGTCCGCCCCCCTTTTTAACCACGCTTCCGGTAATCTGGTCGGCGCCTGCCGCCAGATTTCGAAGGGCAAGAAAAAGCAGCATCATCAAATTCAGGATTTTCATAATTCCCTTTTTGAAATCGGGACTTTCTGAAACTAACGCATATAAAAGGACTGCGCATGGGTATAACAATCCCTGTTTCCCCTTTATAGGCCACGTCCCCGCTTTTGGGACAGCCTTTATACTGCGGAACAGAAAGAAGTAATGTGGGAGTACGGCGGCGCCGCCTCCGGCGGGGGAAGGATCGAATCCGTAAAGTCAATTTGGCGGTTTTGGGGATAAGGCAGTCGCAGCTTAGCCGTCATTCGGGCGTATCACCCCATCACGGCCCATGAATTCGATCACGCGTTCCTTATCGCGCGAGCGCATGACCATTCCAGATCTCGAAAGGTAACGCGGGCCTGCGAAAATCAGAACGGCGATTCCGAAAATCGTTATAACGGATCCTGCCGCGTTTACGACGAACGGCGTGGACATTTCCGAAGTGAAGGCGATATCAACGGTTGCGTGAAAGAGAGCGACCACTAAAATGCTTCCGTGGCTTTCGTTGAATAGCCAAGTAAGCAGTACGGCCCCGGTCAGCAGGCTGAAAAACCAACCGGCAATGCCGGCGGCACCCATTGTAAGGTATCCGGGCCGGTAGAAAAACAGCGGTATGTGCCAGATTGCCCAGCCGATTGTAAGCAGGAGAGTCGATACAAGGGCTCCATGACGCGCTTGCAGGCGTGGAAGGGCGAACCCTCGCCACCCCACCTCTTCGCCATAGCCGAACGTCAGGACATTATAGGCGAAGAAGGCAAGAGGCAGGAACTGCGGAAACTCGCGCGAGACGCCGAAACCGGCCAAGGAAGGCCGATGTCCACCGACGATCCACATTCCGAGAACGGCGAGACCGAACATCACCAAGGGCCCGAGGAGGGCGAATAGAAGCCAGCCGATACGGTGACGCCAAAACCCCATGCGTCGCACCAGGTCCAATGCCCCCGCGCGACCGGCATCCAAAGCGGATACAAGAAACGCCGCCACAAAGGGACCTAGGGCGCCCAGCGCATGATGGAAGGGCATAACGGGTAGGCCGCGGACCCCGAAGCGCGGAAGCCACAATGGAGCCCAAATAACCCAGGAGATAGCGTATGCCAAAGCGAAGAATGTCAATAGCGGGTGTCGACGAATCATTTCTTCACCTTCTTCACCATGTCAGTACACGAGAGTTTACACCATCCGCTGCATTCCGTTGTTCGGCGTCCAATAACGTGTTGGCGTCGCCGATCATCATGCTTGATTGTACGCGCTCTCGAGCGCGGCGACGTCGAGCTTCACCATCGTCATCATGGCGTCCATCACCGCCTGTACCTTCTTAGGGTTCTGATCGCTGATGAGTTCCATGAAACGCCGCGGAACAATCTGCCACGTGAGACCGAACGGGTCGGTAATCCAGCCGCACTGCAATGGGGTTGCGCCGGCGTTGACGAGCTTGTTCCAGTACCCGTCGACCTCCTCTTGATCCTCGCAGTCGACAAAAAGCGAGAACCCTTGGGAAAAACTGAAATACGCGCCGCCGTTGTAGCCCATGAAGGACTGGCCACCGATGACGAATTCGGCGGAGGTGATGGGGCCGTCCTTGCCGGTGCGCGCGACATTCTTGATTCTAGACTCCGGGAACGTAACGGTGTAAAACGCTATTGCCGCCTCAAGTTGGTCGTTGAACATCAGAAATGGAGTCACTTTGGACATCGGTATATCTCCTTGCTTGTTGTAGTCGCCGCCTTCCCGCAATGCTGAAGCCAGACTAGGGAAGGGGACAGACTTCCATGGCTTGAATCAAGCCATCCTTAATCGTAAAAAGGTGGCCAACATGAGCATCGGCAAGCACGGCCCCGGTCAAATCAAGCACCACCTGATGCACATCGACCAATACCTGCCCAGGGTCCTTCGGGTAAAAGGCAATCGGTTCGACGTGCGGATTGATTTCGCTCCATTGCTCTGTCCAGTATTTGCGGATTTCCTCAGGCCCACGGACAAAGCCGCCTTTGAATGCCATCGGCCAAGCGACGTCGGG
>JBDSWM010000104.1:0-6973 GCA_039926685.1 Fibrobacteria bacterium | reverse complement strand
TGGTAAATGGACAGTTTAATTTAAAAAGGCGCGAAAACCTGGAAAGTGCGCGTTGATGGACTGCCAAAGCCTGACAAATACCAACGGATTGTGCCCAAGTCCTATAGTAATATTCTTCCCGGGCACTGATTTCCTTCCGTACACCTGAATTTGTGTTAAATTGCCACCATTGGGATACCCAAAATGCTAAAAGCCAAAAGCAAAATCGCCCCCGAGTCCGCCAACGGCGCCGCTGTCGCTAAAACCGCTTCGGGAATTCCGGTGCCCGGTTCCTTACAAATGGACCCGGACGAATTAAAGAAGGCCAAGGATCTGTTCCAAGCGGCCTTTTTCCGCCACTTGGAGGTTTCGCTCGGTAAGGACAAGTATTCCGCCACCGCCTACGATCGCTACCTGGCAGTGGCCTATGCCGTCCGGGATAGGCTAATCGAACGCTGGATCCAGACCCAGCACACCTATTATCGCCAGGACGTAAAGCGCATCTACTATCTCTCGATGGAATTCCTGATGGGGCGGACCCTGGGGAATACCATCCTCAACCTCGGCATGGACGAGATTGTCGAGAAGGCGTTGTACGACATGAGCCTGGATATGGAAGAGGTGCGCAACATGGAGCTGGAGGCCGGACTCGGCAACGGCGGCCTGGGGCGTTTGGCGGCCTGCTTTCTGGATTCCATGGCCACCTTGCAATTACCCGCCTACGGCTACGGCATCCGTTACGATTACGGCATGTTCCATCAGGTGATCAAGAACGGGTTCCAATTCGAGAGCCCGGACAATTGGCTGCGCCTGACCAATCCCTGGGAGATCCCGAGGCCGGAGTATACGGTCACGGTCCAATTCAAGGGGCGCGTGGTCACCCGCAAGAATCCCCAGGGCAATGTGGTGTTCGAATGGGTCGACACCGAGGACGTGCTGGCACAGCCTTTCGATTCCCCCATTCCCGGCTACGGGAACATGACCGTGAACACCTTGCGCTTATGGTCGGCCAAATCGGCGGATGAATTCGGCCTGCTGTATTTCAACAGTGGCGATTATCTGGAAGCGAGCAAGGATATCGCCTTGGCGGAGAGCATTTCCAAGGTGCTGTATCCCAACGACTCGAGCATGAACGGCAAGGAATTGCGGCTCAAGCAGCAATATTTCCTGTGCGCGGCCACCCTGTTCGACATGATCCGGCGTTTCAAGAAGCATCATAAGGATTGCAACAACCTGGCCGATAAGGTGCATCTGCAATTGAACGATACCCATCCCACCATCGCCATCCCGGAAATGATGCGCATCCTGGTGGACTTGGAAGGCTTCTCCTGGGAACAGGCTTGGGATATCACCACGCGCGTGTTCGCCTATACCAACCATACCTTGCTTCCGGAAGCGCTGGAAAAGTGGTCCGTGGATTTGCTCGGCCGCCTGCTTCCGCGTCATCTCCAGATCATCTTCGAAATCAATTACCGCTTCTTGAAGCAGGTGTCCTGGAAATACCCCGGCGACGTGGAGCGCCTCAAGCGCATGTCCCTGATCGAGGAGGGCGAAAACCGTTCCGTACGAATGGCTTTCCTGGCCATCGTCGGGTCCCATTCGGTGAATGGCGTGGCGCAATTGCACACCGAATTGCTGCAAAGCCTGGTGGTGAAGGATTTTTACGATCTAAC
This sequence comes from Fibrobacteria bacterium, assembly GCA_039926685.1. Lineage (GTDB taxonomy): Bacteria > Fibrobacterota > Fibrobacteria > UBA11236 > UBA11236 > Chersky-265. The sequence continues at coordinate 5,321 of JBDSWM010000104.1, read as the reverse complement.
GCCCGGCAAGTTCAACAACAAGACCAACGGCATAACTCCCCGGCGCTGGCTGAAAAAGGCCAACAAAGGCTTATCCGCCCTCATCAGCGAAAAAATCGGCGACGGCTGGGTGAAGGACTTCTCGCTCATCAAAAAGCTGGAGCCTTTCGCGGACGACGCCGCGTTCGTCAAGCGCTGGCAGCAGATCAAGCTGGATAACAAGCGCTCCCTTGCCGCGTACGTCAGCGGCATCAGCGACATCGAAGTGAATCCGAACACCATGTTCGACGTCCAGATCAAGCGCATCCACGAATACAAGCGCCAGCTGCTCAGCGTGTTGCATATCATCCATCTGTACAACGAGGTCAAGGCCGGCAAGGGCGCTTCCATCGTCCCCCGCACCTTCATTTTCGGCGGCAAAGCGGCTCCGGGCTATTTCGTGGCCAAGCTCGTCATCAAGCTCATCAACGCGGTGGCATCGGTGGTGAACGCGGATCCGGACACCAAAGGGATCCTGCAGGTGCTGTTCCTGGCGGACTACCGGGTATCCCTGGCCGAGAAGATTTTCCCCGCCAGCGATCTCTCCGAGCAGATTTCCACGGCCGGCAAGGAAGCCAGCGGCACCGGCAACATGAAATTCTCCATCAACGGGGCCTTGACCATCGGGACCCTGGACGGCGCCAATATAGAGATCCGCGAAGAGGTGGGAGCGGAGAACTTCTTCCTGTTCGGCCTCACCGCCGACCAAGTGATGTCCAAGCGGGCGTCCGGCTACAACCCCCTCGAATACATCGACAAGGATCCGCGCCTGATGGCGGTGATGGAACTTTTCCGCACCAGCTATTTCTGCCCGGAGGAGCCGACGCTCTTCAATCCTCTGGTGGACAATCTCATCTTCAAGGACGAGTACATGTTGATGGCGGATTTCGGCGATTATGTCGCCAGCCAGCAGCAGGTTTCAGAGCTCTATCGCGACCAGGACGAATGGACGCGCAAGGCGATCCTGAACGTGGCCCGCATGGGCAAGTTCTCGTCCGATCGTACCATACTCGAATACAATCGCGACATCTGGAACGCGACCCCGGTGACCATAGAAATGGACCCGGAAAGCCGCGCCGCGGTGGCGAAATCGGTCTGATAGCATAACGGAGGGCCTCGGGCAAGCGTGAACGACTTCATAATCATCAGCAACGTTTCCGACGACCCCTTCGCGATCGACATTGGCCACATGGTGGGTCAGCCCGAAGAAATCTCCGACATCATTTCCCTGAAGGTGTACGCCAACACCGAGTTCTGCCCTCGTTTTATCAGCGATGAGAACGATGTGAGCCAGATCGGCGGCCAATTGAACGGCAAGACCGTGGTCATCTGCTCGGCAGCCACCAACCATACGCGCGGTTCGCTGGCCATGCGCAACCTGATACTGGCCCGCGGGGCCAAGGACAACGGAGCCAAGAAGGTCATCCTGGTGGAGCCGGATCTGTATTTCAGCGCCCAGGATCGCGGCCCCCATAGGGGCCCGGATGAACAGAACCGACCCATGGAGGACATGAAGAAGTTCGACGGCCAGCCCTTCACCGCGCGCCTATACGCGGAGCTGCTCAAGAGCGCGGGCGTGGACGTCGTCATCACCGTCCACAACCATTCCTCCAAGGTGCAGAAGCTTTTCTCCTACCTCTTCAACGGCGAGTTCCACAATCTCATTCCCTCCGATCTGTACGCGGACTACATCCGCTATTCGGACATGGTGGTGACCGGCAAGAACGGGGACAATCTGGTCTTGGTCGCGCCCGATCACGGCGCGGAACCGTTCGTGAAATCCGTATACGATTCCCTTTCCCTTCCCCAGACCTCGCGGATGATCATGGAAAAGGTGCGCAACGGCGAACGTAAGGTGAGCATGACGGTCAGCAAGGGATCAGACTTGCAGTTGGGGGACATCAAGGGCAAGGACGTGATCGTGCTGGACGATATGGTCCGCACCGGATCCACCATAGTGGAGTGCTGCCGATTGCTGCGCGAGGGAAATCCCAACAAGATCTGCTTCGGCGTGACCCATTTCCTTTCCAGCGCCGAGGCCCGGGAAAACCTCAACTCCAAGTTCGTGGACGAGATCCTCACCCTGAACACCATCCCCGCCATCCTGAACCGAGATTCCCAGGGGCGTCTGCGGAAGAAGCTGGTGGTGCTCAAGATCGAGAAATGGATCGCGCGCTTCCTGCTCAACTACATGGGCAAAGGCGCGCAGAAGTTCGACAAGGATTTCTATTCGGTGGACGTGTCCTCCAAGAATCCGCGCTGGCGGCCACCCTCACGGTACTGAACGCGTACGGAAGGCAAATGAACAAGAGCAAGACCTTCGTCTTTTCGCACCGGGGCGCCCTCGGTGATTTCATCATGACCTGGCCGGCGCTGGTGACCTTGCGATGGAAGTTCTCCGATCACAAGTTCATCGGTTTGGGGAAACCGGAGCACCTGGCCCTGGCGGCGGAAATGGGCTTGGTGGACGAGGCTTTCGATTGCGAGTCCCGCGATCTGATGCAATTCTATTCCGGCGATCTGCTGCCCGGCATCCTGGACGGCATGACTTCCGCTTTGCTGTGGATGGAGGATGAGCCGAGGCTGCGCTCCTTGCTGCATCAGAAATGCCCGGGCCCGTTCCATATCCATCCGCCTTTTCCGGCCGAGGGCCGGGAGCATGCCATGGACTACCATCTCCAATGCCTGCCCTACTTTTCGCTTCCCGCCGTGCCCGAAGAGGATTTGTATTTCCCCATCTCCACCACAAGGCAACCTTACGCCCTGATCCATCCCGGTTCGGGAAGCAAGGACAAGAATTATGATCCCGAGTTCTACGCCTTCCTGGCCAATGAGCTCAAAAGCCGCCGTTATCCAGATACGCGCGTGCTAATCGGTCCAGCCGAGCGGGATATCAAATCCGTATTCGCCTCCAGGTTCCCCGTCGTTGAACCCGACTCGGCGGTGGAACTGGCGCGCCTGCTCTCTTCGGCCTCCCTTTTCGTCGGCAATGACAGCGGCGTGAGCCATCTGTCCGCCATCCTGGGCACCAAGACCCTGGCCCTTTTCAAAGGCCAGAACTATACGCAATGGGGCGTGCGCGGCCGCGATGCGCATTGCCTGGAGGCGGCCAATGAAGCCCAGGCGATGACGCGTATCCAGAAGGCCTTGCAAAGTTAAAGGATCCTCCTCACTCCCCATTTATCCAGCTCGAAACCGATGGTTCCGTCCCGATCCGTCCGCAGAATCCTTCCCTCCCGGCCTAAAAACAATTCCAGATCCGCGATCGTCTCCGCATGCGGATGCCCATAGGCCGCGCTATCGCAGGAAATGACGGCCCAGCGCGGCGACACCGCGGCGATAAAGGGTAGGCCGCTCGAGGTCCGGCTGCCATGATGGGCCACTTTCAGGATATCCGCGCCCAGATCCGCCCCCGTGGCCAGGAGTTCCCGTTCCGCTCCGTCCTCGATGTCCCCCGTCAACAGAATGCGCAGGGACAGGTATTCTATCCGTAACACGGTGGAAATGTCGTTACCCAGGAAACCTGAATGGGGAAAGGGCCAAAGCGCGCGCGCCCGCACCCCTCCTTCCCAAAGCAAGGTATCGCCGGCGAACAAGGTGTCCTTTTCCCCCGTGAAGGCGTCTAAACGGGCAAGCAGTTCAAGCCAGGCCGGATTAGCATTGGATTCGGAAGGCAAGTAGACCTTTTTCACGGGAAATGCCCGCAAAACCTCTGGAAAGGCGCCGAAATGGTCCAAATCCGGATGGGAAACGAAAGCCGCCTCCAGGGTATCCACTCCGGCGCTGCGCAAAAAGGGAAGCAGGGTTTCCGCTTGATTACCGCTATCGAACAGGAACCACCGATTGCCGGGCGTCCGCAGCAGGCAGGCGTCCCCCTGGCCCACATCCAAGAAGAAAACCCGCAAGGGAGCGTCTTCCACCGCGGACATGGGCGGGTCTAATGCGGGTCGGCAGGAGCAGAGAAAGCCAGTGCACAGTATCATGAATAGCGGGACAATTCCAGGGATGCCGATAAACATTTGCTACCTTCTTTACCTGGTGGATACGCGCGGCCGGAGCCATGCCGGCTTGGACGATAGCATAGCCATCCAGACCCGTAGCGGCTGTGGCGCACCGCACAGGAATGCCGCCGCAGGCGGGAACGGAACCTTTACCCGGCCTATTTACCTGGCCCTATTTACCTGACCCTGATGGAATACGGACGCTACAGGATTCTCAATCAACTCGGCCAAGGCGGCATGGCGACCGTCTATTTGGCCGAAGATCCCCTGTTGCAAAGGCTTGTCGCCATCAAGGTTATCCAGGCCCATCTCTCCTCCAACTCGAATCTGATGGATCGCTTTACGGTGGAAGCCAAGACCATCGCTTCGCTGCGTCACGTCAACATCGTGGAAGTCTTCGACTTCGGCATCCAGGATGATCAGCAATTCCTGGTGATGGAATACATTGACGGGCAGAACCTCCAGGCCATTTGCGCCGCCTTGCAGGGCCGCCCCATGGCGAACACCGTGGCCGCGGCCATCATCTGCCAGGCCGCCGAAGGGCTTACGTCCGCCGAAAAGCACGGCGTAGTGCATCGCGATATCAAGCCGGAAAACCTGATGTTCAATTCCGAAGGCCAGCTCAAGATCGCGGACTTCGGCATCGCCCATATAGCCGACGAAGGCTCCCGCACCCAGACCGGCGCCGTGCTCGGTTCGCCTAACTTCATGTCGCCGGAGCAGATCGAGGGCCTGAAGCCGACCAACATGACGGACATCTTCTCCCTGGGCGGCGTTTTCTATTACTGCCTCACGGCCAAAATGCCTTTCACCGGGCCCAGCATTCCGGTCACGATGCGCAATATATGCGAACGCCCCCATCCGCCCATCCTGGACATCAATCCCCAGGCTGATCCTCATCTGGTGCAGCTCGTGGATGCGCTTCTGCGAAAGGCCCCGGAGCATCGCGGGGAAGGCGCCCGCTGGTTGGCCAATCATCTGCGGACCTATCTCAATGCCTATGGCGTGGTGGATGTCGTCGAGCATGTCAAATTATTCGTGAACTCCCTGGGAATCGTGGGCGGCGGCCAAACCATAGTGGAAGGCGCGCACGGCACCAAGAACCGGCCGACCCGTGGCGGCGGATCCTCCCTGGGCAACTTCCCGGCATCGTCCATCATCAAGGGCGGCGGGACCATGAATGGGAACAACACCTATTCTCGTTCCCTTGCCGATGCCTCCGAGTTCCAAACCCAGGCCACCACAGGGGCCATGGGACCCTCCTCGCGCAGCCCGGTGGTTTGGATCGGCGCTTTGCTATCC
>JBDSWM010000103.1:0-8326 GCA_039926685.1 Fibrobacteria bacterium | reverse complement strand
CAGCGGCTTTTGCGTGGCCAGGAAGGGCAACCGGTAATCCCAGTTATCGGTTCCCATGGCCAGTTCCGAAGCGCCTACGTTTACGGCATCGTAAGGCATGCGCGCGTAGGCCGAATGGACGAACCTGGCCTTCAGCGAATCGGTGCCGCCAAAGGTCAGATCGCCCGCGTCAAGGATCAGGATCTTGCCGTTCGCACCTTTCATCTGCGTCAGCTTGGCCTGGCGGCGCGCCAGCCCGCCCATGGCTTTGCCGCCCACCCATTCGGAAGCCACATGCCCCTTGGTATTGGCGGTGTAAGCGAGGGTCACGGCCATCTCATCGAGGCGGTCCATTTCCAGCTGGATCTTCTGCGCGAGCGCCTGGGCCTTGAAGTTGTAGGGATTGGCCGCCACGGCCGCCCGCGCCAGCGAAAGCGCGGAAGCGTATTTCCCGCTGGCGTATTTTTCCAAAGCGCGCTCCAGCAGCACTTCGTCGCGCGCGCGGAACTTGGACTTGCGCGAGTAATTCAGCGTGAAGGCGTGGTAGTCCCCCAGCGGCCCCAGGTTCTTATAGCCGTAGTCCAGGGTGATGCGATCGTATTTGATGCCGAGTCCGGCGGCCATCCCGCCCCAGGAGCCCAGCTCGCGGTCCTGATCGGAACCCTCGTAGCCCGTGCGCAGCACCAGGTATTTGATCACGCGCCATTCGGCCCCGGCGTAATAGTGCAGGATGCCGTCGTTGCCTTGGTTCCAACCCGCCTGCCCGGACCAGCGCGCGTCCAGCAGCGGCTTGCCCAGTTCCATGCCCAGGCTGAGGGGGAGCGGTTCGGTGGGCGCCTGGGATCCGCTGTTGTAGCTGATGCCGTGGGAAAGATTGTTCACCGTGAGCGCCAGGCGCATGTCGGCGATCAGCATGAAGATAAGGCCGCCGCTCAAGGCGTAGCCGGTGGCCGCGTCGCCGTCCAGGTTGCTGCGGATCAAATCCAGGCGCGCGCCCGCGCTTACGCGGTCTTCCAGCAATGCGTTCCCGTAGGTCAGCCCCAGGGCCAGATCGTAAGCGGACGGCGAGGCGGGCGCCTCATCGATGTCGCGCGCATCGCTGAAAGCCGTGGCCGCGAGGATCTTGGCGGAACCCCCGAAGACGCCGTAGTTGGGAGTGGGCACGGTGAAGGCCAGGTTTTCGTGGCGGAATTCGCCCAGGATTTCGGCGTGGGAAACGGAGTAATAATAGTCCTGCACCAGCGCCACCATGGCGGGATTGGCCTGGAAGGCGGTGGCCTCTTCATCCGTGGTCAGGGATGCGGCGCCCATGCCGATGCCGCGCGCGGAGGCGGGCAGCTTGAGAAAGGTGAGCACGGGCACGCCCGCGCTGGCCCCGCTGAAATCCACCAGGCCGGCGGGATTGAGGTCGACCGCCCGGCACGGGTAACCGCACAGGGCGAGCCCGATCAGCAGGGCTAGGCGCGCACGAGCCATGCGCAACCATCCAGACGGGAACAGGCTAGTGTTTCCACAGATCCGGGATCTCGCGATCGGTCCACAGTTCCTTGGCCTTGTCCAGCCAGCGATCCACGTGGGCGGTGGTGATTTTCGGATCGTCCTTGGCGGCTTTGGTGAGCTCCGACTTCAGCTTGTCCAGCACGCCCATGTAGTTCTGGCATTGGGTCTGTTCGTCCAGGCGCAGATACAGAGCGCAGATAAGGTACAGGAGCTGGTATTCCATTTCCGGAACCTTGAGTTCGCTTTGCTGGAAACTCTTGGCCAGGTAGCCGGCCGCGTCCTTGAGCACGGGATCATCCGGTTGGCCCCCGTCCCGCAGCAACAGGGCTATTTTGAGGGAATACATGCCCGCCTTGTACCAGGCCAAAGGCGTTTCCAGGGACGCTTCCACCAAAGCGCGGTGGATGGCCAGGCGGTAACTCGCGATGGCGGCTTCCGTACTGCGGGGATGCTTGAAATAAGCGGCGAAGTCCGGGCCCTTGATCATGGCTTTGCGCTCGTCCGTTTTCTTGCGCAAATCCTCGAGGACGAAGGGCGTGAGCTGGGATTTGTTTTCGGTGCGGGCCTGCACGGAAAAGGTGAGGAAATCCCTCTTGTCCGGGGAGGCGAACAGGCAAACCGGGCATACGGTAACCGCCATGAGACTGTAGTTCACGGTGCGGAAGGGCTTTACGCCCACGAAGCGCGGCACCAGGAATTTGTCCAGGTTGGCGGTCAGGCTTTTGGCTTTGGCCTCGTAGCAGGAGAGACCAGCCTGGTTGCAGACGGGGCATTTGACCTTGATGACGTAGGTGGGATCATCCTTGTCGCCCGCCGCCCCTTCCGGCGCGGTTTTGAGTTGATCCTGCTTGAGCTTGTTGATGTTGTTCATGTCCAGCTTGGGGCCGTATATGCGCAGGTATTTCTGTACCAGCATTTCGTCCTTGAGCAGGACTTCCAGCTTCTTCCGGATCAGTTTATCTTCCAAACCCATAAGCCGTCCTTTTCAGGGCGGTGCGGGCCCGGGAATAGCTAGATTCGCAGGAGGCGCGGTGACCGCCGGAACATTCCCTCCATTATCCCACGTGGCCGTGCAGAATTCAATTTTATCAGGAATTGGACCTCTTTTAGAGGCGCCGGCGCCGCGCATTTCCCCCCTATGGGCGCGAATTTGGCGCCCTCTCCCCTGGCTGGCCCCGTTGGCTCCCGTCTACTGGCTGCTGGCGCGTTTGCATCGTTTTGGGGTGCGGATCACGGCCGCGCGCGGACCAGGGCCGGCGCTTCCCATGGTGGTGGTAGGCGCATTGCGGGCGGGCGGATCCGGCAAGACCAGCGTTACGGCGGCAATGGCCGCGGCCTTGCGCGAGCGCGGCTGCCGTCCCGCCATTTTGGTGTATCGCCTGGGCCGGGGCCCGGCGCCCGATCCCGTTCTGGAAGTGGGCGAGGAAGACGACTGGCGGGAGTCTTCGGAAGAGGCCGTGCTGCTGCGGCGCGCCACGGGCTGCCGCGTTTTCGCCACGCGCGATCGGGCCTCCGCCTGGCGTCGTCTGCAGGGCGAAGACATCCAAAGCGCGGGAGCCTTCGATGTGGTAATCTCCGACGACGGGTTCCAGGACCCGCGCCTGGAAGGAGCTTTCCACATACTGCTGGCGGCGCCGCAAGAGCGTCCCGGCCTGTTCGATCTCCTTCCCGCCGGGCCCTTCCGGGAAACCTGGTCCGCGCGCTTGCGCGCCGATCTCCTGTTGCGGGGGCCCTTTCCCTCCTTGCCGACCGCTCCTTCCCCGCGCCCTCCCGAAGTAACATCGATGTTACCCTATGGGCCGGCCGCAGCGCCGGAGGCGGTCGAAGGCGTAAAGCGCGCTTACGGCCCCCCAGAGCATCGTTTCGAGCGCAGCATCGCTCTTCCCGCCGGCGTCGATCCCGGCCTGGCCTGGATCGCCTATTGCGCTTTGGGCGACAATCTCCCCTTCCTCCTCGATCTGGAGCGGGCGGGCTTGCGTCCCGCGGCCGTGGTGGAAGGCCGCGACCATGGGACTCCGCCTTTGCGTTTGTTGCGGGAATGCGCGGCGCGGTGGCGGGCGGCGGGCATCATTTGCACGCGCAAGGATTATCTGAAATTGGGCCCGGAGGTGGCCGGGCCGGCCTTCCAAGGGCCGGGCGGCCTGGGGCCGGACTCCGTTTTCGCGGTCCTTGCGGTGGAGCAAAGCATCACGCTCGATCCGGAAACCGTGGCCGCCGTGGACGCATACCGGCTCGCCTTTCGAAACCGTTATTTGGTACATTACCCCGCATGATATTGCCCGTGGCGCCGGCCCGAATGAGCAAGAGGAGAAACGTGCGCATCGCTATCATAATCGGCCTGGCCGCCACCCTGTCCCATGCCCTGGTGGGCGAATGGACCAGCTTCACCCATCTCAACGTGATCCGGGACATGGAGGGCTATAAGGGCAACCTCTTCGTGGCCACCACCGGAGGCATCCGCAAATTGCCCCCGGCGGGCCCGGAAAAGGTTTACCGCAATACGGAAGGCCTGCGCGATGTGGGCATCGCCTCCCTCGCCGCGGATGAACGCGGGGAAGTCTATGCTGCTTCGGAGTTGGGATACATCTACCATTACGATGCTAGCGCGGACGATTGGGAAATCCTGGGCACCTCCTACCGCGGCTCCGGCTGGAGGATGAGCAAGCGCGCCCTGCTTTACCGCGCGGGTTACCTGGTGCTCGGAAGCGAGAAGGGGCTGAGCTTCTACAATATCGCCAGGCGGGTGGCCGATGCGAACGTCACCAAATTGGGCGCCATCAGCGGCGCTCCCGTCAATTCCGTGCTCTTCCAGGGTGATACCCTGTTCGTGGGCACCAGCCGGGGCATTTTCAAGGCCACCATCCACGTGGACAAATTGCTCACCGATCCGCAAATCAACATCTCCAATCCGGCCATTTGGTCGCAGGTGCCGGGCACGGACGGCGCTTTCTGGCTCGACCCTAGCCCGCATCCTGAAAGCACATACACGGAGGATTCGCTCTCGCTGACCGCCTTCCTTGCCTCGAATAAAGAAAACGCGGATGACGATCCTTCCCTGCGTGCGCACGGTTTCCTCTTTTATGGACCCAACGGCATCGCCAGCGAATACGAGGGATCGGCTTATCCCGAAGGCAAGGCGAAGGTTTCCGCCTGGGGCCTGCTCACAATCGAAGGGAAGCCTATAAGCCTTTCCCACAGGTTCGAAACCATAATCGAGGTGGGCGGAAAATGGTATGTCGGAAATATCTCCGGACTATTCCGTTATTATCCAGCGGCCGGCGTTACGGACCCGATCCTCAATCCGGAGGACATCCCACCGGGAGACGCATCCGCCATAAAGGCGAACCGTTTCGGCGTATATGTATTCGCCACCCCCCATGTTTACGGACTCAAGAACAAGCATTGGGAGATGATTCCGGGGCTGGACGTGTTCAACAACGAGGTCGACTCCAAGGATCGCGGCCAGCATGCTTTCGACGTGCGCGGTCCGGGGGAATTCTACCTCGGGACCTGGGGCTCCGGGTTCCATGCTTACCGCGACGGGGAACATATGGATTTCGAATCCTCGAACTCCTGCCTCCCTTCCGCCGTGGACAGTATCGTCAATCCGAACTTTCCGGTGGTCTGGACCCAAAGTCCTTACAAGGATAAGGGGATCTGGCTTGGGATCTACGTGGTGAACCGCCCCTACAGGGTTGGTTATTACGACATCTCGAAACGGACCGTGACTTGTTTCGAGCCCAAAGGCAGAGGCGTGGAACCCCGCAATTTCCAGGTGGTTGGGGACTCCGTACTAGCGGTGGTGACGGCACAAGGGGTGGAAGCCTACCGGATCCTGGATGCGGGCGGTTCCGTGACGCTTGATCCCGCCAATCTCCTGGCCCGGCTCGGGGATCCCGGCGAGCCCATCTTGGCCGGGAAAGCCGACAAGTTCGGTAATTTCTGGGTGACGACGGAAGGCTCCCATCTGTTGTATGTGCCGACCATCCGCTTCGATCCCGATACGGCGCGGGCCTTCCAATCCCTGGACGGATTCAGCGGAACTTCCTGCAAGAATCTGGAAATCGACCCCCTGGGCCACCTCTGGGCGGGATGCCGAGAAGGCGGGGTGTTCGAAATCACGCCCGCACGGGACAGCCTTGCGCATGGATTCCGGCGATACGGGCTGAACGACGGATTACTCTCGGAATCCATATTCAACCTGACCGTGGACAATGATGACGCGGCAGTCTGGGTGACGACGGAAAAGGGGGTGGTGCGCTTCGAAAGCGGTTCGCGCCCCACTTCGCCGAACCTGTCCGCGATCAAGGTCTTTCCCAATCCCTTCTTGGCCAAGCATGCCATGATCACTTTCGACAACCTGGCGGTAGGCAGCGAAGTGCAAGTGACCACGCAATCGGGATCGGTGGTCTTCCAACGTTCCCTGGCATCGGGGACCGGCGATCAGATCCGTTGGGACGGCCGCAACATGGCCGGAGAACGCGTGCGGGAAGGGGTGTATTTCTACGTGGTGCGATCCGCGAAGGAACTCAGGAACGGCAAGCTTATCGTAGCGCGTTAGGCCTCCAGTCCTGCGCCCAATCCGCCCGCCATTAACGCTTGGAGGGCGCCTGCCGGTATCCCCGCGTATAACAATTGAAAATCACGTATCGGTAGAATGCGAACGGCCATGGCAGGCCTTTGACGCCGGTGATGAGCGCGCGGCATAGGGCGAATGCGATGGGATTGGAAAAGAGCAGCGACCATGGCCGGCGCGCCAATCCCAGCTTGAATTGGGCCGCGAGCTCCGGATTGTCGCCGATCAGGACCGGCAGGTTCACCCTCCCGAAATGGAACAGGCGCGCCAGGTACGATTCCAGCCCGGTAACGGAGGGGTGACGTACCTCGGCGGTTTCGTTGTAACGCAAAGGCACGCCCAGCTTGTTGAGCTTGTACCCCAGGTCCACGTCCTCGCCGCCCCAGCCGAGCAAATCGGTGCGGAAGCCGCCGACTTTCCCGAACACCGTCTTGGACAGGCGGAAATTCTGCGAGATGAAATAGGCGGCGGGGATGCGTTCCCGGCGCCGGAGCTTGCCCATGCCCGATCCCTTCGCCAGGAAACGGCTGAAGCCGCTGGCGGGATGGCGTTCGTAAGAGACCTTGCCCATATAGGCGATGTCCGGATCCAAGCCCTCCCACGCCTTGAAGAACCCGGGCAGGACCTTGCAGTCCCCGTCCAGGAAGATCAGGATGGGGGCGGCGGCTTCCCGGGCCAGCAGGTTGCGGATGGCGCCCCGGCCCAGGTTCTCGGGAGGGCGGATAAGGCGGAAGGGAAACAGGCCGGCCAGGTTGCTTAGACGTTCATAGGTGCCGTCATCGGAATAGTCGTCGGCGAAACACACTTCCCAGAGCGGGGAGCCGGCCAGGTCGGAGAACACGGAGCGGACCACCTCGTCGATGCGGCCCGCCTCGTTCCGGACAGGCAGGAGAAGGCTGTATTTTGGTGTATCCATCGGACCCGGGGGTAAGATACAAAGCCGGGCTTTCATTTTCACCGCAGCGCCTGCGCCCGGATTTGGCGGGATTGCGACGCGAAGGCCGGATTCGCCGGCCGCGGCTAACCGCGATACAGGGAAAGATAAGCGGTTTCCTCCGCTTCCCAGCACAACTCCGCTCCCGCGCGCGCCAGATTGGCGCGGAAGGATTGGCGGAGCGAAACGTCGTCCAGCAGACGCCTTAGCGCGTCCGCCAACGTTTCCGGCGTATACTCCGGCAGGCAAATCCCCACGCCGTAGCCATCGACCACCTTGAGGATTTCCGGCAGCGAGGTGGCGATGACGGGAACGCCCGCCTGGATGTATTCGAACAATTTACCCGGCAGCGAATACAAGTAGCTGGCCGATAAGGGCTGGACGGGAACCAGCCCCGCGCAAGCGCTGCGCGTCAGGATGGCCAAGTCGCGGAAGTCCACTTCGCCCAGGAAATGCACCCTGGCGGCGCAACCGGCTGTTTGCGCCAGCGCGCTTAGCGGTTCCCGCAATGGCCCGGAGCCGATGATGGCGAAATGGAGCGCGGGCACGGCGGCCATGGCGCGGACGGCCGTTTCCAATCCGCGTCCCGGTTCCAGCATGCCCTGGTAAATCGCGATGGCGGTCTTCTCCGGAACCCCGCAACGGGCATGCAATCCTAACCGGATTCCGTCCCTGTTCTCGCCCGCCGGGGCCCTTTCTAGCCCATCGTGCCCAACCGCCTCCGGAACGCGCCATGGCAGGCTGCGGACCGTGATCACGGGCATGCGGAAGTCGCGGCTCAAATGGGCGGCGATGCTGTCGCATACGGTGGCCGCGGCGGAGGCGCCGGCCGCGCCCCAGAGCTCCAGCCGCCGCCAGGCGAAGCGTTTCCAGGGCTTGTCCTTGAGGCTGGGCATGCGGGAGAAGTATTCCATGGAGAAATAGGCTATGCGCACGCGCGTACCGCGCATCCGGGTCCGCAAGGCGTAGGCGCGGGCCGGGATCAAGGCGTAAGGATCGATGGCTTCGATGTTCGCGGGACGGAGTTCGTCCAGCCGCGCGTAGAACCCGCCCAGCAAACGCAGGAAGAAAGGCGCGCCCCGCGCGCCGAACGGCAGCACCACGCGCTCGCAGGCGACATCGGGGGAAACGTAAAGAGGCTCGGCGGGGTCCTTTTCCCAATACAGAAGGCGGACCTGCGCGAATACCTTCTTCAGGCTTTGCAGGTGGCGCTCCACATGCGGAAAGTAACGGGGGGATTGCGCCACCACCAGGGTGATCTCCCCGGAAGGCGGGGGCGGGACATCACGGGGGAGTCCCGCGCCGCTAATGCGATCGGGACGCGCGCCTGGCATCGG
>JBDSWM010000102.1:0-21468 GCA_039926685.1 Fibrobacteria bacterium | reverse complement strand
GCAGGTCCAGGGGAGAGCGCACGGACAGGATGGTGAGGTCCGCGTCCGCGATCGCCGCTTGCAGCTTTTCCGTTTCCGCCGAGTAGCCGCGCTCGGCCGTCATCTGGTAAATCACGACGGGGTATCCGGCCTGGGAAGCCAGCAATGCGGCGGCAAGCCCGTCGGCCCCATTATGGCCCGGGCCGCATACGAAGGCGATGCTTTCTTCGCGGCGCCCCCGCGGAAGCTCGTCCGGGGCGGTTACGTCGTCCTCCAGCTCCTCATCGTGGAGGGCCGCATCGGCATCATGCTGTTCCAGCATGGTCTTGATGGTTTCGAAAACCGCCTCCCCGGCGCTTTGGATCATGTCATATTCGCTGAGACCGGATTCGCTCGCTGTCTTGCGTTCGACTTCCTTGATCTCGGCCAGGGTGAGGATGGGAATCATGTTTCCTCGATTGAAATTGACGGGTGGATTGTCGTTCATGAACGGGATGAAAATAAAAAATCCCGGCCTTGGGACCGGGATGAATCCTCGCCGCGGATGTAAAAAACCGGGGCGGAAGGTGCTGAAGCTTGGATCAGGAGTTTTCGATGTCTCCCAGGATTTCGTCGATCTCGTCCTGGACTTCCTGTTCGAACTTGGTGGGTCGGCGGCGCTCGATGATGATGGCGCGTGAATTGATCGCCTTCTTGAGATCCACGATGCGCTTCTGTTCCATCTCCAGGTTCATCCGTTCCATCTTGGCCAGCCGCATGCGCAGCAACAGCTGACCCAGCGACGCTCCGGTGATGAACACCGCCGCGAGGATGGTCAGGATGAGGATGGTTTCGGAGATCATGATGCGGCAGCTTTCAGGGAGTCAAGGTGCTTTTTAGCCGGCTCCGTATTGAAATTTAATCTATCCAAAAGCAAAATTGCATCTTCAGGTTCGAATTTCATGGCGAAGTTACCCGTCCCCTGCCATGAAATTAGCGCTTTTAGGATGGGGAAGGCCAGATTTTCTATCCGATAGCGTTCCAGGTTCAATTTCAAGGTATCTACCAGATCCAAAAGCACAAAAAACGGTTTCAGGTCCATCTTTTCCTCGGATTCGAGTATCCGGTGGCCTAAAAGAAGCAAATAACTGTGCATTTGGTCTTTCGCCGGGCCCAAATGGGCCAGAATCCCTTGGGACCGCAAGCGTGTGGCCAGCACCAAGGCCCGCAACATTTCCCCGATATCGTCCTTCTTCATGCCGGAGAGCAGCGCCTCCACCAAGCGGAAATTCTCGATGATATGCAGGGTTTGCTGGATGCTGATGGGCAGCGGCCACCCCATGCGCTGGAACTGCTTCTGCTTGATTGCCAGGCGCCATTCCTGCATGCGCACTTCCGCTTCCGATTCCAGCCAGAATTCATGCTTGAGATGCGCGGCCATGTTGTTTTTGATGTCCATGGGCAACGCCTTGGCGCTCAATTGCAACGGTTTCAAGGGCGCCAGCCATTGCAGGACATTGTCCAGATGCGGATCGGTTTCCGGCGCCCAAGTTTCCAGGGCCGCGGGCGGATTGAAGCAGAATGCGAATACATCCGCGTCGAAACCGTCCTGGTGGAAAACCAGCCAAACGGTTTCGCTCACGCCCGTGACTTCATGGACGAAGCGCGATTCGCGGATGGTCCATAGGCCGAAAGCGCGGCGCGCCTCCGCGGCCAAGCGCCAGGCCTGGCTTTGCGCGAAACTGAACGGCTTTTCGGTGAAATCCTTGACCCATTGCCCCAAGGCCAGGTAGGCGTGGAGCGGCAACGTTTCCTTTTCCAGGTCCAGGAACACCTTGTCCCCGGTCGAATGGGTGACGTTGGACTCGGCTTTGGAAAGGGCGGCCAGGAACACCTTGCGTAACTCGGGAGATACCCCAGCCGATTCCAGCAGCGCCAGCACGCGCTGGGCGTACTTAAGGTTCTGGACGGCTTCGATGCCGGTGATCTCGGCGAAAAACCAGGCGCAGCTGGTGAAGATATAATGGGAGAATCGCAGGATCTCGATCAAGTCGGCGGCCTTGGCCTTGTCGGCGCCGGGTTTGAGATTGGCCTGCCACCAGGCTTTGCGCACGGCGGGATCGAGTTGCCAGGCGAGAATTGCCGAGTCCTTCGCGCGCGCCCAGTCCACGAAGAATTCAGGTCCCGTGGCTTCGGTGTATTTCTCCGCATAACCGTAGAGGATGTCGAAAGAGCGGCGCAAAGGACCGCGCCATTTCTGGTTCCAGCCGGGCTGCTCCCCGTTGGTGCAGCCGCAGTCCTCCTTCCATCGGCCCACGCCATGGGCGCAGGACCAGGCGGTGCCGTCGCCGTGGGCATTCTTGAGGCGTACCTCGTTGCGGGGCGGATGCTTGGTCAGGTACCATGCGTAGTTGACCGGCACCATGTTCAGCCTGGGCCCCATGCCTTTGAACAGGAAGGCCGCGCACATGTCGCCGAAAGGCTCGTGATGGCCGTAGGATTCGCCGTCGGTGCAGACGGAAACCAGTTGATCCCCCGGAGAATTGGAGTCGAAGGCGTTCCCGATGCGCTCGCCGTAGCGGGCTGCGTCCTTGAGGAGATGATCGAAGCCGACGCCGTGGGAAAGCGGGCCGTCGTAGAAGAAAACGTCCAGGTAACCCTTTTCGATGGGGGTGCCGTCTTCCGCCACGGGAAAGATGCGGTAGGGTTGGCGCGGATCGATGCTGTTGTTGGCGACATCCGTCCAGCCGTCCCCGGCGAGCGCGCGCACGCGATGGGCCTGGGTTGGCGCGAGCACGGTGAACTTGATGCCTTCGCGGATCAGGGCGGCCACCGTGGCCATATTGATGGCCGTTTCCGCCAGCCACATGCCTTCCGGCTTGCGGTGGAAGCGTCGCTCGAAATCGATCACTCCCCATTTTATCTGGAGGCGTTTCTGCTCTTCCGTCGCCAAGGGCATGATCACGTGGTTGTATACCTGCGCGATGGCGTTACCATGCCCTTCCAACCGCTCGCAGCTTTGCTTATCGGCTTCCAGGATGCGGGAGTAGGTGTAAGGATGCTTCTCTTCCAGCCAGGAGAAAAGCGTGGGGCCGATATTGAAGCTCATGTAAGCGTAATTGTTCAGGATATCTTCGATCCGGCCGTTCCCGTCCAGGATGCGCGAAGCGCCGTTGGGGGCATAGCATTCCAGGAAGACGCGTTCATTCCAATCATGGGCGGGATGCGCGGAGGGTTGCAGCTCCACCTGCTCGATCAGGGGATTCTCGCGGGGAGGCTGGTAAAAATGGCCGTGGACGCAGAAATAGCGGTTGGTCTTGGGATCGGGCATATTAGTGCTCCAAGATACCTATTTCCGCTATCCGCAGGGCAGGGGTTTCTCGCCGGACCCGCGCGCATGCGGAATTATGTCAATGCCAGGGAAAGATGGAGCCGTTCTGAGCCATGACTTTTTTGCCGTCCATGCGGGCTTTCAGCATTTCTATGCCTTGTCGCAGGATGGCCTGGCGATCGTCCGAACCGGGCCTGAACCAGAGTTCTTCGTCCTGATTGACCCGGATATAGCATTTGTCAGCTATGCGGGTCTCGCCGAGCAGCACCTCAAGGGTGGTTTGCCTTCCGTCCACGACGACATTGCGGATCCAGCGTATGCTCATGGCTTGCGATCACCTCAAGGCTTTGATCCTTTCCCGGGAAAACTCCGGGATGACGCCTTGCTGGTATTTTATCAGGAGGTCTTCGTATCTGGCAAGGGCGGCTTGGCGCCCGCCGGGCAGTTTTTCCGCCGTAAACGCCGCCTTGGCCTCCGCCTGAAAGCGCGCCATCCGATCCGGGCTGCGCTTGCCGACGCGATCGAATACCGCCTCTGCGCTGTCGGGATCGCCGTTTTGCAAATGGATTTGGGCTTTTTCAAGCTGCGCGAAGGGCCATAAAGCGGATGCCTCGCCCACCCGGTCCAAGGATCGGGCGCGTTCCAGCCGGTCATGGGGGGATTCCGGCAGCCCCCGGAAAAAATCCCGGCGCGCTGCGGTGGTGTCCTGCATCAGGAAGAAGCGGTATTCCAGAGCGCGTTGGGATTCCTCCGCGCCCGTATAGGCGGATGCCAGCACCAGCAGGGATTCCGCCGCGGGATAGCGTCCCTCATCCAAGGCCAGGCAGCCTTGCCAGAAGAGGATGGGCCCGGTGGCCTCCCGGCGCTTGGGATCCCGCTTCAACGCATCCAGGGTGCGGGCCGCTTCCCGTGTTTTCCCCAATCCCGTAAGCGCGCGGGCCTTGAGCAGCCGGCCACGGAATGCCCACGGCGGTTCCCCGCTTTGCTCCAGGGCGACCGCCCCGGCCAAGGCCTCTTCCGCATGGCCTAGATGGAGGTGGGCGTCGGCGATGAGGAAGGTTTCCTCTCCGTTGAAAGCCGTCCCCCGTAACGCAGCGGTTACTCCGGTACGGCCGGGATCGCCCGCGGCCGCGATGATACCGGGCCAATCCTGGAGCCGGGATCGGACTTGCAGATCCAGTGTCCTGGCCAGGGCGGACCATGGCGGGGGCAGCCGGCGCCATTCCAGCTTCTTCAGCAGCGCGGCGGAATAGTCGAAATAGCCCAGGGATTGGAACCGGTTCACGCGCTCGATCACCAGCGACGGATCAACCCCCTTCGGGCTTTTCGGGTTGGCCCGTTTCAAATCCATCCAGGCCAGCAGATTGCGGTAGGCGGCGATGTAGTCGCGCACGGACCAGGATAGCGTTTCCAGCAACTCCGCCGTGATCGGCTTCCGATGCGGAAACGATCCCGTCAGAGAATCGAGGAGTTCGGAAGCGGAAAGCTCCGCGCCCGGGTAGCGGGTGAGGTTTTCCAACTGGTATTGGATGTAGCCGGTTTGCAATGAATCCGCCTCGCTTTGGCGGAGCAATGCCATGCCTGCACGGTACGTATCCGCGACCACCAGGTACAGCGAGGCCAATTCCCGTTGGACGTCCGCGTCCGGGAATGCCTTGGCTTCCGCCAGGTAGGCCATGTCCAGCACCTTGGGCGGGTCCGCGCGCATGCGGACGCGCTCCATCTGATCCTTGAGCCATTGCTTGGGGCCGGGAGCGCGTGCCTTGAGCAGCGTGTCCAGGGGCGAATGGGAGCCCGGATTCTGCTTGCGGAGACAAGACGCCGCCGCCAAATAAGGTTCGGGATCGTTTTTTCCGCTGGGAAGGGCGGCCAGCATTTCCAGACAGGGATTTTCCGGGGATGGGGCCGTCTGCGCGGCCGGAGCCGGCTTTGCGGCCGAGGTCAAGGAGGCGCACCAAAGGCAAATCGCCACCAAGGCGGCCAGAGTGGGCCTCAACCCATTTGCCGCGTAAGGGCGGCCCGCCATATCAATTGCCCCGGACGAATTGGACGGAGGCGGTGTCTTTGCGCCCCTGGGCGTCGGCGGCGATGGCGGTAAGCGTATAGGTGGTGCGGTCGGATAGTAGCGCCAGATGCCCTGTCCAGGTATTTTCTGTGAGAGTCACGCTTCCGGCCGTGCCGACGGGGAAGATGCTCAAGGCTATACCGGTGGCATGGAGATGCGTTCCCGTCACCGTCAGAGAATCCCCCGTGATGGTCGAGATGGGATTGATCAGGACCGAAACCGCGCAAGCCGCATCGCAATCCGAATCCTGGCAATCCTTGTCCCCATCGGTGTCATTGTCGATGTCGTCGTCGCAGATTTCCTGGATGTACGGCACGATTTCCGTGGTATGCACGCATTTGGAAGCGCAGAGCGCGAAGGCAAGGGCGCAAGCGCCTGCCGTAGAGACTATCGCGGGGACGGCTTTCATGGAATTCCTCGGAAATTGCGGTGATGCACGGTCGGGAAAATAGCTACTTCCAACGGTAGAGCCCAAGATGCCCCAGTATTACGGCCGCCAGTACGATGGGAACATGCAGGATTTCGCACCATAGCAGGTCCCTGAGCAGGCCGCGATGGCCCAGACTCCGCGAAGTAAGCCCCAGGAAGACGGCGTTTGACAATATTTTCACCGCCACGGTGGCGGCGTACAATGTCCATGGGACCAGGCCCGCGAAGGCGAAGACGGGGCCAAGCGCCAGCCACCAATAGAAAGCGTAAATGCAGCACAGCAACGCGACGAAACCCTTTTCCTCGTAATGGGCGCCGTTGCTGGCCCAGCGCGCGCGCTGTTGCAACATGCCTGGCCAGGTATTCGCCGGCGAGGTGGTGACGCAGGCTTCCGGGGACGGATTGTAGGCGACTTTCCAACGCGGGACCTTTTGCATTTTCCGCACCAGCAAGTCGTCGTCCCCGGATACGGAATCCTCGATACCGGCGAAGCCTCCCACGGTTTCGTACAGGCTCTTGCGGTAGGCAAGGGATGGCGCGCTCGCGATCATCGGCCGGCCCATCGCGAAGGTCGCCGCTTCCACGCTGACCAGCCCGAACACCTCATGCTCCTGGTAACGGGATAGGAGGGATCCCGTACCGCGGATGCGCTTGGGCCCTTGCACAATCCCCGTATCCGCGGCGAAGCTCATCGCCATCGATCGCATCCAGCCTGTTTCGGCCAGGCAATCCGCGTCCGTAGTCATGAGGATCTCACCTTTGGCCGCCGCGAAACCCGCGGCCAGCGCCCGCTTCTTGGGGCTGGGGATGGGGGGCGCATCCACGGGTACGTTCACGATGGCGAAGCGGGCGTCCCGTGCGCAGAATCCGCGGATGATCGCTTCGGTTCCGTCGCCTGAGCGGTCGTTCACGCATATAACCTCCCATTCCCCGGCATAATCCTGTTTGGACAATGCCAGCAGCGTGGCTGGCGCATGGTCTTCTTCGTTTCGCATCGGAACGATCACGGAAACGCAGGGAAGATAGGGATATTCGCGATCCTCATTATCATCCAGATCCGGATCCGCAAGGTCTGATTTCGGCGCGTCCGAGCGTCCCCGGCCCACGGATGCGGGGGAAGAAAAGGTCTCTGATCGCGCCATGGAAGCGGCTGCACGGGAAGGCGAAGGGGAGGCGTCGAAATCGCCGGCCCGCCCGGCATTTGCGGAGTTTCCGGCCGGGTAACGCTCGCGCGCCAAGCGCAGCGCGCCCAGGATGAAGAACGCCATCAGTCCGCCGTAAACGGCCGTCAGGAAAATGACAAATAAGATCAATTGGAACCCGTGGTCATGGTGCGGAAAAAATATACATCCGGGAGGCATGGGGCGGATATTATCTTTCCCCGACATGAAGCTTCGCCGATCCAAAATTCTCGCCACCATGGGCCCCGCATTGGAAAATCCCGCCATCCTGGAACGGGTCATGTTGGCGGGGGCCAACGCCTTCCGCATCAATTTCTCCCACGGCACCCGGGAGCAACATGTCCGTTACCTGGAATTGATCCGCGCGGCCGCAAAGAAGCTGAAAAGGCCTTGCGCCATCCTGGCCGATCTCATGGGTCCCAAGGTGCGTGTCGACGCGCGCGAGTACCACCTGAGGAACGGCGAGGACGTGGGGCTGGTGGCGCGGCCGGGGGATCCGGAAATCGGGGAAATCGGCATCTCCTATCCCGGGCTGGTGGAAATGATGGCGCCTGGCCAGCGCATACTGCTGGATGACGGGAAGCTTGAAATCCGCGCGGAGCGCGTGGTCAAGCGCGCCAAAGGCAACGGAAAGAAAGTCATCTGCCGCGTGATCCGCGGCGGGTTGCTCAAGCCCAATAAATCGCTGAACGTCCCGGGCATGAGCCTGGGCCTTCCCATCCTGAGCAAGAAGGACAAAGAGGATCTCCGGTTCATCGTCACGGCCGGATTCGATTGGATCGCCGCGTCATTCGTCGGCACCGGGAACGACGTCCGCACCATCAAGAAATTCATGGAGGCGTTGGACAGCCGCATTCCGGTTGTGGCCAAGGTGGAAAGCGAAGAAGCCGTGGCGAACCTGCGAGGCATCATCGAGGCGGCGGAAGGCGTGATGGTGGCGCGCGGGGATCTGGGCGTGGAGCTCGATTTGGAGTTGATCCCCACCGTACAGCGCGATGTCGTCCTGATGGCGCGGGAATTGGGCAAGGTCACCATCATCGCCACGCAAATGCTGGAATCGATGATGACCTCTCCCCGGCCTTCGCGCGCGGAAGTCACCGACGTATCCACCGCCGCTCTGGCGCGCGTGGACTCCTTGATGCTTTCGGGAGAAACCGCCGCGGGCATGTATCCGGTCGAAACGGTGGAGATGATGGATCGAATCATCCGCGCTTCCGAACGCAACCTGTCCGATGAGACCGTGAACATCAAGCATCCCGAAAGGATTGCCCAGGTATGCGAGGCGGGATTGTACCTGGCCGCCAACAGCGGGGCCAAGATCCTGGTGGCCATCAGCACCTATGGCACCACGCCGCGCCTGCTTTCCGCTTATCGCAGCAATATCCCCGTGGTGGTAGCCTGCCTCAGCGCGGAGATCTACCAGCGCAGCACGCTTTACTATGCCGTACAACCGTCCATGATCAAGGCGGTGCGCAATCCGGAGCTCGTCTTCCGCAGCTTGGAAAAAGAGCTCATGGCGGAAGGGTTGGTCACCGTCGGCGATGTCATCGTGTTCACTTTCGGCCATCCCATCCATACCCGCCTGGGGACCAACAGCATCCGCCGTTGGGTGGTGGCCACGCCTTCGGGCACCGAAAAGAAGCGCGTTTCCGGTAAAGCCAGGAAGGCCTGAGGCGCTCGGGCAGGCCTACGCCCGGAATCGGATTTCAATAATGGATGGCCGCATAAGCGCGGGCCGCCGCCACTTGCAGGAATCGATCTTCCTCCGGGCACCAGCCCGATAGCTTGCCTCCATAAACGCAGCCGGTATCCAGGCCTTTGAAATGCGGCAAATCGATCAGCCCCAATTGGGCCCAATGCCCGAATACGACGGTCTTGGCGGGATGGACGCAGGTGAACCAGGGCGGATCGCCGGCGCGGTTAAGGACGGCGCCGTTGCCGTCCCAGGTGCGGATCTGCATCAGGATGCGCGGATCCATGTCTGCGGGGTCCTTCCGGCCCGGTTCCAGGCCCGCATGCACCAGGATGATGTCCGGCAATTCCAGGTATAGCGGCCAAGAAGAGATGAATCCTACCCATTCGTCCCGTTCTTTCCCGAGCGAGGCCGGATAATCCGCATGTTTAGGCTGCTTGCCTGCTTCCATTTGCCGGGCCGCCTGTAACAAGGCGAAGTCGTGGTTTCCCAGCACCGCCTGGGCGCCCAGCTCCTTGAGGCGCCGCAAAGTCCCGGTCACGTCCGGGCCTTTGCCCATGACGTCCCCGACGGAAAAGAGCCTATCCCGGCCGGGACGGAAGGCGAAGCGGGCGAGCAAGGCGTCCAGCTCGGCCAGGCAACCGTGGAGGTCGCCCACGAATAGACGGCGGGCTGGAGCGGAGGCGTTCATGGTCTTTCCCGAATATACATCCTGGCCCCGCATTTTTTAACTTGTCTGGCTGCGCATCCGCGATCGCGGCAAGGCGGCAAAGCTGTCAATGGCGGAACAATGGCTGAAGACAAAGACCTGGTCCACATCCTGAGGTTGTTGGACGACGAAAGCCCCAAGGTGCGCGATCGCGTCTGGGGCGAACTCGAGGCCAATCTGCCCGCCTGGGAAGCGGGCATCCGCGCGCGCTTGGAGGAGATCCCCAGCGGGCCGCGGCGAAAATTGATGGACCTGCTTTCCAGCCGCGAGCGCAAAGGGTTCCGGGCCGCCTGGTTGCGGTGGCGGGATATGCCCACCGACATGGAAAAACTGGAGGTCGCCTTATCCGGGCTTTCCTGGTACCTGGCCGAAGAACGCTTGCGCGTGGCGCGCTCCGGGCGCCTCCCTGCCGGGGAACCGGACAGGGCCAGGGCCTCGGAGGGGGAAGCGGGAAGCGCGGCTACAGGCGACAATCCCCACTATCGGGAAAACGTCGACTATCATGCGATATTCGAATCCGGAGAGGAGGCGGGAGGCACGCCGGCAAGCAGCCGGAATGTCAGTGAAGTCCCGGTGCCGCGCCATCCAGGGCTGGGGGAGCAATTGGACGGATTGGCCGCGGAATTCCGCCGCAGCGGCAGCACCATGTCGCCCACCGCATTGGCCCGCTTCCTGTTCACCGAGAAAGGCCTGCGGGGCGCCGAAGGCGATTATTACAACCCGGCCAACAGCGATTTGGCGCAGGTGATCGCCTCGTCGCAGGGCATTCCCATCACCTTGGCCTGCGTTTTCATGCTGGTCGGCCATCGCTTGGGCTTCGCCGTGCATGGCTGCGACGTGCCCGAGCATTTCCTGACCCGCGTGCGGGAAGAGGGAGGCGACGTTGTCATCGACTGCTTCGATGGCGGCAAGGTGCTGGGGCCGGATAAGCTCGCGCAATTGGAACGGAAATACGCTCCGGAATTCGCGCGCCTGCTGAAATCCAAGGCGGAGCCGGAAGCCATAGTGGCCCGTGTGCTGCGCAATCTCATCAACGCCTATCACCTGGCGGGTGAACGCCAAGCCAGCCAATTCATGTGGTCATTGGCGGAGGACTTGCGGGGGAACCGGGACTGAACCCTTACCAATCCCTACCAATACTCTTCGGTGTGCAGACTGCCCGGGGCTTGCGTGGTATACGCCGTGTAGCCCGAAGGCGCCAGGATTTCCCCCACTTCATGGATCATGGCGGGATTGCCGCATAGGAATACCGAGGTCTTGGCGGGATCGAATTCCACTTCGCATTTCTCGCGCAAAAAATCGCCCTGGAAATACCGGGTGATGCGGCCGGAATCCCCGGTCCACCAAGGATCCTCCTTGGTTCTGGTGATGGAGGGGATATAGGTTACCTTGGGCAGATAGCGCGACTGCAGGCGCAACTCCTCCAGGTAGCCCAATTCCCAACTGCGCGGCGCTCCATGCAGAACCACGAACCGGAACGGGTAAGGCTGTATCGCATGCCTGCGCAACATGGACACGTATGGCGCCAGGCCGGTACCGGTGGCGGCCAGCACCACGGTCTTATGTTCCTTGGGAACGGTGTCGAGGGTGAAGAAGCCGCGGATCTTATCGCCGACCATCAGGCGATCGCCCGGTTGCAGTCCCACCAGGCGCGGAGTCAGGGCGCCATTGGCCACGACGGAGATATAGAATTCCAACAGGCCGGGTTCGCTCCCGGAAGAAGCGATGGAGTAGGCGCGCAACACCATGCGGTCCGGCTTGCTTTCCTTGAACTCGGGTTCGCTGCCTGCGCGGCGCGGCACATTGGAGGAAATCCCTAGCAGCACGTATTGGCCCGAGATGAATTCCGGGGAAGGCTTGTCCGGTTTCACCTTGATGATGAAAAGATCCGGAGTCAGCGCATTTTTCGCGACCACGACGGCGTTGTACTTCTCGGAAACCGCTTCCATGGGCACCCCCGCAAGCAAATGTAATATCGGTATCCTGGGAGCGCTCTCCCGTCTTGAGTACTTTATGGGAGAAGAAGCGATTCCGTCCTGGATGGGGCGGCCAACCCATCGCCCGGCCGAAGCAATGTCCACCTATGTGATCAACAACCGTATTCCGCGTTTTCCGCTCAAGCCCCATTACCCGGATCGGACGGAATTGCAGAAGCGTTTGGAAAACGTCTTCCAGGTGTGGTTGAAGGAACGCTTCATCTCCAACCTGGTGCGGCGGAAAACCTGTTCGCAGCTTTACGATTTTTCCGTGTGGATGGCGGATGGCAAAGGCCAAGTGGAGTCCTCCCGCGCCGGGGATTTCCTCGCCTGGTGCTCGTCCCAAGGTTTCCGGCCCCAATCCGACTGGGGTGACTTCCTTATCTACGCCCGCCGCCGCCTTCCCGAGTTGGAATGGGATGAGTAGCTTTTTGGGCATGAATTATTCGCAACAAGTGGCCGCCCGTACGCTTCAAGCCGGAAACACCGTATGCGTAGGATTGGATCCCGTACTCGAGAAGATTCCGGGCGCGGGAAATCCGGAAGAACGCATCAAGCGCTTCTATTCGGAGATGCTGGAAGCCATGCTGGCCCGCAATGTAATGCCCGCGGCGGTCAAACCCAACATGGCTTATTACGAAGCCGTGAGCCTCCCTTGCCTGCAGGTGTTGAAGGACCTTATCGCCGCTTTCAAGCAGGCCGGGGCCATGGTGGTTTTGGACGCCAAGCGCGGGGATATATCCAGCACTTCGGGCGCCTACGCCAAGATGGCTTTCCACGTATTCGGGGCGGATGCGGTCACCACGGCTCCTTACATGGGCAAGGATACCATAAAGCCCTTCCAGGATATTTCCCGGGGCCAGGGCGTTTACGTGCTGGTGCGCACCTCCAACCCCAGCGCCGCGGATTTCCAGAATCTTTCCGTGGGATCCGAAGGCCTACCCTTGTACCGGAAGGTGGCGGAGAAGCTGGCGGATTGGAACGACGGCAATCTGGGGGCCGTGGTGGGCGCCACCGCGCCCGGGGAACTTCGGGAATTGCTGGCCTATTGGAAAGAGCGGGGGAGGGAGGTGCCGGTTTTGATTCCCGGTATCGCAATCGCAGGCGTATCAGGCGGGCAAACCGGAAGCGTGGCTGACGTGTACCGGGCCATCAAGGAAGCGGGCAGCGATCCACAACTGCATCTCATTAACAGCTCTTCGGGCATCAACTACGCCTACGAGAAATTCCCCGCGCTCAAACCCGCGCAGGCCTCCGTGCATGCCTTGGAGGACTTGATCGCCGAGATTAGCGCGAAGCTGTGATCGATCGCCGTCTTTGCCGGTTCAGGCGGCCGCGGATCCGTCGGCGGCGGACGTGCCGTTACCGGGAAAAGCCGGAAACAAATCCGCGAGTTCCCGCGGCGGACGGATGGCACGCCCCTCCGGATGCATGAAGGCGTGCAAGGTGTGGCCACGGGCCAGCAATGCGCCTGATCGCGTGACTTCGTAATCGAAGCGGATCCTGGCTCCGCCAGAACGCCAGCGGAGCGTTCTTATCGTCAGCTCATCCCCGTAACGCGCCGGTTTCACGTATTCGCAATGCGACTCCAGCACCGGGATCAGCACATTGCGTTTTTCCATTTCCCAATACGGATGCCCCAGTTCCGCCAACGCGGAAGTGCGCGCCACCTCGAAATAGATCAGGTAATTCGCGTAGTACACGAATTTCATGGCGTCCGTTTCCGAATACCGGACCTGGATGCGGATTTCGCTTTGGTTGGCCGTCATACCGTCACGGCCGGGGCCGGGATCTTTGAAGGGACTTGGCTTTTCTGCAAACGCCCCACCGTGATCAGGATCCAGGCCGTGGCAATCAACGCCGTGACCCCGCTGGCGATCATTGGCGCATAGTGCAAGCCGTATTCGCCGTGCGTCCGGGCCAACAACCAGCCCAAAGGCGCGGCTATCAGCAATAAGCGCATGGCGTTCAGGAACAGGAACGGCAAGCCCCGTCCCAGGCCCTGGAAAGCACCGCTGGAAACGATGCTGATTCCGGCGAAGCCATAGGCCAAAGTGCTCAGGCCCAGGTAATGATAGGCGGCCGGGAAGGCGGCGGGGTCGGGATGGAATTTTGCCAATAGGCCGGCCCGGAAAAAATGCACCAGCAGCCCCAGCGTGGCAAGCGTCAGAAAAGCGGTGGCTAATCCCATCCGCACGGATTGCGCCACCCGATCATAGCGTTTGGCGCCGAAGTTCTGACCCACAAGGGAGAGCACGGCGACCATGATGGATAGGGAAGGGAATACCGCCAGGGTTTCCAGCCGCGATCCGATCCCGATGGCCGCCTGGGCCGCGGGTCCGAATTCCCCCGCCAAGCGCGTCATCACGAAAATGTTGATGCCGGTCAAGGATTGCGAAACGATGGAAGGCAGGCCCACGTTGAAAGCGTCTTTCATCCCCGCGCGTTCGCTCCAATCGGGCCACAGGCGCAGGCTTATGGTGGTGCGTTTGCGGACGTAAATGGCGACTACGATGGCCAGGGTCACCAGATTCGAGGCGGCGGTTGCCAACCCCGCTCCTTGCACGCCCAGTCCCAGCCCGGTCCAGTCCCTTCCCGCGAAATGGAAATGGGAGAAAATCAGCAGCGGCGCCCCGGCTATATTGAGCAAGGTGCCCACCATCATGCCGGTCATAAGCGTACGGGTATTGCCCTCCGCGCGCAAACCGGATCCCCAAATCAAGGCCAGGATGAGGAAAGGGACGCCGAGGAATATGGTATTGAGATAATCCCGGGTCATGGCGCCGCCCAAGGCGGACGCCTTCTGGGCGCTCAGGTAGAGCGGAAGCGCGAAAGGGTAGACCGCCAGGAAAATGAGGAAAATCCCCATGGCTATCCATACCACTTGGCTCATGGCATTCTCGGCCTTGGCTTTTTCCTTGGCTCCGAGCAAGCGCGCCATCACCGAGGTGGTTCCGCTCGTCAAACCGTTGAATACGGCGAAGATAAGGTAAAAGAAGGGGAAGCCGTAATTGAGAACCGCCAGGCTTTCTTCCATCCCCAGACGGCTGACGTAGATGCCATCGATGATGTTCAGGAACATATGCGAGGTCATGCCGATCATCATCGGAAGGGCCATACGCAGCATATGGGGGAACAGGGGCCCCTCGGTTAAATCTTTGGTTTTTCTCAACTTAGGGAGCCTTGGTTAAGCTAGGATACCGGCGCCGGGCCATGCGTGCAATGATAACTTTTCCCGCCCGCGCCGTAAATAAGGGATGCGAAAAGCGGGATTGGAAATGCATAGTAAAGGCCAAGCGGAAATTCATCTGGACTGGATTGAAAACCCGCTTTGGTGAGGCTAACATAAACCTGACAAGACCTTCCGGGAGAGTTCCTGCAACGCATCAGGTTTAAGTATTTTAAGGCCATGGAGCGTATGGCATTTATTTTGCTCATGGTAGACATTATCGGCTTGTCCGGATTGCGATTATTCCGATTAAGTCGGCTTGGCCTGGGTGCGCTGGCACTATGCGGATTGGGCGCATGCAGCAAGATCGGCGAGGAACCCAAGACCAAAGGTCCAGTCAAGGAATTACCCTTGGCGGAATACCGGGATTCCACCACCTTGGATATGTACGAAGGTTCTCACAAGAGCTGGCTCCTGAAAACCAAACACCTGGTGAAATGGCCGCGTACGGACTTGGTCCGGGCCCGACCTGTGGATTTGACCGTTTATGATACCCTGGGTGCGCCGCTTTTCCGCGTCACCTCCGATTCCGGCACCGTCGATGAGGGCATCAGCTTTCTGGTGGCATCGGGGCATGTGCACGGGCATTCCACCAAGGGAGTGGATATCACTTCCGATTCCTTGCGGTGGAACAAGGCCATCAACCAGATCAGCACGGAAGCGCGCGTGCGCGTGATTTCCGAAGAAGGCGATGTGCTCACCGGAAAAGGGTTCCTATCTGACGCCAAACTGGATAATTGGCAAATCCTCTCGGACGTCAAAGGCGTTTTTCAGAAGGTGGAAAAGCGGATCCAGGACGCGGAGAAGGATACCACCCAAGCGGGCAAAAGCGTCGCAAAACCGGATTCCGGCAATACCCTTCCGGTTAACGGCGGCATCCCGCCACCCGCGACCGACAGCGGCAAGCATTCGGATACTGCCAAAGCGTCGGGAACTGTCCATTGAAAACGCCGATTCGTCAGCTATGCCGCCGGGTATGGGTGCGCTCCGGCTTTCCCGGCTTTGGGGGCTTTGCCGCGTCCAAGCCGGCTGTTTGCGCCTTGGTCATGGCTTTGGCCTTGGGCCGTGTCCCGGCCCGCGCCAGCGCAGTGTTGCCCGCTTCCGCGGAGCGCAGCGCACCTTTGATCATGGAGAATGCGGACAAGTTCGAAGGGTATCGCAGCCGGGGCGAATACGTGCTCAGCGGCAAGGTCCGCTTCCGCCACGGGGAGCTGCGGGTGGAAACGGAGCGGGCCGTCTGGCAAAAGGATCGCAATATCATCTTCTGCGAATCAGGCATGCGCCTCACGCGCAACGGTTCGCTGCTCACGGCCGATCGAGGCACCTATGACAAGAATCTCGGCCAGGCCACGGCGCAAGGCAATGTGTTCATCCGCGACAGCAGCGGCGAAGTGACTGCTACGGGCCAGAGCATCGTGTACATGCGTTTCCGCCATCTGGCCACCTTGACGGGAGATCCGGAGGTGCGGCGGTTTTATCGGGAAAAGGACTCGCTGAATGCGGGCGCCGCCAAGGCGGATTCCGCTCCCGATACCTTGTCCATCAAAGGCGAAATCATGACCTATGACGACTCGCTGCGGGTGGCGATCGCGGACGGGAATGTGCGCATCCATCGCGAACAGCTTTACATCACTTGCAAAAAGGCAGAGTACCATGATCCGGAGGACTCCCTGTACTTGCTGGGCCAGCCCCAGATGGTGATGGAAGACAATAGAATCAAGGGCGACATCATGCGCCTGGGCATGCATGGCGAGGAAATCAAGAGCCTGCTGGTCAAAGGCGCCGCCCAGGCCCATTCCATCGAGCCGGCCACGGACACCTCGGTAGCGCGCCAATCTGACGTGCACGGGGACTCGCTGTTCCTGGTCTTCAAGGAAAAGACCATCGACAGCGTGCAGGTTTTCAGGAACGCCGACGGCGCCTACTTCGACGTGGACAAGCCGGAATTCGTCAACAAAATGAGCGGCGAATACATGGTACTGCGCTTCAACGGCAAACAGGTGGCCAGCGCCAATGTGCTGGGAGGCGTCAATAACGCGGCCAAGAGCACTTATTTTCATTTCGAGAAGCAGCGGCTCAAGGGCAAGAACGATGCGCAAGGGGATACCATCGATTTCGCCTTCAAGAACGGCAAGGTCGACGAAGTGATGGTAAGGGGCGCTGCCAAAGGCACTTATTTCGGGGAGAAACCACCCAAGCCGGGTAACGTCCCTGGCGACAGCCTTAAGGTGGGCCCCGATGCCAAGGCCAAGTCTGAAGCCAACGGCGATGGCGGACCCGAGGGCAGAACCGATGGTAGGATTGACGCTGCGGCGCCGGCGGCCGAAGGCGGCGGAACGGGGCCCGCAGGTCGCGCGGTTCCCAAAGTAGCGCCCGCTTCCCCAAGGCCGAATGCGAATCCCGATACGGCCAAACCGCGCCCCCCGGGCGCCTGGCCAACCCCATCCTGGAGGGCGAAATAGTGCAGATCAAGGCGGAGTCCCTGGTCAAGGTATATAACGGCCGTAAGGTTGTGGACGGCGTGAGCTTCCATGTGAACCAAGGCGAAGTAGTGGGCTTGTTGGGCCCAAACGGCGCTGGCAAGACCACCTCTTTTTATATGATAGTAGGGATGATCCGGGCCAATTCCGGGACCATCCGCATGGGGGACGAGGATGTCTCGTCCATGCCCATGTACAAGCGCGCGCGGCTCGGTTTGGGCTACCTCGCGCAGGAAACCTCCGTATTCCGTAAGCTCACCGTGGAGGAGAACATCTTGGCCATCCTGCAAACGCGCAAGCTTTCGCGCTCGGAATGCCGCTCGGAAACCGACCGGCTGATGGAGGAATTCAAAATCTCCCACCTGCGGAAGAACAAGGCCAATACCCTGAGCGGCGGCGAGCGCCGGCGCCTTGAAATCGCGCGCGCGCTCACCACCCATCCCAAATTCCTGCTTCTGGACGAACCCTTTGCCGGCATTGATCCCATTGCCGTGGAGGACATCCAATCGGTTATATTTAACCTCAGAGACAGGGGCATGGGCATTCTGATCACGGATCACAGCGTGCGCGAAACCCTGGCGACCACCAACCGGGCCTATATCATGTTCGAAGGACGTGTCCTGGTGGAAGGTTCGGCGGAACATTTGGCGCAAGACGAAGAAGCCAGGCGCATTTACCTGGGTAAATCCTTCTCCTTAGGATGACGGTTACATGAATTTTGGCCTCGATCTGAACCTGCACGTCGGGCTGGAGCAAAAGCTCTCGCCCCAGATGATCCAATCCCTCAAGCTTTTGCAGATGAACTCCCTGGAGCTGGAAATGGTGGTCAAGCAGGAGCTTGAAACCAATCCTCTGCTCGAGACCGTGGAAGAGGTCGAAGAGGAACAGGAGCGCCCGCAATCGGAATCCAGCGATGACGGGACAATTTCCGCCGACGATCGCACCCCGGAAATCGCCGCTCCAGAGAATTCGCGGGAGGAAGCGGAGCTCGCCGCGCCCCCGGAGCAAAGCGAACTGGGCAGCGCAGCCGACGATGTAAAGGATCCGAAGGAAATCGATTGGGAAACCTATCTGGAGGACGGATTCGATCTCGGCAACAAGCGGACCGAGGAGATGGAAAGCCCCGATGAGCGCTTCGAGAAAATCCCCGTCTATTCCAAGACCTTGCAGGACCACCTTTTGGGGCAATTGCAGGATCGCACCGTCACGCCAGAGGTTTCCGCCCTGGTGGAGTACCTGATCAACAGCCTGGACGAGCGCGGCTACCTGGTGAAGGAAAGCCAGCTGGTGCCCGGCGACGATGACGATGCGGAGGATGAGGAAGGGGAGCGCACGCATTCAGTGGTGGATTCCCAGGTGAACCGCGACAACAACGCCCCTCATCCTGAAAAAGCCTCCGGCAATGGAAGCGCGGAACCGGAGGCGCGTCCGGCCCCGGCCCGGCGTTCGGAATCGGCTCTGGCCACGGATGTCCTGGCCGCGCGCAATGCGGCTTTGGCGGCCGGCAACCCCCTGATCGCCGAGATCCAGTCCATCATCGACGGTTCCGTGGGCTTGGATTCGGCATCCCCGGTGGTGCGCGAAGCGTTCCATGTGCTGCAAGCCCTGGATCCCGCCGGCATCGGCGCGCGCAACCTGCGAGAATGCCTATTGCTCCAAATCTACCGCTACGGACGCGTGAGCCAGCTGGCCAAGCGCATCGTGGAAGAGGAGTTCGAGCTGCTGGAAAAGCTCAAGGTGGCCGCCATCGCCAAGAAGTTCGACGTGCCCCCCGATCAAATCCAGACCGCCATGAAGGAAATCGGATCTCTGGAGCCGCATCCCGGCCGCCAGGTGAGCGCCACGGTGGCCACGCCCATCACCCCCGATCTGATCGTCGAGGACGTGGACGGGGAGTTGGTGCTGATGCTCAACGACCGCACCGTGCCTTCCCTGAAGGTTTCCCGCGCGTATGCGGAACTCCTCAAAAAAGGGAGCCGGGCCTCCACGGACGAGAAGAAATACGTGCGGGAAAAGCTGAACTCGGCCACCTGGCTCATCCGCGCCATCGAGCAGCGCAAATCCACCATGCTCAAGGTGATGCAGGCCATCATCGAAAGCCAGCCCGATTTCTTCAAGCAGGGCCCGACCAATCTCCGCCCCCTTATCCTCCAGGACGTGGCCGACAAGATCGGCATGCATATCTCCACGGTCAGCCGGGTCACCAACGGCAAGTACGTGCAGACCAGCCACGGCATCTTCGAACTGAAATACTTCTTCACCGCCGGCGTCACCCAGGCAGATGGCCGCGAGGTTTCCTCGGTGACCACCAAGGACGAGATCAAGAAACTGATCGAGTCGGAGGACAGCAAGCGCCCCCTCAGCGATCAGAAGATCGTCGAGATCCTGAAGTCGAAAGGCCTGGACGTAGCGCGCCGCACCGTGGCCAAATACCGCGACCAATTGGAGATCCTGCCCGCGCGCCTGCGCAAGCAATATTGATACAATTCACGGGCAACCGTGACGTTGTGTGCAAGCAATATTGAAGCAATGAATACGGCGCGAAGGTGTTTTCGTTATTGCGGCAGGATCGGGAAATCCCCGGTCACCATTCCATACTCGCTCGCAAACCCCTTGCCAAGTTTTTTTTCACAACTTCCCTCAAATCAAGGGTATAGCCGGGGTCGGTTTTACCGCTTCGGATGCCAAAAGGCCGTAAGATTGGCTTGACAAGATCGACCCTATCCGCGTAAGATACTTTACATGCGCCTCTTGTCCTCTTTCGGGTTTGACGGTTTTTGTTGGAGGATTCCACCTGCGGCGCAACCGGGTCCGGACCGCCCCGCCTCTAAAAAAACGGCACGGCAAAGTGCTCACCCTAATGCGATCCTTTTATGTAGATTAACACTTGGCTAACCCCGCTTCCGCCTCCTCGGCTTGGAAGCTCTTCTTCAAAGGAGAAACACATGAAGATCCAGATAACCGCGCGGCATTTCCATGCCTCCCCCGCACTTCATGCCAGTTTGAAAGACAGCCTCAACAAGATTGAAAAGTTCAACGATTCCATCACCGGCGCCCATGTCATACTGGATGCGGAGAAAAGCGGAGTCAGGAGGGCGGAAATCATCGTCAAGGTTCTGGATAAGACCGTATGCGCTCATGCTGAAGAAGACAACATGTATAAGGCCATCGAAAGCATGCTGGACAAGGTCGAACGCCAATTGAAAAAGGAAAACGAAAAGTTGAAGATCCATAAGTCCGTGCCCGTTTCGGCGCTCGTGGCGGAGTGAGGCGCTGATCCGAATTTGCCCGACAGCATCGAATTCAACCGCCTCGAAATAAACCGTAAGAGATCCCTCCCTGTGAGGGATTTCTATTATCAATTCAAGGACGAGTTGTCCTTGACCATCAAGACTCCCGAATCCTCGCTATGCACGGAGATCATCGAAGCCAATCTGCATAGGCCAGGACTGGCACTGGCCGGGTTCACCGGCGTCTATTCCTATCAGCGCGTGCAAATCATCGGGACCACGGAATGGTCCTACCTGGAATCCGTGGGCGCGGAAAAGCGCCGCGAGATTTTCGCCCGCTTGCAGGATTACCGCTCCCCGCTTTGGGTGCTGACGCACAATGCCGGCCTCCACGAAGAGCTGCTGCAAATGTGCCTTATCCAGAACGTTCCCATCATCACCACCTCCCGGGAAACCCTGGATTTCTGCACCGAAGTGCAGGACATACTGGAGGATTGGTTCGCGCCATATTGTTCCGTACACGCCTCGCTGGTCGACGTATACGGGGTGGGCATGCTCTATGTGGGCGAAAGCGGCGTGGGAAAATCCGAATGCGTGCTGGACCTGGTGGAACGGGGCCATCGCCTCGTGGCAGATGATATCGTGCATTTGATCCGCAAAGGCCACTCAATCATCGGCAAAGGCAACAAGATCCTGGGCCATCATATGGAGATCCGCGGCATTGGCATCGTGGACGTGGGCAAGCTGTTCGGCATCCGCGCCATCCGCAACACCAAGAAAGTGGAAGTGGTGGTCGAACTCCAGAAGTGGCGCGACGGGGAGAATTACGAGCGCACGGGCCTGGACCCCCTCACCACCGACGTTATCGGCGTGCCGGTTTCCAAGGTCATCATCCCCATTTCGCCGGGCAAGAACATCACGGTGATATCCGAGGTGATCGCCATGAACATGCTGCTCAAGATGAACGGCATCGATGCCGCCAAGCTCTTCAATGAGAAACTCATCGAAACGATGAAGAACAAGAGCCGGTTGAACTCGCTGACGCGGTTGAGCACGGAAGTCTATGAATGAGGCGGACTAAACCTACCTCCTGATCCCCCGGGGTATTCTCCTCCGCGCCGCCATCCGACGGGACCGCCACGAGGTGGCGCCGCCACCTCGTGGCGCGCCATCGGGTCTTAAGTCTT
>JBDSWM010000101.1:0-18844 GCA_039926685.1 Fibrobacteria bacterium | reverse complement strand
GGATACCGCGGCGCGAACCGCATCCAGCGGCGATGCCGGCAGGGCGGAGCGCCAAACGCTTTCCAGCGCCTCCACCTTGGCTGCCAGCGCCGCCGCAACGCTGCCGGCCGGCAACAGTTCCCGGAATCCCTGGGACCGGGCGATATTGGCCTCGGCCCAAATCATGCGTCCTCCCTTGGCCGCGAAAGGGCGCAAAGCCGGGATCAATCCTTCCGGCCGCGCGGATTGGCGCAGCAAATCCATCCCCACCAAGGCATCGAATCGCGGCGCTTCGTCCCTGGCGCCCAGTTCCCGCGGCAGCGCTTCCAGCGAGGCAGTGATCATTTCCGGCCGCGCCAGGATTTCCAGATGCCGGGCCCATTCATCCATGGCCTTGCGTTTTTCCCCGTCATCGCAGCGGGACCAGACGCCCCCCGTTGGGCATAGCCGGCAGGCCTCCCAGGTCAAAAAGCCCGTGCCCCCGCCCATGTCCAGTACCAGGCTGTCGCGATTTACCCCGGCCAGGCGGAAAATCTCCTCGCGCGCCTGGCCCAGGATGCCGGCGCTTTGACTGGCCGCCCGCTCCAGCCAAGTGGATGTAACCTTCCCGCCACGTGGCTTGGACGTTCCCCCCCATCCTCCGCCCGCCTCGCGGCGATCTTGATCGGCTGCTTCCAATTGCGCTTCGCGGTTGCGCGCGACGCGTTCGCGGATGGCCGCTTCGTATCCGGAATCGGGGGGCTGGTAGAAAACCTTGCCTTGCAGGGACCCGGGCAGGTATTGCTGCGCCACCCAATGATCCCGGTAGGCATGCGGGTACAGGTAGCCCTTGCCATGGCCCATGTCCTCCCCGTCCCGGCTGGCGTCCTTGAGATGATCCGGAACCTCGTCCTGTTGTTCGCCGCGCACGGATTCCAAAGCGTCGAAATAGGCCATGGCGGTATTGCTCTTGGGCGCGGACGCCAAGTACAGACAGGCTTGTGCCAGGTGGAATTGCCCTTCGGGAAGGCCCACATAATCGAAGGCCTGGGCCGCGGCGGAAACCACGCCCAAGGCGTTCGGATCGGCCAGCCCGACGTCCTCGGAAGCCAGGATGAGCATGCGCCTGAAAATGAAGCGCGGGTCCTCGCCGGCATAGACCATTTTGGCCAGCCAATACAGGGAGGCGTCCGCGTCCGAACCGCGCAGGGATTTGATGAAAGCGGAAATGGTATCGTAATGCGCGTCGCCGTCCTTGTCGTACAGCACCGCCCGGCGTTGGATGCTTTCCTCCGCCACCTCCAAGGTGACATGCGCGATGCCATCGGCCCCGGCCGGGGTGGTTTCCACGGCCAGTTCCAAAGCGTTCAGCGCGCTGCGAGCATCGCCGGAAGCCACGCGTACGATGTGCTCAAGAGCATCGGGCTCCATCTCGACCCGCTTGCGCCCGAACCCGCGTTCCTGATCGGCCAAGGCCGCAAGCGCCACGGCGCGCACATGCTCTTCGCCGAGGGGCTTCAATTGGAAAATGCGCGAACGCGAGACCAATGCCTTGTTGACCTCGAAATAGGGGTTTTCCGTGGTGGCGCCGATCAGGGTCAGGGTACCATTCTCCACATGCGGCAGAAGCGCGTCCTGCTGGGATTTGTTGAAGCGATGCACCTCGTCGACGAACAGGATGGTCTTCTGATCCTGCAGTTTGCGGACTTCGCGCGCGGTTTCGATGGCTTCCCGGATGTCCTTAACGCCGGCCAGCACGGCATTGATGGCCAGGAAACGCGCCCGCGTGGTGTTGGCGATAATTTGCGCCAAGGTGGTCTTGCCCGTACCCGGCGGACCGTAAAGGATGATGGAGCTGAGCTGATCGGCCTGGATCGCGCGCCGCAGCAGCCGGCCGGGTCCGATGATATGCTCCTGGCCGATGAACTCGTCCAAGGTGCGCGGCCGCATGCGTGCGGCCAAGGGGGAATCCTTGAGGGCGGAAGCCGGTGACGGGGCTTCGGCGAAAAGATCCTCTTCCTTGCGCTTCATGCCCTCCAAATTAGCTAATCATGGCCGCGGGTGGTTGGCAGCCCCTAAGCCGCATGACCCGGGGATTGGTATCTTACGGGCATGGACCAACCCGCCTGTCTGCCCCAGGAGATTGCCTTATCGGCTTCCCGCCTGCCCTGGGGAATCGCCTCGCCCGCTTCCCGCCTGCCCCAGAAAATCCGGTCTCCGGCTTCCCGCCTCCGTGTCGCCCTACTGCTTTTGCTCATGTTGGGCCCGGTATGCCTGAGCGCGCATGCCCAGGGCATTTCCCGGGTGGAAAAGCTGGAAAGCCGCTTGCGGGTAGCTATCCTCAAGGCGACCAAGGATGTGAAGGCGCCGCTCATCAAACCCGCCGAATTGAAGCGGATCCTGGAAGACACCGATCTGGTCCTCATCGATGTGCGACAGGCGCGGGAGCAGGAAGTATCCATGTTGCCGCATGCCCTGACCACGGCCGAGTTCGCGGCTAGATTCCGTCAGGGCATCCCCAAAGGGAAACGCCTGGTGGTGTATTGCACCTTGGGTTATCGCAGCGGAAAATACGCGGAGGAATTGGCCAAGCAGAACATCCGCGCCGAGAGTCTGGAAGGCGGCGTGCTTGGCTGGAGCTTCGCGGGCGGGCTATTCCTGACCAAGGACGCCGCGGGCCGCTGGGTGGAAACGCGTCGCATACACGTCTACGATCCTGAGTGGAATATCGTGCATCCGGACTATGTGGCCGTTTTGCAATAAGGAAAAGCTATCAGGAAACGGAGATACGGGATTCGGGTTTCAATCCAAGTCGAGCCGTTGCCGGGCATAGTAAGCCGTTTCCCGGAAGCCCTTTTTTTCGCTATCCCGTTCCTTGGAGACTTCCGTTACCAGCAACAAGGTGTCATGCCGGAAGGAGAATCCAGTGACTCCCACTATCGCCGATCCGTCCAAGGTCAGCAGCAATTCCCCTTGATCCACGCTGCTCCCCACCCGCACCGAAGTGATTTTCCCCGAAGTGGGAGTGGAGTCATTCCCGATCCGGATGCCTTCCAGATAAGCGCTGTCCGCCCCGATGGACAAGGTGCCGGTGACTTCGAGCACGGAAGGATCCAACCGGAACCCATCCCCGTACTCAAAGAGGTAATCGACCAGAACGTAATCGCCGGCCAATCCCGTTTCCACCAGCGGAACGGAACGCAAGGAATCCCCATCGCTTCCGGTAGCGCAAGCCGCAAGCAGCATGCCGGACAAGAGAATTGCGGGTCTCATGCCATCCGCTCCAGCATCGCGAGCGTGACCCTGTACCTGAGCGGATCGCCGCGGCGCCAGGCTGCGAACTCCTCCAGACAATAATCGGCCATACGCACCACCTCGTTGCCGTTGGACCCGGCGATATGCGAGGTAAGGTGGGCGTTTTCCAGGGCATACCAGGCGGAATCCGCCGGCAGGGGCTCGGGGAAAGTGACGTCCAATAACGCTGTCAGGTCCGGCCGCGTCACCAGCGCGGCGAACAATCCGGCTTCCATAACCGTGGCCCCGCGCGCGGTATTGATGAAGGTGGCGCTCGGACGCATGGACAAGAAAAGATCGCGGGACAACAGTCCGCGGGTGGCCGGCAGATCGGGAAGGTGATTGCTGACCACCTGGGCCTGGGCGAAAGCTTGCGGTATGGTGACCTTGCGCATACCCAGTGCGGCGGCATCCGCATCGAAAAGGTAGGGATCGAAAACGATCAGATCCAGGCCGTCCCCGCGCAACCGCTCCGCGACCGCGCGGCCCACCATCCCGCAACCCAGCAAGGCCACGCATTCCCCGTAGGCCCCCGGCGCCTGGGTCGGTACGGCACGGCCACGGTTACCGGCCGCATGCGTATCCCGCGAATTGCGGAAATAGCCTTTCAGGGAAAGTAGTATTTGCGAGGCGGCGAATTGCGCCACGGGAACCGCGTTGGCCGCCCAGGCGCTGACCACGGTGATGCTCTTTTCCAGCAAGGGCCGCGCGAATGCCTGCACAGTTCCGGCCGCGTGGAACAGGACTTTCAATTCGGGGAGCCCGGCCACCAGGCGTGCCAGATTTTCGTCCATCCCCCAGGTGGAGAAAAGGACTTGTACATTCCGCAGGGAAGGCTCTTGCAAGGCGAAGCTTTCCGCCGTCACATAGTCAGGGAACAAGGCCGCGGCCGCGGCCAATTTTTCACGCCGTCCTTGCCCGAAGACGCGATCCAATTGCCAGGCTTGGTTGCCGCACAGTGCGGCCGGAATGCCCGAAGCCGTCATAAGCCCGGCGTCTTCCCCGCCCTGATCCATTCCGCCGTTCATGTTTCCATTATCGCATTGGCCGCCGTCAAGGCGTCAAGCCGCCCCGTATTTCCCCATGCGATACCGCGCCATCACCCGCAAGGTCCGCAACCCGTATTTGACGGGGTTCAGGTGGCTTTTCTCCTCCGCATAGCGCGTGGGAATCCCCAGCTCCGCGATGCGCATGCCCCGGGCGCGGGCGCAAGCGATGACTTCCAGATCGAAATCGAAATACCCGCTCAGGCGTTCGAAGGGAATGCCATGCAAGGCCTTGCGGCTGTACATGATGAATCCGGAATGGTAATCAGTCATGTCCAGGCCGAAGCTGCGGTTCTCCAGCCATGTCAGCAGCCGGCCCGCGGCGATCTTGTAAATCGGCATACCCCCCTGCCGGGCCGTACCTTGCAAGTGACGGGAGCCTTGCAGAAGATCCAGCCGATGCCGCCGCATATGCTCCAGGAAAGGCCCCAATCGCTCGGGCGGATACTGCCCGTCCGCATGCAGGCAAGCGCTGAAATCGCTTTCGCTTTCGCGGCAGGCGCCCAGGCCGCGCCTGACCGCCTGGCCATAACCGCGATTGCTCTCGAACCGGTGCAGCCGCAATTTCGGGAATTCCCCTTGCAGGCGCGCCACGCTTCCGGAAGTATCATCCCGGCTGCCGTCATCGATCACCGTCACCGTGCCGATTTCGGACCATAAATCGGATGGGATGCGCCGGATGACTTCGGGTAGGGTCGCGGCCGCATTATAGGCGGGAATGAAAACGCTTAAGCCGGAGGGGTTCATGGGGACCCCTTCCGCAGGCAATCGCGTAAGGAGTCCAGGGTGGCCAGACCTTCCCGGAAAGGGCGCGGCCTATATCCCAAATCGTCGGTAGCGGCGCGATGCGAGGGCGCGGCGTCCTGCACCAAACCGGTATAGGTTTGATAGGTGAACGCGTTTTTCATCCCCGTGGCTTTGCAAACCAGCCAAAGGATTCCCGCGCCCAAAAGGCAAATCCAGGCCGGTACCCCGATAATGGGCTTGACGCGGCCCATATGCAGCAAAAGCAGGCGCGTCATATCCCGGAGGCTCAAGGCATCCCCCCCGGAAAAGACATAGGTCTTTCCCAGCGTCTTGGGATTACCGGGCAAGGCCAGGAAACCTTTCACCAAATCCCCGATATGCACGGGGCTTTTCAGGGCCCAGCCTCCCGCGGGCAACAGGACCATGGGGCCGCGCCGTGCATGCGCGACCAAGGCCATGAATTCCAGCGCGCCGCCGTCTTCATAGGCCAGGGTGGGCCTTACTATGGTATACGCCAGGCGCGAAGCTCTCACCCGCTCTTCCCCTTGCGCCTTGGAGCGCGCATAAGCGTTGGAACGCGGATATTCCACCGAGATGGACGACACATAAATGAAATGGCGCACGCCGGCGGCTTCAGCCTCGGACACCAGATTGCCGGTGCCTTCCGCATTGACCGCCTGGAAAACCTCCTCATGGCCGGGAGCCAGTAACACCGCCGCCAAGTGGAAAACCGTTTCCACGCCCCGCAGGGCCGGGGCCAAACTGGCTTTATCGGTGATATCCCCGAAAGCGGTTTGGATGGAGCCGGTCCCGGCTCCTTTTTCTCCCGGCAGGCAGAGCACGCGGACTTGGTATCCGCCGGCAGCCAAGGCCGCGGCCAGTCTGCGTCCCATGTTCCCCGCCCCACCTGTCACTAAAATCAAATCGTCCACCTTTGTTGCCGGGTTCCCTTCAAAATAACCGCGAACCTGGCCCCTTCAAGATAAGAACAGAGGGCTCGGGCCACCCCCATGCCTTTCCCGAATCAGGCCGCAAGTATTTACCGGGAAAAACGGGAACCGGGCGCATCGGAATTTCCACGGCGGAGGGATTATTCCCGGGTTTACCTTTCGTCCCCGTTGTATACTAATTTTCCCTTCCTACCCGGCGGTTCCGGCTACGGGCCTTTGCGGGGTATGGCGGACGAAGCGAGCGGCAATGGATCAGGATCAAGACATCACTACCATGAAAACACGCGCCCTGGGCAAGAGCGCGCCAGGTCCGGCACATCCGTCCACCCTGCCTTCCGGATATCCCCCCCCCATCGAGCCCGCCCAAGCGTCCGCCGATGGCCCTACCGGGTCGCTGCCGATCCAGGACGCCTACCCTTCCGCCGACCCGTCCACGGGGAGCATGAACGTCGCCGATGCCTCCATGTTCGCTGGCGGCATCCCCATGGATCCCTTTTCCGGGGATCCGTTCCTGGGCCAGATGGTGGGCCATTGCAAAATCCTGGAAAAGATCAATGAAGGCGGAAGCGCCCTCATCTACCGCGCGCATAACCTGACCTTCAATCTGGATCGGGTCATCAAAATCCTGAAACCCGCCCTCGCCGAAGACGCGGACAATTTCGAGCGCTTCAAACAGGAAGCGCAGCTCACCGCCCGCCTGGATCACCCCAACATCCTGCGCGTGTTCGATACCGGCGAAATAGGCAAGCAATTCTACATCGAGATGGAATACGTGGAAGGGCAGTCGCTGCGCACCTACCTGACCTCGCATATCCGGGTGCGCGAGGCGGATATCCTGGGGCTGGCGTCGCAAATCGCCGGCGCCTTGGAATACGCCCATAACGTGCAGATAAAGAATTCCAACGGGGATCTGATCCACGGTATCCTGCATCGCGACATCAAGCCGGAAAACATCATGATCACCGGGAACGGCACGGTCAAATTGATGGACTTCGGCGCGGCCAAGCCGATGAGCGTCAACACCCGTACCATGCAAGGCACGGTGGTGGGCACGCCCCACTATATGTCGCCTGAGCAGATCAACGGGGACGCGTTGGACGCCCGAAGCGATTTCTTCTCCCTGGGCGTGCTGCTGTACGAATTGTGCACGGGGCGCCGCCCTTTCGAAGCGGACAACCTGGCCACATTGCTGTGGAAAATCGACGATTGCAAATACGAAAGGGTGCGCAAGCTGCGCGAGGCCATCTCTCCCTTGACGGAAGAGTTGATCGAGAAGATGTTGGCCCGGAAGCCTGAATTCCGCCCCGCCACGGCCGCGGAGATCCAGGAATCCCTGCAGGTCAGCCTGCGCGCCTTCCGCGTTTGGGGCAGCGGCGGCACCGCGCGCATCCCGTATTCCTTCCGCCGGTCCTTCCCCACCATCGCCCTGGCCGCATCCCTGCTGGCCCTGGGCCTCTCCGGTTACAATTTCTGGCATGGCTGGCGCTTCATGAACGGCTTCGCCGCCTCGCCGCAACTTCATTCCTATTTCTCCACCTTGGTGGCCAAAGGCGTGGAAGCGGAAATGGCCAGGGACTATACCTCCGCCCTGGCCACCTATGAAATGATCCCTTCCCCGGACAAGGGCGGTGATCGCCAGGCGTACCTGGAAGCGCAGCTCCGCAGCGCCTC
The DNA here is from genome assembly GCA_039926685.1 of Fibrobacteria bacterium. Taxonomy (GTDB): domain Bacteria; phylum Fibrobacterota; class Fibrobacteria; order UBA11236; family UBA11236; genus Chersky-265. The sequence continues at coordinate 11,178 of JBDSWM010000101.1, read as the reverse complement.
CATTTATTTCCGGCACAAGGATCAGCTCACCAAGGCGCGTTCCGTCCTTGAGCAATTGCGCCGCGACTACGATGATCCGGCCATCGACGCCTACCTCGGCCAGCTGTACTTCGGGCAGGCGTTGTACCTGGAATCCAAGGAGCGCCTGGAGGACTATTTCACCTCCTCCAAAACCACCGTGCTCCGCAACTCCACCTTCTTCAACCCCCATGACTTCCAGAAGGATGCCTTATACGCCTATGCCAATGCGTTGGACGGGCAATACACCTATATCGAACAGAAGCCCCAATTCCTGGACGCGGCGGTGACCGCCTGGGAAAAGTTCGGCCGCTTCTCGGATTGCGCCGGCGATGCGGACGATAAGCGCTGCCGTTTCATGGAAAAGCGCACGGAAGAACTCGCGAAAATGCGCAAGAAGTAAGCGCATTACCTAAATTAACCCCACATGAAGAGAAAATCCCCCTCGGGCTGGATCCAGCCCGTCGCGTTGGGCGGCTTGCTTCTGTTGGTACTGACCCTGCTGGATAGCCGCTTGGGCGCGCTGCCGCCCTTGGGCCGCTTCCTTAATCCCTTCTCCGGGTTTTGGCGGAATGCCGAAGGCGATCGCATCCGGGACGGGCTCTTGCGCGTGCCCGGTCTGGATGAAACGGTCACCGTTATATTCGACAACCGGCGGGTGCCGCATGTTTTCGCGCAGAACCTGCATGATCTTTTCATGGCGCAAGGCTATCTCACCGCTCGAGATCGCCTTTGGCAGATGGAAATCCAGAGCCTATCCGCCGCCGGGCGCCTGGCCGAAGTACTGGGCCCGGATCTGGTGGAGCGCGACAAATTCCAGCGCAGGCTGGGCGTGCCCCAAGCCGCGGAAAAGGCCGTGGAATTGCTCAAGAAGGACGGCGAATCCTGGGAGGCCGCGCAAGCCTATGCGGACGGCGTCAACGCCTGGATCAAGGATCTGGAACCGGGCGCGTATCCCGTCGAGTACAAACTGTTGGACTATGCTCCCGGCAGGTGGTCCCCTCTCAACACCCTCCTGATGATCAAGAACATGCAATGGAACCTATCCGGGGGCGGGGACGATTTGCCCATGACCAATACCCTGGCAAAGCTCGGGCGCGATTTCGTGAGCCGCTATTTCCCGTTATGGGATCCCGATGTAACTCCCGTAATACCCTCGGGCGCCGGCTGGGATCCCTCCCCGCATTCGGCCCCGGCGCCCGTGGCGCCGGACAGCGTCGGGAACTTCCCAGGGCCGGCCTTCTTTCTCGGCCCCGCGGACACGCTGGGGCATGGACCGGCCACGCCCGGATCGGCCCCCTCTCGCGGACCCATGCGCGTCCCGGTCCCGGCGGCACGTCCGGATCCGGGCAACGGCAGCAACAATTTCGTGGTGGCGGGCGCCCGGACGCGAGGCGGTTTCCCCATCCTGGCGAATGATCCGCATCTAAACCTGGGTTTGCCTTCCGTCTGGTACGAGATCCAATTGTCCGCTCCCGGCCTCAGCGTATACGGGGTATCCCTGGCGGGCGTGCCGGCCGTGCAGATCGGGTTCAACCGCAGGATAGCCTGGGGTTCCACCAACGGCGCGGACGATGTAATCGATTGGTACCGCATGACGTTCCGGGACAGTACCCTGTCCGAATACCAGTTCGGCGGCCAATGGAGGCCGACCAGCCGGGTGGTGGAGGCCATTAAGGTGCGCGGGGCGGCGACCCTGCTGGACACGGTGCAGTATACCCATCAGGGGCCGCTGGTGCTAAAGAGCCAGGAGAAACCCTGGTCGCGCAATACCCCTGCCCTGCACGCCATGCGCTGGCTGGCCTTGGATCCTTCCGATGAGCTGCTCGCTTACCTCAAAATCATGCGGGCCGGGAGCTACGATGAATTCGCCGCCGCTTTGGATCCCTTCCATTGCCCCGCTCAGAATTTCGCCTTCGCTTCTGTTTCGGGAGACATCGCCATGTTCCATCACGGCCTGTTCCCCCGCAAGTGGAAAGGGCAGGGACGGTTCACCCTGGATGGTTCCGTGCCCGGCAATGATTGGTCGGGATGGCTTCCGCGCTCCGCCAACCCGGCCGCGAGGAATCCGGTGCAGGGATGGCTTTTCTCTTCCAACCAAAGCCCCGCTGATACCGGCTTTCCCTATTACCTGGGATCGAATTTCCTCAACGGCGCAAGGACCAGGCGCCTGGGGCAGATGGTCGCCGATGCCGATTCCCTCAGCCCGGAAAGCGCGATGGGGATACTGCTGGACGATTATGACGAGTTCGCCGCCGCCGTGCTCCCTGATTTGTTGGTGAAAACCGCCAAGACGCGCTTCTCCCCGCAGGATTCCGCCGCCAGGGGGAGCTTGGCCGCCTGGAACTACCGCCATGGGCCAGGGCAGAAACCTCCCGCCTTGTTCGACAAATGGTGGGGCTTGCTCTACCGCTCCATCTGGGCGGATGAATTCAGTGGCGACAGCGCGCATTACCAATGGCCCGGCAAAGAGCGCACCGGGAAAATGATCCGGGAGGAACCGGATGCCGCCTGGTTCGATGACATTTCCACGCCCCCGCGGGAAACTTTGTCTTTCCTGGCCGCGCGTTCCTTCCGCGAGGCTTGCGCGGCCTTGAGCGCCGGGCCCGATTGGTCCCATTATCGTCCCGTGCGCATCCCCCATCTCGCGCATATAGATGGATTCGGAAGCCTGAACGTGATGACTGGCGGGTGCGCCGATTGCGTGAATGCGTTGAAGACGGGCCATGGACCGTCCTGGCGCATGGTGGTCGAATTGGACAAGGTGCCCAAGGGTTACGGAATCTACCCGGGCGGGCAATCGGGAAATCCCGGCTCGCCGCATTACTCCGACTTCATAGGCGATTGGGCCGAGGGCCGGTACTATCCCCTCGTCTTCCTGACCAGCCCCGCTTCCGACCGGAGCGCCACGTCCTACCGTTTGCAATTAAGGGGGAAATGACATGGCCATCCTGATCCTTTTCGCGGCTTCTCTTTTGGGCGGATTCGTCTTTCCCTGGTGGTGGCCGGCCATGGCCGCTTATATAGTGGGCTTCTTGCTGCCCCGCCGTGCCGGTATCGCCTTCCTTTCCGGATTCGCCGGAACAGCGCCGGCATGGGTCGGTCTGGCGGCATTCCTGGATCTGCGCAATCATCATGGCCTCTCAGATCGCGTCGCCGCGGTTTTCCATCTCCCCTCCGGCCTTTACCTGCTGGCCGCCACGGGGTTGATGGGCGGCTGCATAGGCGGTTTGGCGGCCTGGGCCGGATACGCCCTGCGCGCCTATGTGAAACCGCCATTTTCCGAGACCGCGGCGGAAGCTGCCGTGGCAGAAGCTGCCGGAACCGCGGCCGGAGCGGGAGCCGGCACCGCAGCGAGGCCGCCCGCCGGCCCCGCCTGATCCGCTTTCGCCGCTCCCCCTTCGGCGGTCCAGTCCGCTGCTTGCTCCTTCTCCTTGACCGCGCCCAGCCTTAAGGTTCCGAATACCACCAGGGCCAAGCCCGCCAATTGCGGGAAGCCGGGATGCTCGCCCAGCAAGAATCCGGCCAGCACCATGGTCGATACCGGTCCCACGCTGCTCACCACGGCCGCCCTGCCTGCGCCCACCCACTGCACCCCATACCCGTACAGGTAAATAGGCAATACATTGCAGAACACCGACGTGAGTCCGGCGATCCAATACACCGAAGCCGTTTGCCGTAATGCGTGCAGGGGGTAACACGCGAAGAATTGCACGCAAATGCAGGCCACCGAAGCCATCATGCATCCTGCCGCGAGCCGCTGGGGACCTAATCGATGGACCATTTTCCCCTGCCAGACCAGGAACAGCGCATAGAACACGGCGCTCAGAAACACCATGGTGCCGCCGAAATAGGGCCGGTTCCCGGCCCCGGATCCATGCGCGCCCGCGGATTCGCCCCCGAAGGAAAACGCGATGCCGGCATAGGTCAGCAGCAAAGGCACCAGCATGGATCTTGGAATCTTCTTCCGGAATATCCAAGCGGTAAACAGCACCACCAAGGTGGGATAAACGTAGAGGATGAGCCTCTCCATTCCCGCGCTCACATATTGCAAGCCCACCATGTCCAGGATGGCGGCGAGATAGTACCCGGAAAAACCCAACCAGGCGACGATGAGCATATCCTTACCGGTCATGGGGACGGGCCTTTTCTCCGCGGAGCGGAGGCGCGCCATCAGGAACGGAAAGAGATAGAACGGCAAGGAAAAGAGGCCGCGCAGCATCTGCAGCACCACCGGCGGCGTGCCGTAGCGGTAGCAGATCTTGTAGAACACGGACTTGGCCGAGAACAATATCGACGCGGCCACCACCGCGGCCAATCCCAGCTTGATCTTACGACTATCGGCTTCCGACGCCATGGGCGGGCTCCTTTGCCCGGACCAAACGAAAAAAGCCCGCTCTTTTGGAGCGGGCTTTTTCTTGATCCGGATTGTTTAGATTCGAATCAGTCGCACCCGCTCGCGGCCACCATAATGACTTTGACATGCCAGGCTTTCGCTTGGGCGATATCGAGTAGCATGGAGCGGGAGATCAGTTGCGACATGTTTCCAATTATATGCAAACGCGGCGGAATGTCAAGGGGACTTGCGGAAATACATTGCGCGAGATACTGCCGCGTGCGCGCGTCGCGGCCTATTTATCCGGACAGGAGTACGCGTCGCCCAGTATGGTGGCGCCGTCCATCCCTGCGCTTTCCCCGACTATCACAAGGTGGGAGGCGCCCAGCTTGGCCGCCTCGTTCCTCGCCTGGTTCGTCGCGCTGAATTTCGCTTTTTCCCGATCGCCTTTCCCGCCCAAGCTGGACAAGACATTTAGCTGTTGCACGAACTTGCAGCTTACCACGGTTTCAGCCGATACGATTCTGACTTTCTTGCCCTGCTCGGAAATCCCAGCGGCGCAGCCCAGGAGAAAAAAAGCCGGCCATAAATGTTTCATCCCAATCCTCCCGATCTCCAACATACTAATCTCTTTCGACCCGGCCAGCGAGCCCGGCTTCTCGCAACAAGGACTCCGCATTCGTCACCGCGATCGCCTCCAGGCGGGGATTGGCCGCGAAACGGGAATGGATGGCTTCCGCCATCGATAGAACCGGCGCTCCCAGGGCCGCGGCCGAATCGGCCAGCAAGGCCGAGGCGCCGTCGCAATAGAGCAAAGTCCAGCCTTCATGCCGCAGCAATGAGGCGGCCAAGGGCAGAAAGCGCCGGTCTTCCGAGATGGGCAGCAGGGCATGCGTCAGCCCGTAACGGGCGCGATACGCAGGGAATCCTTCCGGGTGATCCACGACCGCCAGGAAATCCCGGTAGAAATCCGGCGAGCGCAGGATCATGCGCCCGTCGACGAAGGCCAGTTGCTCCGGATAAAGTCGGAATTCCAGATAGCCGCCATAGCGGAGTTCGTTGAAAAGCCCGCCCGGCAGGGGATGGGCTTCCAGATAATCCGTGGCGGCTTCTGGAAAACGGAAAGGGGTTTCCATGCGGCCGGGCAATTCGTACTCCCAAGCAGCCCGCAGCTTGGGCCCGTACAGGAATGCCATGGCCATCATGGCCGCCAAACCCATCCAGCCCGCCCAAACCGTGGAAGGTCCACCCCTGCCCGCGGGGCCGTGAGCCGCTGGGCTTCGAGCCGCGGAGTCGCGGACTGCCGGTAGCGGGGATGGCGCCTCCGCCAGGGAAACCTGCAGGTTACGTCCGAGGGCCATCAGACCCGCCAATAGGGACAAGGGAAGATTACGCATGGCCATGCAACCCAGGGCGGCGAAGGCGGCGAACAACAGCAAGTGGCCCGATCCGAAGCGCGCGCGCGCGCGATCGAAACCATAAAGCACGACCATGGCCAGGAACAGGAAAGGCAAGGCCTGGCCGGGTTGGTGCCTGAGCAGATCCGTGAGGGGCCGGTTCTCGGCTATTTCCGAGGAAAAGATATTGGAGGCTACGGGCGCTATCCTGCCGAGCAAGGCCAAAGGCAGTTTCCAGCCCGCCCAGCCGTAAGGGCTGGCGATACCGGCCGCCCACATCGCCGCGCAGGTGAAGGCCATGTTCCGCAAACTCGGGGCCGTTTCACCCCGCCCTTCGCGTTTTTCCCGCCGCCTATCGATCCACTCCCCCACCGTCAAGCAGGTCACCAGCACGGCGCCCAAAGGATACAACCCCTGGATGTTCACCAACGCGATTTGCGTCGGGATCAGGATCCGCCAGGGCCGGCCTTTGCCATCCCGCAGCCAGGCGAGTGTCACCGCATACTGGATCGCCAATCCCAAGAGGGTCAGAGCCAGGGGACGCACATCGATGAAAAAGCGCACATGATAGATGCCGAACGCGGCGAAAGGGATCAGCCAAGGCGCCGTGCGGCGATCGAGATGGGGTTTCATCGCCAAGACGAGGGCCAGGGCCACCGCCAGGCATTTCCCCGCCACCAGCGCCGCGGATCCGCCCAGCTTCCAGACGGGATAGGCCAGGCATTGGAAGCCCCAATGCAAATCGGTCCAAGGCGTGCCCAGCGAGGCCAGGCAGAAAGGGTCCTCCCTCAAGAAGGCTTTGCGGGCCCACATCAGTTTGGCCGAAGCCAAATGCCACCATATATCCGTATCGGTGAGCGGAAACCAGAGGCAGGCGGCCAGCCATAGGAGCCCGGCGGCGGACAGGATGATCGAAAAAGGTTCGCGCCTGCCCACGCGGCAAATTTACATACAACCCTCGGCAATGCGGCCCGATCGGCAACTTTGCTAACTTGCTTGACATGACCAGAATAGCCTTGCTCGGCTGCGGCGGATTCATAGGCAGCCATTTTCTGGACGCGTTCCTACGCGATCCCGAGGTCCGCATCGATGGATGGGACTGGACTCCGGCCAAAATCCTCCCCCATCTCGGGCATCCCCATTTCCGCTTCCATGCCGGGGATATCTACGCGCCGGACGCGCAAGGCGATTTGGAGGCCCGGATTGCCGAATGCGATGTCGTCATCTCGCTGGCGGCCATCTGCAATCCCTCGCAATACAACACCAAGGCCCTGGACGTCATCGAGAGCAACTTCATCCAGGCGCGCACAATCGCGGATCTTTGCGCCCGGAAGCGGAAATGGCTGATCCAATTCTCCACCAGCGAAGTCTACGGGCAAACCCTGTCGCATTGGACCGGATCCGGGGACGGGAATCCGGATCTGTACGAAATGGGGGAAGAGGAAACCCCCTTGCTATTGGGTCCCATCGCCAGCCAGCGGTGGAGCTATGCCTGCGCCAAGCAATTGCTGGAACGCTATGTATACGCCTTGCACAAGGAAAAGGGCCTGGATTTCACCTTGGTGAGGCCTTTCAATTTCCTGGGACCGCGCATGGATTTCCTTCCCGGCCGCGACGGCGACGGCCTGCCGCGCGTGCTGGCCTGCTTCACCTCGGCCATCCTGGATCGCAAGCCCTTGCCCCTGGTGGACGGAGGATCGGCGCGGCGCACCTTCCTGGCCGTGGAAGAAGCCGTGGAAGCCTTGCGGCTGATGCTGGCCCGGCCGGGTTTGGCCCGCAACCAGATCTTCAACCTCGGCAATCCCGCCAATGAAGTGACCATCCGGGAACTGGCGCAACTCATGCTCGCGGCCGCGGCCGAGCTCACCGGCGACGAGGAATTTACGCGGCTGCCGCTGCAGGACGTCAGCGCCCTGGAGTTTTACGGAGAAGGCTATGCCGACTCCGACCGGCGTATGCCGCGCATCGGCAAAGCCATGCGGTTGCTGGAGTGGGAGCCGAAACGGCGTTTGCCGGAAATCCTCTCGCGCACCTTGGAATACGCATTCCGGATCCATGCCCCTTGATCGGTTATACTTATATTTTTTCCGCCAACCATACCGGGAGTCCGCATGCCTCATCGTAAATCCGTATCCGCCGATTTCCATCCCCGGGGCGCGAAGACGCCGGGCCTGGCCGTGTGCGGATTGGCCGCCGGGCTGTTGCTGGCTTGCCAGGTGGAGGACCGCAAGGCCGGTGAGGCGCCGGTAAGCACCGTCAACGGCAAGTACAACCGATTGCATTCCCATGTCCTGGTGCGGCAGATCAAGGTTCCCACCGAAGGCAATCTTGACTTCGCCGCTTATTCCAAGAACGTCATGCTGGCGGATCCGGAATGGAAAGCAGCCCATCCCAGCGCCAAGATCAATATGGCGGGCCTGGGATTCAACGGGTTGTTGCAGGATGTGAAACCCATACTGGACTTCACGCCGTTGACCGAGGGGGAGAAAGCCCACCCGCTGGCTTGGACCCCCGTGCTGGAGCATTTGCTCAAATGGAATTTCGAGAAAGCCTCCGCGCTGGCGAACGCCTATTCCGCCGTCACCGGGGAAAAATGGGGAGACACCAGCGACATCGCCTTGCCTTTCCAGGAATTCACCGCCTTGTATATCCATAATAAAGGCAATGTGAAGGAAGTCTGGGTGGAATTGGAATTCAAACCCTGGCTCAACACCTTCCTGGACGGATTCCAGGATAAGGATCGCGACGGCTATGCGGAAGCGGTGGCGCGCCTGGATCCGCGGGTGTTCACCGATGCCATGGCCAACGAGATTGGCGGGGACTATTCCACCAAGGCGCTGACCGAACCCCAAGTCATCGATTGGGCCCGCAACCTGGCTTCGCGTTGGTATCCCTCCTACAATACCGATCTGCTCCCGCTCAAATCCGGAATAGCCTGGCCTTATGAGGAAGCCCCCGCCGATGCCAAAAAGGAAATGTCGGGTCTGTGGGTGACCAATCCGCTATTCATCCTGCAAGGACGCCCTTTCACGGACACCATCTACAATGTGTTCGAGGTGCAAGGCATGGGTGAGGCCAAGTCCGAGACGGCCAAACGCCAGGAAGGCAAGCCCATCACGCGCGGGCTGGACAAGGGATTGAGCGAACGCCTGGAAGCCATCGTCGCCAAGATGGACGCAGAGAAGAAAAACCTGGGCGGGAACGATTGGCAAAAATGGCTGGCCAAGCTGGGTCCCTTCCAGCAGGACGTGAAACGATTCGCGGCCACGGAGCCGGAGGCCGTATCCGGTCTGATGGGACCTGAAAAGTTCCTGGTGTTCCGCCGGGAATTGGAATACCTGCTGGCCCCGGACTGGTCCGCACCCGGCGCTCCGCAAAGCCCGATTCCCGCCATCGCCGCCTTCAAGGATTTTTTGGCCGCCCAGGGTATCGACTTCCTTTTCGTCCCCATCCCCACCAAGCTGGACATCTATCCGGAGAACCTGTCCTCCGCGGCGGACACCCTGCCCGGGCATATCGTGCAGCCATTGGAGCGTAAGCTGATCCGGGACTTGGCGGACGCGCGCGTGGAGACCCTGGATCTGTGGGAACCGTTCCTGAAATTCAAGGCCGCCAGCGAGTCCGGGAAGCGCTCCCTGTACCAGAGGCAGGATACGCATTGGACCACGGTGGGCCTGGAAGCGGCCGCGCAATTGGTGGCCGAGCGAGTCAAGAACTATTCCTGGTACGATTCCGCCTTCCGCGACAAACGCGAATACAAAACCAAAGACACCACCTTCGAGCAACTGGGGGACCTCCAGGCCCGCCTGCCCGACGCCCTGAAAGGACAGGTGGCCCCCGAATCCCTGCTCGGCCGCCAGATCCTGGACGCGCAAGGGAATCTGTACGAAGACACGGATTCTTCCTCCGTGCTCATCCTGGGCGACAGCTACACGGGGGTTTTCCAGACTGTGGGCTGCCGTCACGCCGGGGTTACTGCGCATATGGCCAAGAACCTGGGCGGGCCGGTGGATCTGATCATGGGCTGGGGGGGCGGTCCGGAAGCGCCGGGCAAGCTCAAGAAGCGTGGGGAGGATTACTTGCGCAACAAGCGCCTGGTGGTATGGATGATGTCGGCGCGGGATCTTTTCGTCTATCCCGGAGGCTGGGCGGCCAAGTGAGGCCCGGATTTCCCGCTCTTCTTTTCCTGGCTTCGCTTTCCGCTTGCCGCCTGGAGCGTCCCGATCCGGTTTCGCAGGCGGCCGCCATCCTCAACAAGCATCCCTCCGAATTCAGGGATCAATTGGCCTCCTTGGATGCCTTGGCTTTAAGGGAATGGCGGGAATCGAACGTCACAGAAATCACAAAATACCCGGAAAGATCCATACTGGCGGAAAGCCTGTTTGCCTATTCCCGGCGGCTGAAGCCCGTCCTCGCCGCCCTTCCAGGCGCGCGGGACCAGGCGGACTCCGACGCAAATCGCTTCGCTTCCGCACGGATTCATCTTGATTCCGCCCGGAGTCGCCTCGACTCCGCACGTATCGCCGTTCTCAACGCCTTCATCTTCGACACCCTGGGAATCGCCGCCGATACCGTGGGGGCGGACTTCGCGAACTCTGTGCCGAGCTTGGTACTGCAGCGCCGCACCGGCGCATGCGTGGGGCTTACCTTGTTGTATCTGGCCCTGGGCCGTTATTTGGATCTCGATCTGGTCCCGGTCTTCCTGCCGGGACATGTATTCGTCCGCTATTTGCCCCAGGGAGGCGTGCCGCGCAACATCGAAACCCTCCGGCGCGGCATCGCCCGCAGCGACTCATTCTACCGGGAGCGCTTTAGTCTGGACAAGCGTCCCTGGTACTCCCTGGCGGACGCCCGCCCGGAACAAGCCTTGGCGGCTTTGGTATTCAACCTCGCCAATATGCATCGCGCCGCGGGCGACCTGAAAACATCCAAGGAAGAGTTTCGATTGGTGGAGTCGGTCCTGCCCGGATTCCCGGAGGCCTTGGGTAGCTGGGGAGCCTGCCTGCTGATGGAAGGCGACAAAACCGCGGCCAGGGTCCGGCTTCTGGCCGCGTTGTCCGGGGACTCCTTATCCGCCCCCGCCGCGTTGAACCTTGAGGAGTTGGAAAAATAGCCGGTCACGGTTTGGGTTTTTTCATAGTTTGTTCTCCGCTGAGCTGAAGGAACCTTGCTTCCAGATTGACCCCTTACGGGCCAGGAAGTAGATTTCGGGGCTCAGTCTGGGATCAGCATTATCCCTCTACCCCGTATAGCGGGATACAGCGGGCCTGTGCTGGCTTCCCATTTCTCACTTTGCGCAACAGTCCGGCTGTTCCGGAATGCCTGGTTGAAGCCGGGAAACCGCGTAAAAGGCATCGGCGTCCTGCCTGCCAGGGGGACCCATCACGATAAAACCAGGGGATCCCATGGAAAAGTCCCTCCATGTAT
>JBDSWM010000100.1:0-14005 GCA_039926685.1 Fibrobacteria bacterium | reverse complement strand
CTCCCTCACCAGCGAACCGGGCGCATCCATCTATTACACCATCAACGGCAGCAATCCGCAAGCCGGAGGGGTTTCGGTAATCCCCTACTCGGCCCCCTTTACCATCTCCACCACAACCACCATCATCGCCTTGGCCAAGCTGACGGGGAAGACCGACAGCGATACCCTCAAAATGACCTATACACAGGCAATCGTCCGCAGCAAGGTATTGCCGCCGACGGTTTCGCCACCCCCTGGGACCTTTTCGGGGCAATTGGCCATCACCCTCGCGAGCCCGGCCGACACCACCGCCAGCCTGTTCTACACCTTGGATGGAACCGCGCCGGACACCTCCTCGACCCGCCTGGCTTATACCAAAGGCAATACCATAACCATCGACAAGTCCACGACGGTGAAGGTTTACGCGACCCGGGAAGGATACCTGCCCAGCGAAACCGTGAGCGCAACCTATAAGAGCGTTCCCGGGCCCATCAACGCCTCCCCGTTGCCGTTCGTTTTCGATAACTCCGTCCGGGTCAAATTGACGGCTGCTCCCGCCGCCGCGAAAATCCTTTATATCCTGGACGGCACGCCGACCCTGGAATCGCCCGTGTTCCCGGATACGGGATTGGTCCTGTACCAATCCGCCACCATATTCGCCATCGCCGTCGTGGACACCGTCGCCAGCCAGGTCTTCCAATTCAGCTACACGCTTAACCATAGCCAACTGCCCAATCCGTCCACCTCTACCTTCAACGGAGCCAATACTTTCAAGGACACCTTAAGGGTGCGGATGAACACTCCGACCGCCGATGCCGCGCTTTTTTACACGTTGGACGGCACCATGCCCACCGTCAATAGCCTTCGGTATACCGGATCGTTCCTGATTGACACCACCGTGACCATCCAGCTGATCGCCGTGCAAGCCGGTTATGAGGACAGTAAACTGGTAACGGCCACCTACACTTTGATCCCGGAAATGCCGGCCATCACCCCGCCGGGAGCGAATTCGCCAACTGCCGTGTACGCCAAGATCGTCAGCTCTTCGCCGCGCGCGTCTCTCTATTATACCCTTGATGGATCGGATCCGGCTTCGGCGGCGGGAATGTTATACGATCGCAAAGACTCCATCCTCATAGAATTGAATTCGACCATGAAAGCGGTGGCCAAGTCGGGGAATGCCGTGAGTCCCGCGGTGGAAGCCGAATTCCAGATTTTCGGCGATATCCTCATTACGCTCCGTCCCGGCCATGACACGACCCTCCCCGGCGGATATACCTTGCGCATTCCGGAAGACCAGACCGCCAAGGTCCGGGTGAAGACCGCTTATACCGCCTCCTTGAACCTGACGGGATTCGCCGGAGTGCAATATGCCTTCTCACTCGCCTTGGACTCCAGCGAGGCCTATACGGGAGCGGACTTCCCGAGCGTGAGATTCACCAGCCCCAGCTCCGATAAACGGTCCATGTACAAGACCGACGCCCAGGGAAATGTCTATTTCGTTTCCGGCGCGGATACCGTCACCTTGATCCAGGCCGGCAGCTTTTTCATGGGAATCGATACGGCTCCCCCCGTCATCAAATACGGCAGCCAGAAGTTCGAAGGGGATTCGACCCAGGTCACGTTCACCGTTTCGGACAATATCGTGAACCTGTCCTATGATCTGAAACGGAATGATGATCCCTCCCGCAACATCAGCGGCGCCTCCCTCTCCAGCGGATCGACCATCAGCGCCACGATGAAGCATCCCACCGGAACCTTGAAACCCCTGAAAATGCGGATCATCGTATCGGATTACAGCCTGGCCGGTTTCTTCCCATCGGATGCGGGCATCATGTTTTCCTTGTCGCAGCGCCTGGGCGACCTCAAGGGGCCTGCGCTATGGAGCATAGGCAAGGTCGGATCCCTGTACGATCTGGTCAGCATCCCCCTGGCCCTGAACCCACCCATCACCTTGCACAGCATGGTCCTCGCGAATCCGAATGCCTCCGTGCAAGGCGCTTACTGGGATTATCGCGACAGCAGTTACAAGGATCTGCAGGAGAGCACTCCCCTGATGGCGGGACAGGGATATTGGATCGCATCCCGCTCTCCAATCAATTCCTTGACGCTGTCTTCCGCCGAAACCTCTCCCGATACCTCCGCGACCTTCAGCGCCAGATTGCATCATGGGTGGAACCAGATCGGAAACCCTACCCTGGACACGCTCTATTGGCCGTTCTCGCGCCAGTCCAGGGAGTACCAGCAATTCAAGACCAAGGGCTTATGGGAGTATTCGTCCTCCGGCGGGAATTTCGTGGAGTCGGATTCCCTGATCCCCTGGCGCGGATATTACGTGTATCGCTATCCCAAGACCGATACGACCGTCACCTTCTCCGCGCACCCGTTCAACCCCTTGACCCAGCGAAAGTCAGGCGTGGAAGCCCGCGTCAACCTGTCCATGGGCTGGGGCCCGTCCAGTATCCTGCGCCTGGGCGCCGATCTGGTTTCGGATGACAGTCTGAATTCCGAGGATGAGTTTTCCCTGCCCATGCGCAATGCGGGCCTTTTCATGCATGCCCAGAGGCAAAGCCATTCCTTGGCTTCCGATTGGGTGCGGTTGAAGCCCGCTGGGATCCAGGAGTGGAAGGTCGCTTTGGGGGGAACCGGGGACTCCTTGCCTCCGGTCAGGATCCTCGCTCAGGGGATGCCGGAAGGATTCGAAGCGTGGGCGGTTTCCCCGGCGCGCGGGATGAAGTTCAAGTTGGACGCGGGAACCGAAATCCCCGCTTCGGGATTGGCCTACGATACCCTGATCATCTACTCCGGTCCCCGGGAAAAGCTTAGCGCCTTCGGGCGCCTGAAGGACGTGGCCTTGGTCGCGTCTCCGTTGGATCTAAAAGTGGCGGCTCGCGACGGCGGTTTCGCTTTGCAACTTACCCTGCCCTCCAAGGCGAAGATCCGCGCCCTGGTCTGGGGCGTGGATGGAAGCCGTAAAGGCGAATTGGTCTTGGGGCCTTTGTCGCAAGGGTATTATCGTTTTTCCTGGGATGGAGACTTCCATAAAGGTAGGAGTCGCATGGCCCCGGGCATGTATTTCCTCACCGTGGACGTGCAGGGCCCGGGCCTCAATACCCGGCTTGTCCGGAAACTTCCGCTTTCGAACTGATGGAATGACTGGGGCGATTTTAAGGGAATGGGGCGAATCCCGCCTTTCCCTTGGTCTACCCCACCCGGTTATACCGATTTCCCCCAACCTTCCCCAGCGCCGCCGGCTTCACCAGATTACATTTCCATCCGGATGACCCCGGTTGACCCGGGCGGTTTTTTTTGATCAGAATCAGAGTTCCACCATCATGAAATCCACACTCCGGATGGCCCTCCGCATTGGGCTGCTATTGGTTTCCGCGCCTATCGCCTTCGCCGGCGGGGATGCGGACGTGGCCCAGGCCAAAGGCTATTTGAAGGATTACCTGAAACGGGTGAACCAGAAATACCCCTTTCCCGAGTGGGAAAAAAAAGCGGCCCGTTGCCGGGCCTCCTTGGATCAATTGCGTTCCCAATCCGGCGCTTCCGGGGACGGTTTCGATCGCGGCGCGCGCGCCACCTATGCGCGGCTGGAACCGCTGGGCCGGGACATCCAGGAGCTGCTGCGCCATCGCGCCGAAACCGATAAGCTCATCCAGGATCTGTACGTTTCCAACTTGATGGCCCAAATCGACGGCTCGTTCGCGGAAAGAGGCAAGAGCTGGGACGCGGACGCCAGGCTCGCCTTTCAACGCTCGCTCATGCCCTACGAGGCCGGAAGCCTCAGGCCCAAGACGGATTTCCAAGCCAAGGTGGCCGGGTTGGAGAGGGATTTCGCCGCCGCGCAATCCGCCTGGTTGTACGCTTTCGCGCAGGACTTTCTGGGAAGGCGCGTGGAAGAGCACCTGCGCGCTCATAACCTGGCCAAGATCGAATCCCTTTACGACGACTATTCCCTGCAGCTGGAATACTGGACCCGCCAGTCGCAGGCCAACGCCGGGCAGGCCCAGGATCAATTGCGGCAATTATCCATCAAGTTCGAAGGCAACAAGGCCTGGCTGAATCAGGATCTGGAAAGCCTGTTGGAGGCCCTCAATACCGATTTCCTGTTCAGCGATTTGCTGGAATACGCGGAAAAGGAGAAGGTGGATTTCACCATGGAGGTGGAGGAGAAAATCGAGGCTTCCCTGAAGGAAAGGAGCCAACCGGTCCTGGCGCCCATACGGGAACGCATCGCGTCGTGGAAAACCTTCGCGTCCGCCCTGAATGAGCGCCTGGCAAATGCCTCCTCGCTGGCCCATGAACAGCAAAACCAGGCCCTGGCCAAGGCCGAAGACGAGCGCAAGGAACAGGAGCGAATGGAGGCCCTCAAGGCGGAGCAGCAGCGCATGGAACTGGAGCAGAAGGAAAGGTTCAAGCAAACCATGTCCTCGCTGCGCACCTTCACCTTCAAGAGTGAAACCAGCGTGGAGCTGGACGATGACTCCAAGAAGGCCCTGGGAACGAAATCAGGGTTCCTGAAAACCAGCTATGTGCGATCCGGCGTGAACAAGCTGAAAGTGGACAAGGCCCTGTTCAACGACACCCTGGCCCTGGTCCAGAAATTCTCGGTCCAGGAAGGGCAGGTGGACTTCTCCAAGATGTCCCTGCAGGAGCGCTCCAACCAAAGCGCCTTTACCTATGTCTCGCCCGCCGGGCGCACCAGCCAGGGCGATCTGGAGAATTTCGTGGCCGAGGTGGCGCTGGGATCCTTCAGCACTTACTACAGCTTCCTGTCCTACCTGGTACCGGCCCGCTGGAGCGTGGGTCGCCAAGTGACCTGGATGCCGGACAGGGCCCGCGACAAGGAAGCCCATGATCGGGAATTCAGCTACGTGGATCTGGTGGTGGACGCCCATCGCAAGCGATCGGGGGGAAGCACGCGCGGCGAGTCCAGCGCCAACCTGCCCGCCAACATGATAGTCATCTTCGATCCGCAAGGCGCGATCATCCGTTACCAATCATTCGGCGATGTAGGCCAGGTATTCATCCACGGCAGCGATCTGGTGGGCGGGAAGCTGTATTACAAGTTCCTGAACTATTCCACCGATAGGCAGCACATCTACCTGAACGGGATCGATCCGGAAATGAAGATCACCTCCCCCGCCGGGAAGTCGTAGGGTTTACAGCCGTTTCCTGGCGAACAGGAACAGGCCGGCCGCCGCGGAGGCCAATGTCCAGGCGGCCCCGTTGAGCAGCGCATGCCAGGACGGCTCACGGTAGAAGAAATCGCTTACCGATCCCAGCGACCAGGCGTGGATGCCCCCGAATTGCGGCAGCAGGTTGATGGCCTTGATCAGGGCTCCGCTCTCCCGCAACACCCCGGCATAATAGGTCCACAGATTGGCCACGTATATGATGGGCAGCAAGAGCAGCCAAAGGAAGAAGATCGTGAAATTGCCCAGGAAGTTCCGCATCAGGAAATACAGGCTCACCAGGCAGAACATGCTCAGGCTCAAAGGCAGGATGAGGATGAAGACGTGGGAAAGGTTGACGCCCGCCACGCGGTAAAGCTCCTCCCAGAACAGCAACACCGCCACCAGGGCGTACGCAAGCGAGGGAATGAGCACGGAAGCCATCTTGGCCAGGTAGAATTGGGGCCGTCCCATGGCCCGTGCCAGGATCAGCAGATCGTTGTTGCGCAGGAAATGGGGGCCGGTACGATCCAGACAGAAGCATAGGGTGAAGAGATTGGTGAGGAAGGCGATGATGGAATATCCGATGGCCACAACGTAGTTGAGGCGCACGGCCCGGCCGACCAGCTCCCCGTTGAAATGGAGTTCGCCGACCATGATGAAGCGGATGGGGACCACCAGCACCAGCAATCCGGCCAGGGCCGTCCAGGGCAAAGGTCCTTTCAGCGCCGGGGCCAGCTCGAAGAGCAGAACGGCGCGCAAGCGCATGGTGGAAGTTCCGCTCATTTCACGCGCTCCAGGAAATATTTTTCGAAGGCGGGGAAATCATGGAATTCGCTCATTGGGCTGGAGCCGGCCACCTTGCCTTTGTGCAGGACGAGCACCTGATCGGCCAAATGCATCACTTCCGCCAGGCGGTGGGTTGAGATCAGCAAGGTGGTGCCACCCGACTTGAGCATGTCCAACTTGGCGCGCAGCATGGCGATGCCCACGGGATCCAACCCGCTGTTCGGTTCGTCCAGGATAAGCATGCGATTGCAATCCAGCATGGCGATGGCCAAGGCCAGGCGCTGTTTCATTCCCTTGGAATAGGCGCGCATGCCCTTGGCGGTCAACTCCAGGCCGAATCCGTCCAGATAGCCCTCCCATCCGCTGGCCGCCGGCCCGCGATCCTGCCCGGTCAGCCGTGAATGCAGGGTGACCAGGGAATCGGCCCGGGCCTTTTCGGGGAAGTCAACCGACTCTTGCAAATAGCCGATGCCGAGGCGCGCCTGCGGATGATGCCAGGGCTCGCCGAACAGGGAAAGCGATCCCCGCGTGGGAGGCCGCAAGCCCAGGACCATGCTGATGAAGGAGCTTTTGCCAGCCCCGTTTTCGCCTACCAGGGCCACGCAAGATCCGGCCGGGATTTCCAGGGTCAGCGGGCCGATAATGCTGCCGCGGCCGTATTCCAATTCCAGATCCCGGCAGGATACCGCCGCCGGGCCCACTTTCTCCGGAACCGCCGCCGAAGCCACGGCCTACAACCGTTCCAGGGCGCGGCGCAATTCCACCACGGCGGGTTTGGATCCATTGCCGTCGCGCCAATCGAATCCGGGCCATGTTTGATCCGCTTTCAGCAAGCCGGAGACGCCGTACCAATACATGCCGCTGGCCATCAGGCTATCCCCGTCCAGGACGGACTCCCGGATGCCCCAGGCTTCTTCCAGCCGGGCTTGGTATTTGAGCGTGTCCACGCTGACCTGTTCCCGGCGTACGGTGAGTATGCCCATGCCCGCGAGTTCATTCCAGCCTTGCACCAGCAGCCCCGGCAAGGCCCGGAAATCGGCGCCGTCCGCCGCGGCGGTAGAGGCCTTGGAAGCGGTAGCGGCCGCTTTAAGCGGGAAAAAACGCGCGCCGCCTCCGGAAGAGTCGGCTTGCAATCGGATCCCTTCTTCGGAAAAGCGGACGCTACGGACGCTGGTTTCCAGCAAGGCTCCGCTGGAATCGTCCAGGATCCGGAGCGAGAGCAGTTTAAGGGAATCGCCGCCGTCCGCGGAATCGGCCAGCAGGGAGAATATCAGGCGGCGCCTGGAAAGGGTTTTCAACAGGCTTCCTTGCGAGGCGTTCCACAAGATTTCCCGCACGCGATAAGCCACACTGTCCCCCGGTTCCACGAGCCCGGCGAGGGATCGGATTTCGGTGGGCTTGGGGATGAACTCCCGCGTGGAGAACAGGTCGCAGCCCCAGAGGAGCACGGCCGATACGCATGTTAGGCCGGATTTCCGCAGCATTGCCTAGCCAATATAGCAAAGCCCCGCCGCCCACCCGGGGGATTTGGGAACGGGGAACCATTTGGTAGGTTTCCGGCATGCCGAAAGCCGAGGCCGCACCGGCCGGATTCCTGGGCTCCTCCGGCGCCGATCCGGCCTCGGGCGCAACTTGTTAAGTTTATCCCCATGAGCCTCAAGACCGCGTTCTCCGTCGTGGTTTTCGTCCTGGCCGCGGGCATGGTCATCACCCTGCTCGTGTTCTGGAACGTGTACATCATCTCCGACTACCATACCATCAAGGAATTGTACATGGTCACGCACGGCACCCCGGAAGTGCCGGCCGCCGGCCGCTGGACAGTGCTGGCGGTGGGCATCACCTTCCTTTCCCTGGTGCTGGTGGTGCTTTCCTTTTTTTTCGTCAGTTTCCTGCGGGGCGATCGCTTCAAGAAACAACAGAAGGATTTCGTGAACATGATGACGCATGAGCTCAAGCTGCCCATGTCGTCCATCCAGATGTTCGCCCAGACGCTGAAACAAAGGAGCACGGGCCCCGAGGATCGGGAGCGGTTCCTTGATGCCATCCTCAACGATTGCGCGCGCCTCAACCTGCTCCTGGATCATCTCCTTAAATCCCAGCAAATCGAAACGGGCCGCCTGCCGGTGAGCTTGCGCCGCCAGGACATCGGTGAATTCGTGGTCGAGTTCGCGCGCAAATGGCCGCGCCCGCTCAAGCTCAACATGATCAAGGAAGTGCAAGCGCAGGTGGATCCCGTGCTGCTGGAACTGGCCATCACCAATCTGGTCAACAACGCGGAGAAATACGGGAAAGGCTCCACGCCCGAGGTGGTGATGGAAACGGACGCGAATCTGGTCCGAATCAGCGTAAGGGACGCGGGCGCCCCCATCCCCAAGAAATACGCCAAGAAAATCTTCCGGCGCTTCTTCCGCATGCCCAACCGGGAGACGCGGCGGCAGAACGGGGTGGGTCTGGGGCTGTACATAGTCAAAACCATAGCCAAGCTCCATCAGGGCCGGATTGAGCTCACCACGGGTATGCCGGAAGCCGACGGCTGGAAGGGTAACCGTTTCACTTTGAGCATCCCGAGGGCGAAATGAACCGAATCCTGCTGATCGAGGACGACAGGAACATGGCCATGGGGTTGGTGTTCAACCTCCAATCCGAAGGCTTCGAGGTCACCCATTGCCTGGACGGGGAAACCGGGCTGATAGCGATGGCGGAAAAGGAATTCGATCTGCTGGTGCTAGATTGGATGCTCCCCGGCATGGACGGCCTGGAGGTACTGCGCCAACTGCGGGGGCGCAATGTTTCCGTGCCCGTCCTCTTGCTGACCGCGCGCGACTCCAAAGAGGATATCGTGGAAGGCCTGGACAGCGGGGCCGATGACTATCTCGCCAAACCCTTCGATCTCAACATCCTCATGGCCCGCATCCGCTCCCTGCTCCGGAGCCGGGCCTGGCTCAACCCGAAGGAGGCCCAGCAGGAGGCCCGCTTCGGCAATGCCCAGGTCAACTTCGAAACTTTCGAGGCGGTCGTGGGAGGGAAGCAGATCAAGCTGAGCTATAAGGAAGCCATGATCATGAAACTGTTCTGGGACAAGCGCAACCAGGTCATTACCCGGGAGGAGCTGCTCCAGAAGGTATGGGGCATCGAAGGCTATATCCAGAGCCGGACCGTGGACAACCATATAGTGCAGCTCCGCAAGATATTCGAGGAGAGTCCGAAGCATCCCAAGCTCATCCTTTCCATCCACGGTTCAGGGTATAAATTTGTTGGCTGAACGCGGCCGGCCTTGGATATTGGGAACCGTAATGGTTAATATGAAGCCATGGACTCTGTCAGGACGCTCCCGGATGCGGGTAGAGGATTGAAAGCACTGTGCCTGCTCGCGGGTCTTGCCGGCGCCATGCTGGGGGGCGGGCGCGCGGAAGCGGCGCAATGCGGCACGGACATTCTGCTCGCCAGGCTAACGCACCCCTCCGCGGGCGGCAAGATCGGCGCCGCCAGCATCGGCGCGGCCGCGGACAATCGGGCCCGCACCCTGGAATCGGAGCATTTCCTGATCCATTATTCCCTGCGCGGCTGGTATCGGGTGCACACCGAACCGGAAGATTCGGCCCTGGTCCGGATCGCGGATTCCCTGTTCGCCACCTTCGGGGCCATGAAGGATCCGCAGCGCGATTCCGCGACATATGCGCGCATGGATTCCATGCATCTTCCCCATCCCGCCTACGTGCGGAAAACGGCGCAATATTTCGAGGCCGCCCGGAACTATTACGTGGACAAGCTGGGCATGCGCGCGCCCGTGTCCGGCATCCTATCCAAGCAATACAAGGTCTCCGCGTCCCTGAGCCGCAAATTCCCGGTGGACATCGTGGATGCGGGCACCGCTGACAGCGAATTCCAGGGGGAAACCTACGGGGTCACCTATCCGCCCCAGGAATTGTCCGTAACCTTGGAGAATGATTTCATCTGCCGGACAAGGCTGGACACGCAAGGCAGGATTTCCGGGGACAGCATCATGAGCCGCCTCGGCGACCAAGTGATCCACAATTACGCCGCCGATTGGGAATTGGGCGTCAAGGTCACCGTTTACCACGAATTCTACCATGCCGAGCAATTCACCTACGTCCCCCGCATCACGAAATACAATGCCTGGTACGAACTCTCCGCCACCGGGATGGAAGAACGCAACGCCGGCGAGGTCAACGACTATATCCAATACCTTCCCTGCGTGCTCAATAACCATGATCGCGTGGCGCTCAATTCCATCGAGTATGGCCCCTGCACCCATCGCCCCATGTACGGACAGAGCATATTCCATCAATACCTGAGCAAGGCGCTGGATTCGGCTTTCGATGTCCGGGTCTGGGATCAGCTGGGCCGGAACGGCGAATCCTTGCAAGACGGGCTGGAAAGCGCTTTCGCGAAATACGGCAAAACGATGTCGGCGCTTTACCCGGATTATGCCTACCAGCTTTTCTTCAGCGGAAAGCGCTTCCCGGCCCCTCCGGGAGGGCATTTTTCCCCGGATAGGGAATTATGGCCCGACATCGCGCTGGATTCTATCGATTTGAACGAGTCCGATTCGCATAAGGAAATCACCCTTCCCGCCCTGACCTTCGGCATCCTGAAGGTGAAATGGGGTAGCAAAGCCGTTACCCGGGTGCTGCAATCGAAAGCCGTGACTGGAATGATGCGCATCCATGCCGGCGCTTCGGGATACGAGGTGGAACAGATGCAGGGATCCCAATTCCCCCTCGGCCCTCCACATACCGGCGACGCCTATTATCTCGTGCTTCCTAATCCCTCCTTTACGGATCAGGCGACGGTGGAGATCAAGGAAGCGGACGGAAGCTTTTACGCTTTCCCCAATCCCGCGCGCGCGGAGGGGCCGGCGCCTCTCTACTTCTCGCAGGCCAAAGGAATGGCCTTCCCGTCCCAGGTGCGGATCTATTCGGAAGACGGTCGGATCGTGCAGAGCCTGGATTTCCAGTCGGCCAGCCAAGTCCTGACATGGGATTTCAAAAACGCGGACAAGCGGACGGTGAAGACGGGGTTGTATTATTACCGGCTCAACTCGGAGCCTTTGAAGACGCTGGTGATCCTGCGCTGATCACCGGTATTACTTGCGGTGCTCCCGTTGCCGCCGCCATTCGTTCTGGCGATGACGCTTTTCCGGGGAATCTTCTTCTTTGACAGCATCGCCGATGTCCTTCTCCCCGATTCCGGCAGGGGAGGCATCCCCTTCCACGCGGGCGGAGGCAGCCAGGGCATTAGCCGCGACGGGATCCTTTTCCAACATCAGGGTATGCAACTCGTGAGCGATCGCCGCCCTATCTTCCGGCTTCGCCGCGGCCATGGCTTCGCGCTTTTGCTTGATGACGGCGATCATGCCCTCCATCTTCTCCTTGCGATCCCGGAAGGCCTGCTTCTGGGATTCGGTGAGCGCGCGGGTGCGTCCGCTTTGCTTGGCCTTGGGCTGGACCTTCGATGCCGTACCGGCGGGCGCCGCTCTGGGCTCTTCCACCTGCATGCGCACCGGAGCCGGCCGTAGCTTGGCGCTTCCCGCTTCCGCCACCACCGCCTGGTTCCCGGCGGCGTTTTTCATATCCCCCGGTTTGACGATCCGGGCGGCTTTCGTTTCCGGACGGGCCGCGGCCGTATCCGGCGGCGTGGCATGCGCGAGCCCAAGGATCAGAAACCCCGCAATCGACAATGCCTTTCGCACCGTAGCCATCATGTTACCTTACCTGCCTTTAAATTAAATACAGTGCAAGATTCGCGCCCAAGATTATGCCCAGTATCCGCTCCGGAATCGGCATCCTCTGGAGCGCAATTCCCGGTAAAATCGACACCTTTAGTTCCAAGCTTCGCGCGGCGATTCATGCTTACGGGCTTAAGTGGAATGCAAGCGCCCACTTAGCCTCCCGCTGCCCGAGGAACGAAATGACCCGGGACGCGGAGCGGATGAACCCTACTCCTTGGCGCCTTTAAAATCCTCCTTCTTGATCCCGAGCCGTTCCATGATATCGCGCAGCACCTTACGATCGATGCCCAGGAAAGAAGCGGCCAGGGTCAGATTCCCGCGCGCTTTGCTAAGGGCCAAGTTGATGGCTTGCGCTTCCGCTTGTTCGCGCGCGGCTTTCAGGGAGAGCAGCTCGCGATCGGGATCTTCGGGGAGATCGAGGCTTTCCACGTCGATGACGCGCGAGCTTGAATTCAGGAGGGCCTTCTGGATCTTGTTTTCCAGTTCGCGCACGTTTCCCGGCCAGGTGTATTTCAGCAAGGCCTTTTCCGCCGCGCGCGTGAGCGCGGCCGCGTTCATGTTGAAGGCGGCGCAGGCCTTTTTCAGGATGTGCGTGGCCAGCACCAAGGTATCGCCCTCCCTGTCCCGCAAGGGAGGAAGCCGCAATTGCACCAGGTTGAGGCGGTAATAGAGATCCTCGCGGAAGCGGCCATCGCGGATCTCGGCGGGCAGATCGCGATTGGTGGCGGCGACGATGCGCACGTCCACGGAAACCTCCTCGTTACCCCCTACGCGGCGGATGCGGCCGGATTGCAAGGCGCGCAGGAACTTGACCTGCATGAGCACCGGCAGCTCCCCCACCTCGTCCAGGAACAGGGTGCCGCCGTTGGCTTGCTCGAACAATCCGCGCTGCAGGGCGGATGCGCCCGTGAAGGCCCCCTTCTCATGTCCGAACAGCTCGCTTTCGATGAGGTTCTCGGGGATGGCGCCGCAATTGACCGCGATGAAAGGCTTGCCCTGGCGGTTGGAATTGGCGTGGATGAAGCTCGCGAGCACGTCCTTGCCGGTGCCGGTTTCGCCCGTGATGAGCACGGGGACATTGCTGGCGGCCGCGCGCTTGGCCGATTCCACCACCTTGGCCATTTCCGGCGAGGAATAGACCAGATCGCCGCTTCCCTTGATCTCTTTCAGGGTCTCGATGCGCTCGGCCTGCTCGATTTGCGTTTGGTTGCTGCCCAGCACCCCGCCCAGCAATTGGCTGATCTGCTCGAAAAGCTTGCGTTGCGGTTCCGAAAAAGGGGAGTCGGGGCGTTTGCGGTGCAGGTAGAGCAAACCCAGGATTTGCCCGCTGATCCGGTTCAGCAAAGGGGAAACCAGTATGGAGTGGATGTTCTTGTGGGCGATGGATTGCGCGCTCACTTCGCCTGCGGGACCGGAGGATCCGTCCACCGCGGACCAGATCAGGGTTTCCCGGTTTTTCAGCGCCGCATTCACGGCGGAGTTGGAATAGCTTTCGTTGTCTTCCGGCACCGAGCAGAGCAGGCTCAAACCACCGCCTTCCACGGAGAACAGGAACCCGCCGTCCGCCTCCATGAGCTCCATGCCCAGGGAAAGGATTTCCTCAGAAGAGCGCCGCTTGTCGGGATTATCCAGCAGGCGGATCACGCCTTCGAGAAGGCGTTCGTAAGGGTTCCCGGCGGTGGGCCCGGTTGCCGGAGCCGGCGGCGGCGGATCGGCCTGCGGGAATTCCACCACGAAGGTATCGTTCCCCGCTTTGATCTCGTCCCCTTGGGCCAGCGTTTGCTCGCCCACAGCCTGGCCGTTGATTTCCACGGTCCCGTTCATGGCCATCAGCCTGAATTGGCCGCTTTGCCTGAGGATCTGGAAATGGATTTTGCGGATATGGTCCCCGGTCAGCATCAGGTTGTTCACGGCGCCGCTGCCGGCGGTGAACACGTTATGCGCCATCACATGGGTTTCGCCCGAATTCTTGTTCTTCAGAATCACTGCTTACCGGCCCTCCTGCTGAAATCGAATAACGTGGGTTCCCCGGCATCTATCGCCACGGAATCGCGCAACACGGGTTGGTTGCCCGCATCCCTCACTTCCAGGAGGTGGCGTCCGGCGGGGAGATTGATTTCCGCGCCGGCTGGATAGCCGACGCGATCGATCAATACGCGGTGGCCCTTGGGGAGGCCCTTGACGATGAAGGCACCGTAAGGCTTCAAAGCGGGACGGTAGGCATTGGCGCCGCCGGCGTCGTTTTCCTTGGAAAGCAGATTCATCTCCCTCGCTACCAGATCGCGGCCCAGATCGTCTACCCGGG
>JBDSWM010000099.1:0-6760 GCA_039926685.1 Fibrobacteria bacterium | reverse complement strand
CCGGCTGTACCTGCGTCTCTTCCGCATAGGCGCTGAGGACGGAAACGGAAAAAACGCATAGCATGAGGAGCCGAAGCCAAACCTTCATATGTTTCCTTGGAGCGGGTTGATGATGCCACTACCCCTGGGGCGAGTCCAGGAGAAGACGACCCATAATATAAGTATGGGATGGGCGATGGCGGTGAGAAGTGACGGGGATGGGGTGAGTACCTAAATTGGTCGGGTATATGAAATCCCTATTCCTGAGAACCCCATTCGGCATCCTCGCTCTACTCACCTCCCTGTTCTCCAATACGCCCGCATTCGCCAAAGACCATCCTTCCTGGAAAACCGAAACGGATTTCCGCAATGCCGCCCCGATGGTACACCGCCAAGCCTTGTGGTTGGAAACGAATCCCGACGCGGAAACCTGGAGCGACAGCCTGAAAACCGTCCTCACCTGGGGGCATGACGTACCCTACGTTAGCTTAAGCACCGCCAAGGTCTTCGAAAAGGAAGTCCAGAACCTGCCCAAGGATCCGGTAGCGGGCCGTATTTCAAGCATGTTGCAGGTGGGGTATGCGCTATTCGCTACGGAACCGGACTTCCGGAAGGCAACGGAGTTCGAGCTGGCGAAGGCCGGGGTAACTTGCATGATTCGGTACTACGAGAATGTGAAAAAGGTCAAGCCGGAATATTCGATTGCGTCAATGGAGAAGCTGTCAGGGCTTATGCATTCCGAGTCGCTGGATGAATACATCCAGGCGAAGCTGCGGAAGTAGCTTTGGAGAAAGTGGTGCCGGGAATGGCTGCTTGAAAGACTACCTTAGATGGCGATGGTATCCCTGATCTTAATTATCTGTTTATCCAGATCGGAAAACGATTCGGGATCGTCTTCCCCCCAATTGTGCTTGTCTTTCAATTCCGATTCTGAAAATTTCTCCGCCTTGCTGCTGTCGCTTAACCACGGAATCCTGCCCTCGAGGACCAAATACGCGACCACTTCGCGGGCTTCGTCGGGAGTAAGGTCCTTCCGCTTGCCGTCGATATTCTCGTAGCACCACTTCATCATCAGGTACCACTTGCAGAAAGTCCACCGCGACTTTCCAGAGTTCGCCCAGGCCTTGTGGCCCTGCCATGAGGCGCCTGCATAGAGCCGAAAAGGGATTTGCATGATTTCCTTCATCCTTTCGGTCTTATTCAGCCGCTTCGCGAGGAAATACTCGAAGCCATACGCAATGGCTTCCCCCACCGAGCCGCTATCCCCAAATCCGGGTGCCTGATTGGTATGCGCCAATTCATGCAACGCGGTCGTTCCCAAGGCGAATGGGGTTTGCATCGGGCGCTTTGCAGCGGGGTCAGGGTCGATGTAAGGGTCGATCATCTTCTTTACGCCCAACATGAGCCGCCGGTTGATGGCTGTCGTTTTATACATAGTCGCCATCAATTCCGCTTCATGCTTCGACTGGAAATCAGGATCGTACCGTTTCAGCGGATGGCTGGTATATAGCCGGAAGAACGCCGACTGCAGCGGTTGGTTGTCGAGTGTCGCTCCGACCACGCTATCCGCGATCATCCAGGCTTCGGAGAAAGTGAGGTTGAGAGACTTCGGATCTTCCGTCTTGTTGGTGCCGTTCGCCGCAAGGAAATCCCTGACCAGGGTTTGCCGATCGGAAACGTGCACGGCCGTTTCACTGTTGCATCCGAATCCCATTTCCGTTTCCTTTCCTCAGCACCCGTGCAATTTTGCTAAAGCCATGCGAGCCTCGCCATCCAGGGTATCCCGCTTAGGCAGGCCAAGATCCAACTGGAACCACCATAGCGCCATCAATTCATCGTCGCTCCAAGCGTCGCCAGGCTCCTTCTCATAATAACCGAGATTGTGCAAGCGCAGCAAAGCACCTTTCGCCGTTTCGATAGGCGGGATCTTATCGACCATGCGGATCTCGAAAACGACTGCGGCTCCGCCCTCGCCCGCTTTAGGCGCGACAGTGATTTTCAGGCGGGACGCGGAGGCGGGGACGGTCCCTTGTAAAAGCCCATCCACGTTGGTCTCGGCCTCAAAAAGGATACGGGATCCATCGGAGGTCTCGACCTTGCATGCTTTGGAGCTGTACGGTTTGAAATCGAAATCGCTGAGCTTGAGTGAAACATTCTTGGTACCCAGGCTCGGCGTCAACGTCCCGCTCACACGCAACTGAGGCTCCTGAGTCTTTCCGGTCCCGCCTCCGGCCCCTGCTTTCTCCGCCGCCGTATCCCCGGACTTGGACTTCGTTTCCGCCTTCATCCCCTCGTCGTAAAGCTTTATCGCGGCGTCGAAGTCATCTCCGCCCAACTCGTCATCGATTTCATCCTTGAGGTTCGGCTCATCGGGATAGGTCTTCGCGTAGAGCGCGTCGACGTCCTTCATGATGCCCTGATCCTTGGCCATTTTCAGGGCTTCGAGCGCGCTTTCCTCATCGGTGCCGCCCAGACCCAGGAAGCCCGGATCATTGAATGCCTGATACAGTTTGTCGACTATCGCCTTCGCGTCGGCCATGTTGCTTATCCGCCTACTTGCTGATTTCGGGTGCGGGATATTCGTGCAGGGAATCGTGCTGCTTGGGCCGGTCCTTCTTGTCGAAGACGAGCGCGGTCTTACCGACCCGCTTTTCGGCCACCGTCTTCGCCTCCGGAGGGCTCAGCCAGATCTGGATCAAATGGTTGCTGCCGACCTCTTCGGTGGCCACCTTCTGCCGGTACAGGCCAACGGGCGTTTCCAGGATGCCGCGCAGTTCGCCCGCGAAATCGGTGTCGCGCCCCACGGAACAGGACAGGACGATGAACTTCGCGATGCCGTTGGCCTTCAGGGTATTGGAGATGCGGAACAATTGCAGGTACTTGGTGTATTTCGTCACCATCTTCTCGTCATGGGGCAGGCCGGTCCCCTCCGTAGTCTTGGTGGTGCTGCCCTTGGGGCGGATGTCGAGGTTGTGGATGTCATAGCTGACGACCACGTCTTCGCCGGATTGGATGCGCGCGCCAAGATGCACAGCGTCGCCCGTCATCTTATGGAGATGGGCGGAGTATAATCCGGCTTCGGGCAAGGTATCGAACGCGGTCATGGTATGGGTCGAATCGGCCGCTCCGCCATGCCCGATGAACAGGATGATCTTGCGCGCGACTTCGGTCCCGCCCTTGCCCTTGCCTTTCTTGGCTTTGGCCGCCGCCGCGGTCACGGCCGCCTCGAAATCCCCATTCGCCCCGACCTGGACCATGGCGCGTTCCGAAGGCTTGAAGGCGACCCATTGCTTGGCGAATTTGATATTGTCGCGGTAAATGGAATTGCTCGCGCCCGCCGCATCGTCGGGTACGATCATGACATCGCGGGGCCAGGAAGGATCGCCAGGTTCGGGCGCGGCCGGCGCGGCTGCGTCGCCGTCAGCCGTAGCGGATCCGGAAGGGGCGGGAGCGGGAGTCGAAGCCGCGGGACCCGGGGCTCCCTTCGCCTTGGATCCGCGCTTTGCCAGTACCTTGCCATCATCGTGGAGGAGAACGATCTCATCCCGGTATGCGGCGATATCGCCAGTGGGATCCAACCCGATGAAATCCAGGTAAGCATCCACCTGTTCGGGTAAGGTCTCCCCCAGGAACCCGAGATGCGTGAGGCGTTTAGAGCAATAATCATCCTCGGCGGTGCGGATATCCGCGTCGAAGATATTATTCCAGGGAAAGGGCTCGTCTCCCCCTCCCGGCGGTTCCCATTCCAATTCTAAGCTCTTCTGCGAACGATCCTTCAGGGGGATGTCGGCAATGCCATCGCCGTCCAGATCATAGATGACATCGGGTTTGCCCACCACCCGGCAGCGGCCACCGGCCACCGGATTCAAGTCCGGATCCATGAGGCGCACGCGCAGTTTGCTGGCCAGGAAAACCATGGCCGCATCCTTTTTTTTCCCAGGCACGTCGGGAGCGTGGTTGAAAATCATGGTCTCTTCCTTCAGAACCGGTTTTTGGTGTTGCGCAGATCGCCGTAAGGGATGCCGGCGAACATGCTATGGGCCACGCCTTTTTCGTCGATCACATCGAGCGAGTAGGTCTGGTCCATAGGCGCATCCTCGAACAGCACGTCGACGGTATCCTCGCTTTTGTCCGAGAATTCATTGATCTTCTTCTTCCCGTCGAAAGCGCCGTCATCCGAACGGAGATGCAGGGTTTCCGTATTCTCCTGGGCCTTCTCCGGCGTCAAATCCACCCGGATCCACACCGGCCCCTTTTCGAACTGGGTATCCCCGTAACTGGCGTTGGCATCCAGCACCATATGCGGTTCCATGGCGAAATCCACCGAGGCGCCCTTGAAAGACACGGCCACCTCGGCCAGCCCGCCCGCCACGCCGGCCAATGAGGCCGCTACCTTGCCTACCGCTCCCAGCGCGCCGCCGACCACTCCGCCCACCGCCGCCTTCGCTCCCGCTGCCACGCCCGCGGCCGCCCCCGATACCGCGCCGGCCAACCCCGCTGCCGCCCCGCTCACCGCGCCGGCCACATTCACCTTGGGTATTTCCACTTTAGGCACTTCGACCTTGGGGACCTCCACTTTCGGTACGCTGACGCTTCCACCTAATCCGAATCCCATGCGCGCCTCCTATGCTCCCTTGCCCGTATTGACATATCCCGGCACCGTCTTGGCCGTGGGATATTTGAGCTTCGAAACTCCGATCTTGTAGCCGTTCTTCTCCGACCCCAAGGTGTACTCGCCTTTTTTCAAGCCGGTGAAGGATACGAATCCGTGCTCGTCGCTCTTGCCCTCGCCGCTGGTAGGGCCTTTCAAATGCACGGTCGCGAAGGGCACGGGCTGCATCTTGGCATCCACGATTTGCACATGGATGCCGTGGTTCTCGAAATCCTGCGTGTCGACCAGATTTTCCTGCCACTTGGGGTACGGACTGGATCCGCCGCTGGATGTGGTCGCGGAGGGTTGCGGCATGATCTCCTTTTCGAAGAAGAACGCCTCCAGGCGGCGATCGTCCGCTTCGATCCCGGAGGCGGTGGCGCTGTCCTCGAAATGGCCCTCCACCCCATGGGCGATGGGCGTCACATCTTCGGCCAGCGTGGTGCCGTTCAAGCCCATATATGCTTCCACCAAGGCTTTGCGGGTGGCGAAATCCCCTTGGCCATCCGTCGGGAGCCCGGCGCCTGCCTGGAACGCTTTCAGGGCTGCCGTCGTCACCGCGTCCGTTATGCCCGCCGCATTGCCGGCATAATGGGGCTTTCCGCCTTCCGGCAAAACCGAGAGCATCAGCTGGATTTCCCGCGTGCCCCACCGGGAGCGGGCAATCTTTTCCGGGCCGAACTGGTTCAGCCACAGATTGGGTTTGGCCTTCAAGTAGGCATTGAGCATTTGCGCCCGGTCGAAAGCGATGTCCAATCCCCCCAAATCCTCATCGCCGCCGGCATGGCCTACCAGGAGCACCTGGGCCTTGGGATATTTCTTATGCGCTGCGATGATCTTCTTGATGCCGCCCAGCGCCGCCGGAAGCAGGAAGCATTTGTTGGCGTCGAAAAGCATTCCGGAAAGGCGCACCCTATGCGCCAGGTCCTTCTTGTCCTTGGCGGGCAACTTGGCGGAATCCACCTCTTTGCCGTCGCGATGCTTGGCCTTGAAAACGTATTCGCCTTCCAGGGGAAGATTGCCTTTGGCATCGCGATAGTTGGGGGTGAACAACGTTACTTCGGCACCGGCCTTGCCGTCGACCAGATGCGCGTCCTTCGCTTCGATGCGATCCAATTTCCCGTTCGGAAGCAAAGCGCTTACCGTAAAGGTCACCCGCGTCAGGTGGCTGCTTTCCGGCGGCAAGGTCCCTTCCACGGAAATGGAAATCTTCTGGTTGAAATACCCCTGGGGCGCGCCCCATTGGGGATTGAAAAGGCTGATTTCGGGCTTGGGAGGCGGGGGCGGTTCCGGCACCGGGGCATTGGTCAGGAAGTCTTCTTCCTCTTCCAGCAGCGCGGCTTCCGAATCGGCCTTCGATTTGGAACCACCCGATCCGCCGCGGCCGCCCGCCTTCTTGGAAAAAATTTCATTCGGCTTGGTCGCGGACGACTTGTCCTTATTCAGGATCGTATCCGTGGCCTTTTTCTGGAAGGGATCGCGTAGATCGAAAGCCATGTGAATACCGCCTTTTGCCCATCCCAGGCAACACCGCAGGTACGAAACCGGGCCTGCCACCGGGCGCTTTCCAGCGATGGGCCTCTCCCGTGAAAAAAATACTCAAAATATGCCGCCGATGGGCGGCGGAAATGCGGCCCGGACCGGCATTTCCGTCGATTTCGCACCCAAAAATGGGGCATTCGATGTATCGTAGCATTTGCCCCGTCGGCCCCATTCGGAGGGAGACGCAGCTCGGCCTAAAGAAGGAGTTCGCCCCAATGGGGATTTTCCGGAATGCCAGAAAATCGATCCGCAAAGATCCCGGTTTGCCCCACTTTCCAGTATCGAACATGGCGCGGGGCCTGGCCTGGGCGTGGATTTTTCTGGCTTGGGTCCCGGATACTTTCGCGCTGACCAAGAAGAAATTCGATTTCGTGGTGGGCGTGGACGGGGATTTCAAGACGGCAAAAGCGGCGGCGATGGCCTCCTCGGCAACCTCCCCCACCAGCCACTTCATCATTTTCTCGCACATGGCCGCCTCGGTGCCTCCGGTGAACATCACGTCCGCGGTTCCGCGTTTGATGATCTCATAGGCCTCGCCCATGCTATGGTTGGCGCTGGCGCAAGCCGACAGGATGGTGTAATTGGGGC
>JBDSWM010000098.1:0-10521 GCA_039926685.1 Fibrobacteria bacterium | reverse complement strand
CCATCAGCTCCGATGCGAAGCTGGCCAGCGTCATCGTATTGTCGCAAGCGAGCAAGGATACCGTGGTATTCGTCTTCGGCGAATCCGGATTCAAGCAGGATACGCTAAGGCATGGCGAACAGAAAATCATCTTAATCGATTCCCTGCAGCGGGCGGAAGAGATTTCCGGCCGGTTGGTGTTCGGTCTGGTGCCGGTGTATAGCGGGGATGCCACTCCCGGCAAACCGCCGATCACTTATTTCAATACGACCGATAAAGATCCTCCCGATCCTTTCCATCCCCGCATCGAAGCGGGCTCCAGGCAGATTTCCGTGGCTTGGGAAAGGCCCAGCGACAGGACCAATTTTTTCAATCTCTCCCAGGATACCGGATTGATCAGGTCTTATGTGCTGGGATTGAAATTGGATGGGCGCGCCGATGTGGACCGGAAAAGAGCCTTCCGGCCCAGTGTCATTTCCTACTTCGTGGGCGGCAAGGACATGAAGATTTCGGTGAGGGATTCCCTCGACAACGATACGCTTCCCATTTCCTTCACCCTGACCCTTCCGGATTCGAACCGTTCGGCGAAACGGGGCGCTCCCATCGCGGCGGACAGCCTGTATTTGGTGATCGGGAACCTGCACCCGCAGGATTCCTTGACGGTATCTCTCTATGCCGTGGACAGCAGCGGAAACGAGAACAAAAACGCCATGGAAGTGGTGCTCGTGCGCACCACCGATACCACCCAGCCCTCCAAGCCCGAGCTTACGGTAGACTCCATCGGCCGCAACCGTTTCATCGCGCAGTGGAAATCCTCCCGCGACTCGGTGGAATCGGATGGTGCGATCAGGGAGGGGCTGACCCCCAATTACCAAATCCAGAAATATCTTTTCACGCGCACTCTGCAACGGGGTCCCGGGGAGAAGACGACCACCCTGGATCGCATGGACACCACCATCGTTCCGGAGGCGAAGGATTCCACCCTGGAATCATTCACCCTGCCTTTGGATTTCCTGCCGCCGGGCACCACCTTCCATCTCTCAGTCACGGCCGTGGATCTGTCCGGATTCGAATCCGATCCCGATACCCTGACCGTATCCACCCAGGCCATCCGCTTCGCCGGCGATGACAGTACCTTGTCCTGCCCTCCCGGGTTCATACCCATCCCCCGGGGTAAATTCAACCTGGGTGACAATAGCAGTGCGGCGGACGCGGACGAGAAAGGGCCGCTAGCCGTCACCATGGAATCTTATTGCATCGAGCCCTACGAACACCGCGATTCGTCCTCCAACCGGTTCATTTCCAACATCACTTACGAAGACGCCGTCAAGGCCTGCGCGGACATCGACTCAACCTTTTTTGAGACCCGGTTATGCTCAGAGGCCGAATGGGAGCGGTCTTGCGAGGGTCCTTCCGACTCGCCCGCCTTACTGCACGGCATCCTCTCCGAAGCCGGCAACCCTTCCATACTGCAGACCAGCTGCAACCAGTCCACCAACGATTCGGCCATGGCCATGTCCTTCAATCTCCGCAATTCCGTGTGCCTGGCCACTGAAGGCGTATTCGACATGGCGGGAAACCTGTCGGAATGGGTGCGCGACCCGTATGTGCCGAATGCCTATTCAGGACTCAATGACTCGGTCCTTTCGCATGGATTCGCCTTCAACGATTCAGCCCTGGCGTCCGCTACCCCGGATTATATCAGGCGCCATAGCCTCCGGGGAGGCAATTATCTGAAAACCAATCTTCCCTTACTCTCCTCCACGCAAAACCTCGCGCGTTGCTCCAACCGGGACTTCGCCGAGCAGGTGAGACCGAAGTACCGTGAGGACTGCATGGATTCCACCAAGCAGAAAATCGCCGTCATCTACGGTCCGGGCCTGACCGGGCACCGTTGCATCGCTGTTCCTGATACTATCGAACCGGCGGCGATAACGGATATCATCCCATCACCCAGCGACACTTCCGGCCAGACCTTGCTGATTTTCGTCGCCGGCAAGCCCACGGGTATCAGGGATTCCATCCTTCCCGTGGATTCCGCGTTCCGGGGACGCAAACCCATCTCGGCCCAGCTCACCAGGAAATCCTTGGCAATCGTGAACTTCCAGAACGTGGCCAATCCTGACAGCACCATCCCTGACACCTTGGATGCCAATGAGATGAAAGACACTACCCTGGCTACCCTGGATAAAATATTCCGGCGGGAAGCGGGCAATGCTTCCTGGCAGGTACAAAAGGACGAGGCGGGAAGATACCTGATCAAATACCTTTACGCGTATACGATTTTGGGTTCCAAGCCGGCCCTGGAATACTACTCCAGCCGCGCCATCGGATTCCGTTGCTGCAGCCTGGCCAAAGCGGCGGCCGTACCGCCGCCTGTGGCGACAACCACCGCACGCTAGCTCCACGGCGCGGGCGATCACACCGGGTTTATATGCCCGGCTGGCGTCCATCCGATCGCAAACCGGTCCAGATTTTTTTCGGCAACGAGCTCACCAATAAACGGTCCAGCTCCGCCACGGGCGCCCAGGCGTATCCGTCCGGAAGGGCATGGGCGTCCTTTCTTCCGGTCGCCTCCAAATGGACTTCCGCAATCCGCAGACTATAACGATGATGGGTTATGCTGTGGGCCACGGTAATGGCGCGCGTGCGCAGCGGCCCTTCCGGTAGACCGGGAAGGGATTGGCGCCAGGCTGTTTTCAATGCGGCAAGATCCGCTACTACGAATATCGGGAAGGTCAGGAGACCCGCGAGTCGTTCGCCTTTGCGGGGCGTATAGAGCAAAGTCTCCGCCACCCCCGAATACGGATTGGTCCGGAATGCCGCCACCGTGAAGCCGGCGATGCCTTCGCTTTCTTTGCGGGAGCGCGTGGGAGGGAAACGCTCCTGGGAGCCAGACCTATAGGCAGAACAATGGGCGGTTAGCGGGCATAGGGAACAGTCCGGGCCCCGGGGCACGCAAATCAAGGCCCCCAATTCCATCAAAGCCTCATTGACCAAGGCAGGGTCATGGGCTTGGGCCCAGGTCGATGCGAGATCCCAGTAGCCGGCCTTACCTGCTTTCGAATCCGGCAGGAAATCCAGCGCATATAACCGGCTGAAAACCCGCACCAGATTACCGTCCAGGATGGGTTCAGGAAGATTGAAGGCCAGACTGGCGATGGCTCCCGCCGTGTACTCCCCCACCCCCTTCAAGCCCAGTAATTGCTCCCGCCGCCAAGGGAAAAGGCCGCCATGCTCGGCCATCACCATGCGCGCCGTCGCAAGCACATTGCGGGCCCGGGAATAGTATCCCAGGCCGGCCCATGCCTCCAGCACATCCTGTTCTTCGGCGGCTGCCAAAGCGCCTACATCCGGAAAACGCCGCATCCACCGCTCGAAATAGCTTATTACCGTGCTAACCTGGGTTTGCTGAAGCATGATCTCCGATATCCAGGTGCGATAAGGGTCCCGGCGGGAAGGTGGCCGGGGATCGTCCAACCTGGCCGCGGTCGCTTTCTGGTCCATATCCCCAATGACGGGGTAGGCGCCCGAAACTTCCGCCACCTCGGATTCCGCAAACGCCAGGGGAACGGCAGCGCGCCATGGCAAGTCGCGTTGATTGGCTGCGAACCACTGCGCAAGCGCGCGGGCGGACTCTTCCACCGATCCCACGGTGGGCCTTTCCTGCTTGCCAGTCTCCACGGCACGTGAGTAAGGACGGCTCATAAACTCCGCAATACCTCGACTACCGTATCAATCTGTTCCTCCGAATTATAAATATGCGGTGCAAGGCGGATGCGTCCCAACCTTTCGGCCGCGATGATGTTCCTCGCCTTGAGGGACTTCACCGCCCCGGCCGAATCCAAGCCCGGCTTGGACGCGACCACAATCCCCGTGGGGGTGAGCGTGGAGGCATCCGCCGTCAGGCTGAAACCCGCGTCTCGCAACCCCCCGGATAGGCGGGATGCCAGGCTTCGGATCCGGTCCCTTACGCGTTCGAAACCGATCCCCTCCAGGTACGCCAGGCTGGCATCCAGGTACACCCAGTCGGTCATGCTTCCAGTCGAGACTACATACCGGTCGGCGGATGGCTTGAAGGCCTGCTTGTAAGGCAGATAGTCGCCATCCTGAGGCACCGATTCCGTGCCTTTGAATATGGGATGCAAGGCATCCAGGCGGTTTCGGGCGATATACATCACGCCCACTCCCACCGGCCCCAACAGCCATTTCCAGGCGGAAAAAGCCATGTAATGGATGCCGCAAGCCTTAACGTCCAAATCCACAAGGCCTACGCCCTGGGATCCGTCCACCACCCATACCATGTCACGTTGGGCACAAATCGCGCCAAGCTCCGGCAAGGGCAACGGCATTCCGGTGCACCAATGCACGGCTGAAAAGGACGCTACCTTGGTCCTCGGTCCGATAGCGGCCGAGAATGCCCCCGGCAGGTCCTCCGGCCGAGCCGGCATGGGAACCGCGCGCAAGTTCACGCCTTTTTCCCGCCAATGTTCCCAAGGATAAACATTGCTCGGATATTCATTTTCCAGGATTAGGATTTCATCCCCGGGCCCCAATGCCAGGCCGTGGGAGATGAAGTTCATGCCTTCCGCGGTATTATGCACCAAAGCCAGCTCATCCGGCCCGGCGCTCAGGAGCTTTTGCAAACGCCGATAAATGGAAACCTTAATGCCGACGTAGGAAAAGCCCTCGGCCAGGGTGCCGCGGTTTTGATAGGCCTCCAGCCAACGATCCACGGAGGCGCGGACGGGAACGGATAAAGGCGTAGTGCCGCAATTGTTCAGCCAGATCAGCTGCTTATTGATGGGGAAGTCGGATTGGATGCGCTCCCAATCCGGAAAGCCGGATTCATCCATATGAGCTCAATCCTGATTTTTCGAAGGCTTTCGCGGTTCCTCCCGATTAGGGAGTAGTCGATTTGCCTTCCGCGTTATTGCCGCCCTTGGGATCACCGTAAACCTTCTCGACCTTGTCGGCCTTGAACGTAACCCCGGTAATGAGCGTGCCTTTATTGTTCACATACTCCCAATTCGTGTCCCCGCCCGTAGTCCTGTCGGGCGCGCCGAACAGCTGGAAAACCAGCTCCCGGGTCATCCCGACCTCGACGAACCCGTCGAGAAAGGCCTGCTTCACGTTTTCCGGAATCCCGAAACCGTTCTGAATGATATAGTCCTTCCGTTCCTCGGCAGGGAGGCCTCGGGATACGAGGGGCCGGGTATAATGGGAAGCGCAGGCTGCGAGCAGAATCAGGCATCCGGCCAGCATAAACGCAGCGCCCCAAGGAATTCGCACAGCGCGGAAAAGCGGCTTGGCGACGGACCGGGCGTTCGGTTGCAAATGGCCGGATTGCTTGATGTTCATGCAGACCCCCAGGATATGGCTTTCAATGCGGTAAATATAAGAATAGAACCGAAATGCATGAAGGTAAACCGCCATCGGACGGCGCGCCTCCCCAATTATTTTTAACTTTTGGGCATAGAGCAGCGCCAGAGGTTATCCCACTTGCATTCCCGATTCTCGCTTCGAAATTCAATCTTCGCTGCCTTGGCCTCGGCCATCATGGCGACGGGCGCCCTAGCCGACTCCGTTAAGCCGATAATCTTCGGCCCCTTCTTCATGAACCAGGTGAACTTCACCGCCAGCCCGATGGGCTATGATTATGTCCTTACCAACGGGTTTTACCATTTCCAGGTGGGCTGGGTAGAGCCTCTCTCGGAAGGCGGCAAAGGCTTATTCAGCCAGACTTATTTCGAAACCAACGGTAACCTTAATATCTCTCCTTTCACATCGGATCTCGGGACCACTTTCAACCTGAAACCGATGCGTTACCTGGAAGTGGGCCTAAGCTATAACCGCATGCTCTACCACAATTCCCTGCTGGCATTCGCCGGTGATAGCAACGGTTCCCCCCCAGCCAACAGCGAATACCTCCCTCGCAAAGTACTCACCTACGCCAAGGAACTCGGGGGCGCGGATGTTTTCACCTATCAGGCCAATTTGACTTTCGACATTGGAAAGGCCCAGCTTTATCTATTCGCCTCGCGGACGCTTTGGGATATCGACGCCAAAGGCGAATCCTTCGCATTCGAGTATGGGGACGAACTCTTAATCGCCACCCGCGATCGGATAAACAAGGCGGTAGGGCAATTGTCCCTGGATTTGCGGCCTTGGTCGCTGTTCAGGACCGTTTCATTCCTCGGGATAGATCTACGCGATGAGTATTGGCTGTCCGACCATACGGAATTGAAAAAGAACCTGATCTCATTCGGAATCAACGGGTTCCGGTTCGGCCGAAATCCCGAACATCAGCGCCGTGGTCTCGACGTCCGGTTGGGTTACTGGACGCTGCACGATCAAATACCTTCCGGGAATACCGCAAAATCCTTGCTTGTCATGGCCGACTGGAAATGGAATATCCATTTCCTGAAAATGTGAATCAACCAAAAGACGGGGACCGGGGTGGAAGCCTGCGGACAAGCGTGGAGCTCTGTTGCTTCTCAGTTGCTTACGTCTTCCGGATTCTCGCGTTCCAACTCGCCGGCATTTCCAGCCGGGGCGGGAACCAATAATGGCCGATTGGCCACTAAGCCGGCCTTGATTTTCTGGCTTTGCGCCAACGGGGATTCCGTGAAGGAAAAATTCTTAAAGCACATTTGCAAGCTGGCGGTGGAATCATTGTCGGCCACGCACATATTCGTGACCAGCCATTTGCCTTCCATTTCCTGATAGCCTTTGACTTCCAGGCTTTTAAGCCTCTCCCCGTGACCGCCGAAAAAAACCATGCCTTTCACCAGCACGGGCGTTTTGGAAAGCGTGACATCGATTCGGCTATAAAAAGACTGGAATAAGGGTTTCAAGGTCATGGAAATCTGGTAGGCGCTGTCTGTTACCTTCACGCTTTTGCAGGAAGAGTATTCCAGGAAAAAATCGGCAGGCAGCTTGAGCATATCTTCATAGGTGAGCAGGTTCCCGAATACGCCCTTCTTCCATTGCCGATTCGCAATCCGCCTAACGCGCCTGGAATTATCATCGGTAATCCATTGCTCTTTCCCAAAATTCAGGCTTTTATATTCGAACGCCTTCGCGGGTCCGGAAAGGGATATTTTCCGCTCGCCCACATCATCCGCAAACTCGGCCCAGCCGGACAGGGAATCCTTCCCATCTGCGAAATTCTCGTTGATCATCTGCAAGTTGGCCTGGTAACGTCCATGGTACTGGTTTTCCAGAGCTTGCAGTAGCAGCGGACGCGCCAAGTCATCTTCGGTCGCGCCATGGATGAATCCCGCCGCGCATAGCAACAGTATCGACATCAAGTTCACGGTGTTAAGTCTCTTTAATGGCATTGCGGGTCAATCGGGGTCCGGTTGCGAAAATCCGTATTTGCGTAAATTATATAATTCGGCAGCGATCCGTTACCGTAATACCTTGGTCAACTCTTTAGGAGCCTCCATTTGCCGTATTTTGGCCTGATCCTGGCTAGGCATAGGTGATTTCGGGCAAATTCGGGAAGCCGCAAGCCGGTCCCGTTATGGGCGGCAATCACATTTTGCAGGTGGTCGGCAGCCCTACAAGCATAAGGCTGCCGACGGGACGAGGAATGGCCATCGAGCGGTGAGGCGTCATTCCTTCGCTTTGCATCCCGGTTTCTCCCAGTCGGAGTCCGGAATCGATTCTCAGGTTTCCCCTGGCGCCGTGATCTCGATATTGTCCCAGGACTCATTGTCAGCGGGCGCAACCCCTTTGCCGGCCTTGGTGTCGGCCTGGCCGGAAGCGGCGGTCTGGCGTATCTTGGCCTCGATCTCCTGGGCCATGGCCTTGTTTTCCTTGAGGAAGTCGCGGGCCTTCTCCCGGCCTTGACCAAGCCTGTCCTTGCCATAGGAAAACCAGGTTCCGCTTTTCTGGATGATTTCCATTTCCGTGGCCATATCCAGCAGGCTGCCTTCCCTGGAAATGCCGACACCGTAGAGAATGTCGAACTCGCATTGCTTGAACGGCGCGGCCACTTTGTTCTTTACCACCTTCACCTTGGTGCGATTGCCGATCACTTCTTCGCCTTCTTTCAGCGAGGCGATCTTACGAATGTCCAAGCGCACGGAAGCGTAGAATTTGAGGGCATTGCCGCCGGTGGTGGTTTCAGGATTTCCGAACATGACGCCGATCTTCATGCGCAGCTGATTGATGAAGATGAGGCAGCAATGGGAACGGTTCAGTATGCCGGTAAGCTTGCGCAAGGCCTGCGACATGAGACGGGCTTGCAGGCCCATATGGGAATCCCCCATTTCGCCGTTGATTTCGGCTTGCGGCACCAGGGCTGCCACCGAGTCCACCACGATGAGATCGATGGCGTTGCTGCGCACCAGGGTCTCGCAAATGTCCAACGCCTGTTCGCCCGTGTCCGGCTGGGAAACCAGCAAGTTGTCGATATCCACTCCCAGTTTGCGGGCGTAGAGCGCATCGAAAGCATGTTCCGCATCGATAAAGGCCGCCACGCCGCCGGCCTTCTGGCATTCGGCGATGGCATGCAAGGTCAGCGTGGTCTTACCGGAGGATTCCGGTCCAAAAATCTCGACTATCCTTCCCTTGGGCAAACCGCCCACCCCAAGGGTCATGTCCAATTGGATGCATCCCGTGCTGATGACGGGGATGTCCACGATATCCTGATTGCCGAGGGTCATGATCGAGCCCTTGCCATGGTTCTTTTCGATCTGCGCTACGCAGGCATCGATAGCCCTTTTCTTACTGGCGGCTTCCTCGGAAACGGGAGAGGTGGTTTTTTTGACGGACATGAGAGACTCCTTATGGAAGGGAGGGGTTTGGATAAGAATATTATTTACTGCTCATTTGTGCAAGGGCAATTTTGAATAGGCTCATTTTAGTCCTAATTGGCCTGAAATCAACAATCTGAGTTGGTTGAGCGCGGAATAGGCCGAACGCCAGCGAATGGTATTCCGGTCCCCGCGCATTTTAAAAAGCCGGGCTATAGCGCTGTCTTTGGAGGCCACGGCAATCCAAACCGTGCCCACGGGTTTTTCCGGGGTGCCGCCGGTGGGTCCGGCAATGCCGGTGATGGAAACGGCATAGTCGGCGCGGGATTTTTCCAGGCAACCGCGCGCCATGGCCAGGGCGGTGGCTTCGGAAACCGCGCCAGCGGCTTCCAAAGTCTTGCCAGGCACTCCCAGCCATTCCGACTTGGCGGCGTCGGAATAGGTGAGGAAGCCTTGGCGGAAAACGTTCGAACTGCCAGGCACTTCGGTGAGGAGGAATCCCAATCCCCCTCCCGTGCAGGATTCCGCCACGGAAACGGTGGCCCCTTTGGCCGACAGCAATTTGACCACGGCTTGCGGCAAGGTGGCCCCTTCGGCATCGACGATGGATTCAGGCGGAATGAGGGCAAGCATATTCCGCCAAAGTAAATCGAGTTCGGACGCCCGGTCGGCCTGCTGGGACGGGACGCACAGGCAGGATAACGTGAGGCGCACGCCTTTTTCACCGGGCAGGCTGGAGAACCGGAAATGGCCCGGGAAATCCAAGGAGGCGAAAGCCCGGCGCTGCGCGCTCTCCGACCAGCCCCAAGTCCAAGCGGCGCGTTCCAGCAGAATCCCATCGCCCTTGAGGCCTGGCAGCAAATGCAGGCGCATCATGGCTTCCAATTCCGCGGGAACGCCGGGAAAAGCGTAAGCGGGAATTCCCGCGGCCGAGAATGCGAAACCGCATGCAGTACCGGCGGGGTTACGTAACGCGCGTGTTCCCTCGGGGACGCCCGCTTGCACGGACTGCTCTTCGGGCACTTCGCCCGCGGGCTTGCCCAGGAATTCGCCCAACCAGGCCATGGCTTCCGCGCTCGCAACGACGGGACGCTTAAGGAAGCCGGCCACGGCTTGGCGGGTCAGATCATCCCGGGTGGGGCCCAAGCCTCCCGTCAGGATGAGCAGGTCGGCCTTGATCAGCGCCTGCGGTCCAGAAGCCCAATCCAAGGCGCACGCGATTCCGGCCGCATCATCCCCGATGACGAGGTTGAAAGGGATATCATGGCCCAGGGGCGCCAGGACGCGGGCCAAGTCGAATTGATTCGAGTTCAGGATCTTGCCGCTCAGCAATTCGTCCCCGATGTTGATGATTCCGATTCTCATGGAAGAAAATATACCACTGCCAAGGGGACAAAAAGCGTCACCCTAACGCGGCAGTCTTACCGGAAGCGCCACGGTTGTTTGTATTTTTCCCGCTCGGAATCCAGGGCCATGCAAAAGACAATCCTCTTCATCGTCCTATCCTTGCTCATAACAGCGGCTTATCGGCCTTCGGCCGCCCAAGGGCATAGCGGCATCCCGGCCATCGACACCTTGCCTTTGCATGATTGGACCAGCTCCACCCGGCCGCTTTCCTATGCCAAAACGGTTACGCTTTCCGCCTTGGTTCCCGGCGGAGGCCAATTTTACGGCGGCCATCCGGTGCGCGGCGGCTTCTTGATCGGCTTGGAAGCCATGCTGGGAGGATTGGCTATCTATTCGGAATTGGTGGACATTCCCCATTGGCGGGGGCAGG
>JBDSWM010000097.1:0-6307 GCA_039926685.1 Fibrobacteria bacterium | reverse complement strand
AGCTCTCTTCATGGTGGCGGGAAGAATCGATGACCACCCCGTCCCAGTCGAAAATGGCTCCCAGCCTGGCGGAGGGGTTGGAAACGTCTTTGCCCAAGTCTTGGTCCTGGTTGGGGAAGGGTAAATTTTATTAAAAATGGCCGTATTCCCCAATTCATCCGCGTGCTTGTTGGTTTGGACGCAGGCAGGGTACGGTCCGGTAAGGGGGAACGGGAAGATTAGGGGTCACAAAATCGTCAAATGCACCTTGCCGAGATGAGGGGAGGGGGCAAGGAATCCGGAGCTTCAAGATGCAGCGGCATTGCGTAACTACGCCACTAGGCAAACCGGAAAACCGCGTGGTAGAATAAGATCGCGACCCAAAGCAATTAGAGACCTTCACCCGGAGTACGTTATGCTTGCGATGACGGAAGGACCCTTCGACAGACGCGCATTGGACAGCCTGGAACGCACGGGCGGAGTGGCGTTGATGGCCAAGGTTATCGATCAATTCCTGGAGAAGGTGCCGCTGCGCATGGACGACGCCTGCGATCGCGGGCGGGCCGGAGACCTCACCGGACTTAGCCGCGCGGTGCGATCCATCGGAAGCGCGGCAAGTAACGTGGGTGCTACCGAGATCAGGGACTTGGCCGTGCGCATCAACCGCTTGGCCGAAGATGGGGCCAAGGACATCGTCCTGCCCATGCTGTGCCAGCTGAACGATATGCTCGGGCATGCGAACTCCTGGTTGCAGAAGGAAAAAAGCACGTTCAGGTACCGGGCAGGCTGAGTATTGGAAGACCTTAAAAAGTGGTATCGAGCGGGTCTGGCCACCCGCATTGAAGCCCTCAAGGCCGCCCGGCGCGAATTGGATGGAAGGCAAGGCCCCGTTGAATCAGTACGCCGCATAGCGCATACGCTGCGGGGCTCGGGCGCCACTTACGGATTCCCGGAAATTACCGAAAACGCCGCCGCCCTGGAGGATTCCACGGAAGCGGCCTTTCCCGGAGCCCTGGACAAGCTGCTGGAAACCATCCAGGAAGTCTGCGCCGTATCCGAGATGGAGGATAATGCCGGCATCCTCCTCATCGACGACGACCCTTACATCACCGATCTCCTGCGCACGGTGCTGGAATCCTCCAACCGGGAAATCCACATCGCCGCTACGGCCCGGGAGGCGGAAGCCCTCTTGGAAGAGAAGAAGATTTCCCTGATCCTCCTGGATCTGATCCTGCCCGATACCGACGGCCGGAATTTCCTGATGCGGCTCAAGGAAAGGCCCGCCACCGCCAACGTCCCCGTGATCATCCTTTCCGCCAAACTGGGGGCGCAGCCCAAGACCGAATGCTTCGCCCTTGGCGCGGACGCCTATTACGAGAAGCCCTTCGAGGTGGAAACAATTTGCGCGGCGGTGTCCGCCTGGCTGTACCGAACGGAAGGCAATCTGCGCGAATCGCGCCGCGATCATCTGACCGGCCTGCCCAACCGCGCCGCCTTCCGGGAGGCTTTCTCCCGGAGCATCTCCCTGGCCGGCCGCCGCGGGGAGCCGGTCTCCGCCGCCATCCTCGATTTGGATCGCTTCAAGTACATCAACGATACTTTCGGGCACGCGGCCGGCGACGAGGTGTTGCGACGGACCTCCGCCATCCTCACCGGCGCCTTGCGCAAATCCGATCTGCTGGCGCGCTGGGGCGGCGAGGAATTCGTGGCCTTGTTCCCCAACACCGGTATGGACGGGGCCGGCATGGCCGTGCGCAAGGCCCTGGAGGCCCTTTCCGCGCAAACGTTCACGGCCTCGGGCGGGCGCACCTTCCATGTCACTTTTTCG
This sequence comes from Fibrobacteria bacterium, assembly GCA_039926685.1. Classification (GTDB taxonomy): domain Bacteria; phylum Fibrobacterota; class Fibrobacteria; order UBA11236; family UBA11236; genus Chersky-265. The sequence continues at coordinate 4,500 of JBDSWM010000097.1, read as the reverse complement.
GCGGGCGTCACGGAAATCGCGCCGGCCTGGACGGTGGAGGAAGCCATCGCCGAAGCCGATCGATTCCTCTATCTGGCCAAGGCCCAGGGCCGCAATTGCGTGCTCACCGCCAGCGACAAACCGGTCCACCAGCCCCGTTCCATCCTGCTGGCGGAGGCGGACGAAACCGTCGCCATGATAGTCAAGGGCCGGTTGGGCCGCGAAGGCTTCGGGATCAAGCATGTCCTGGATGGCGCCGCCGCCGTGGCCGCCGCCGCCACGGGCGCCTATTCCCTGTGCATTCTCGACGCAAAACTCCCCGGCATGGACGGGTTGCAATTGCTGCCCAAGTTGCGTTCCACCCAGGCCGCGGCCAATCTCCCAATCCTGCTCCTGACTTCGCTGGGAAAAGAGAAGGACATAGCCCGGGGCTTCCAGCTGGGAGCCGATGATTACCTGGTCAAGCCGTTCTCGCCCTTGGAGTTGCTGGCCCGGGTGCGCAATATCATCCGCAAGGCCTGATCCGCCACCGTTGCCTCGTGACCCGCATTGGGATACAATGTGAGACTATCAAGGGGCCGAACGCGGCTCCGTGGGGGATTTGTCCATGCCCGTGAAATGCCTAGATGCCCATGTGCTTACCCGGATCAAGCAAGAGCGTTCCGAAGCCTATCTTATCAAGCTGATAGATATGTTCCTCAAGGAAGCTCCCGTACGCCTGCAGGAATCCTGGGATGGCGGCAGGGCCGGGGATTTCAAACGGACGGCGCTGTCCCTCCATATACTGCTTTGCCTGGCCGAGAACCTGGGCGCCTTGAGCATCCGGGATTTGGCCGGGGCCGCGGAATCGGCGGCCTCGGGTCCCAAGGAGGCCACCCAGTCCGTTTCCGGGATGCTTTTCGATCTCGAAGTCGCTTTCGCCGAGACCCGTGCCTGCCTGCTCATCGCCAGGCAGGGGATGGCGGAGCGCCCCTGATGGCCGCCTTGCGCGAACAAGGACCCTGGTTCCTTTCCATCCTGGCCCTGGCCCAATTCTGGATCTGGCTCCTGCTACGGAAATCCTCCAGCCGCAAGGGGTTGGAGCTGTACGCCAGCGGACCCGTCGAATTGGGTTTCGACGCCAATGGTCCGTTGATAGCCTTGGCGGGCGTGCTGCGCCCGTTCACGAAGGAAGTCTTCGTCCAGTCCATCGAGGTGGATCTGGTCGCCGACAAGGACAAGGCCAAGCGCCAATTCCGCTGGATAGCCTTCAAGCCGGATTTCCTGATTCCGATCGCCGGGGCCAAGTCTTGGGAAATGCCCCATCCTTTTCTGGTCACCTCCGGCGATACCCGGAAATACAACATCGTCTTCCAAGACGTCGAAGGATCCCGGCAAGTCAAAGGCATCCTGCAAACCTACTATCACCATTGGCGCGAAACCGAACGCCGTATCCTGGAATGGCGCCAACGCCGCGGCGGATCCGCTCCCCAGGCGGGGGCGGTTTACTCGCCGGGAGAAGCCAAAATCGATCATGAAGACCTCATCGGCGAATTCAAGAAGCAGGATGCTTGCATTTCCGCCTATACCGATCTGAACCAGAAATGCTATTGGGAACAGGGCAACTACACCCTTTCCGTGAAAGTTGTGACGGAAGGCGGCATAGGCGACTTCGCCGGAAGTTTCCGCTTCAACCTGGGTAAAGTGGACGCCCAAGCGCTCAAGGGAAATTGCGTGACCATGCTCGACGAGCCGATCGCCGTTACCATGGGACGCGCCCACTCGGCCTGCCAAGTGGTGCAATCCGAATATTCCCCCGAAGCCGCGGCCCCCATCCCCCGTCCCTGATCCCCTGTCCCAATTTCCAGAAAGCGACGCCCGAACCGAGGTTTGGTTGGCGGCATTTTAGACCCTGGAGTATATTGGTAATATCGGGAAGCAAAGCCCCGGTATTTTCCCGGACTCGGTTGCGCAGATATTGCCGCCAGGGCGGATAATCGGAATTCATCATATTAGCGAAAATGGGCGTTGCATTGAGGCAACGCTTGGAGGTTTTCATGATTCCGAGGAAAATACGGCCCAATTCCCTGAAGCATCGACCGCGCCGCCTTGCGATCGCCGGCCTGGGTTGCTTGGCGGGATTGGCGATTTTGGGCGGTTGCCGCCAGCAAAGCGCCTCCGTCCAGGCAGAAGTGAAGGCCCCGGCTCCCCAAATCGTACTCGATACCCTTTCCGGCCGCGTCAAGACGGGACAGAGCTTCAATTCCATCGTCCATGATTTGGCGCTTCCGGCCCCGGAATCCTCCCGGCTGCTTTCCGGCATCAAGGAGAATTTCCGCTTCAAGCTGTACGCCGGCCAAGCCTACCAGGTTATCTTCCAAGTTACGGAAGCGGGTAAGTTACTGCAGGGGTTCAACCTGGAGGACCGCAATTGCGAGCGCCGACATGTCCTGGCCTTGCCGGGATTCGTATCCAAGGCCAAGGCGGCCGGAACCGTTCCGACGGTTTCCGCCTCCGTGGCCCTGGCCGCTCCGGGAGCGATCAACGGAGGGCCATCGGATGCATTCGCCTATGCTTTGGCGGATATCCCCGTGCGCATGGATACCATCTCCGTGAACGGCACTCTTAACTCCAGCCTCTACGAAGCCTTCCTCTCCCGGGGCGAGAACGGGGCGTTGATCCAGCAGGTGACCAAGATCTTCGCCTGGGATCTGGATTTCTTCAAGGATCCGCGCGTCGGCGACGAGTTCAGCCTTCTGGTGGAAAAGCGCTTCGGCGAAGACGGTTCCTTCCGCGGCTACGGCAAGGTGCTTTCCGCCAAATACGTGAACCGGGGACGGGATTATTTCGGCATCCTTTATAAGGGCGCCTATTATACCCAGGACGGCCGCAGCATGGAAAAGATGCTGATGAAGGCGCCTCTCAATTATGTCCATGTTTCCTCCGGGTTCTCAGCCGCACGCCTGCATCCCGTGCTCGGGATAACCCGTCCGCATTGGGGCATCGACTATTGCGGCCCGAAAAACACCAAAATCCTGGCCGCCGGCGACGGCACGGTGGAATATTCCAAGTGGGTCAACGGCTATGGCAACACCATCAAAATCCGCCATAACGGCGTGTACAACACCTACTATGCCCATCTCAACGGGTACGCGGCGGGGTTGCGCGCCGGCAACCGCGTCAAGCAGGGGGACCTGATCGGTTATATGGGCATGACGGGGCTGGCTTCAGGCGTTCACCTGGATTACCGGGTGGAGTTCAATGGCAAGTACATCAATCCCGCTTCCCTCAAAATGGAAGCCAAGCAAGGCGTGGATAAGCTGGAGTGGAAAGAGTTCTGCAGCCGCCGCGATCAACTGCTCACCCGCATGTCCGCGCCCGAACTCAAGCATTTCGCGAGCGTGGTGCCCGCGCCTTCGGAACAGGCGACCAAGGCGTTCTAATCGGCCCTACCCGTTCCCGACTTGCCATCCCGGTGATGATTGGCTTTATTTTACGGAGGCGGAGCGCTTCCGCCCGCTTGCCGTACCGGTAGCCCGCGCAACCGGGGAGCGGCCATCCCCATTCCGGAGTCGCCATGCCCGCTCTCAAAAAACCATCCGCCGCTAAATCAGGCTCTCCCAAAAAGACAGCCGGCTCCCCCAAAAAAGCAGCTCCGGCCAAATCCGCACCGGCCCCCAAGTCCGGAACGGGCGCTCCCGGTTCATTTGGCTATGGGCCTAAGCCCGGCACCAAGGCGCCGGCCTTCAGACTATCCGACGATTCCGGGAATCTCGTTTCGCCAGCCGATTTCAAGGGCAAGCAGGTGATTCTGTATTTCTATCCCAAGGACAGCACTCCCGGCTGCACCACTGAATCCTGCGACTTCCGCGACAATTTGAACCGATTCACCAAGTCCGGCGCCGTCGTGCTCGGCTTGAGCGCGGATTCGGTGGAATCGCATAAGAAATTCAAGGCCAAGTACGGGCTCAATTTCCCGCTTATCAGCGATCCCGAACATAAGGCGTTGGAGGCATACGGCGTGTGGCAGGAGAAGTCTCTGTACGGCCGGAAATTCATGGGCATAGTGCGCACCACGGTCATCATCGATGAGGACGGCAAGATAGCCAAGGTCATCCCCAAGGTGAAAGTGAGCGGCCATGTGGACGAAGTGCTCGCCGCGCTGAAATAGCGCCGGGGGCGTACTCTTTGGCTGAAATAATCCCACAGTACCGATTCATCCTGTTCCTTTTGTTCTTGGCCGGGTCCGTCGCGGCCCAGGATTATATGAATTTGAAGGCCACGCTTTTCGACCATGATTATGGCGACTTCAACGGCGAGTTCTCCTCCAGCAACGTAACGGGTTGTTTCATCAATTCCAAAAACCTGGTGCCGGGGATGGTGAAGGATACATTGCAATACGATTCCTCCCTGGGGAAAAAAATCCCCCGGCGCGGCGCGGTCGACGCCTGTTCCAAGGACTTGGAGAAATGGTTCGACCCCACCCAATCCGTATCCTCCACATGCGGCAACCTGTTTCTCCGCAACATCGGGCCACCGGGC
>JBDSWM010000096.1:0-13492 GCA_039926685.1 Fibrobacteria bacterium | reverse complement strand
ATACGCTGACCCGGTGAAATCGAACATACTTGTTGGGAAAAGAATCGAATTGGCAAAAGGTGTAATTCGGCTTGGCGGATCAGAAGCCCGAAGCGGGTCATTTAGAGTGAGCGAGGGAAAATTGTACCTTTTCCCTCAGTGCCGTTCAAAACCGAAGGCTATCAAGTCATTCCCTTCTTGTCGGATTCCCAGTTGGAAGGATTCCGCGCGGTTATCGGAGAGCGACTTGAGGCGGCAATCCAATCTCTGGAAGTCCCTGCCGCATCGACCTTCGCGGGGGAGGCTCCGGAAATACGATTGGAGCGTATCGCACGAAAGGATAGGAAACTCGCGGAGAGTCTGCTATTAAGCGTTTACCATACGGCGCATTTGGATGAAAGAGTATCCTTTTTGGATGGATATGGAACCTTAAGGGATATTGCGGAGGGTTTGTTGGGCGCCGCGGTCAAGTCTTACACGATTCGAGTACGCGCAAACGTTCCTTCGCTGCCCGGGAGAAGACAGGGCTGGCATTCCGACGTTTCGATTTTGGATGGGGGCGAATTCTCCAAGGTCAGGATCGCTTGCTGGATGCCATTGACCAAGGTCGGGGCGCATAATGGATCCCTGGAAGTGGTCCCGGGAATACGCACCGGGCCCATGGCGCACAATGGCGACCCGGAAAATCACACGATCAAGGAAGAAGATCTCGAAGGCCAAAGAAAGCTTATCATTGAATGCGGCTTGGGCAGCGCCGTGTTTCTCGATTCGTTCGTGCCGCATCGAGCCATTCCAAACCTGAGCGATGCGGTGAGATGGAGCGTTGTTACCTGGATGATGGCATAAATGCGGCAAAAGCCATTGGAGGGCGTAGTGACCTTGAATGAGGAAGTTGAAAATGGGTTCTGATGAATTGACCGGATGCGTGGATTTTTTAAATGAGATCGAAAAACTTAAAGTTGTTTACCGGCAGAATTCGGTGATCGATAAATCAAGGAATGAGAATAGCGCGGAACATTCCTGGCATGTTTCCCTGATGGCCGTCATTCTAGCCGGATATTCGGATGAAAAGAATCTGGATATGCTGAAGGTCGTCAAGATGTTGTTAGTTCACGATATCGTTGAAATCGATGTGGGCGACACCTTTCTTTATGACGAAAAGGCCAACATTTCGAAACAAGAGAATGAGCTTAAAGCGGCGAAAAGGATTTTCGGTTTGCTTCCCGGGCCGATGGGGGAGGAGCTGTCAGGCCTTTGGGAAGAGTTTGAGGCTCGACGAAGCCCGGAAGCGAAATTCGCCGCATCCCTGGATAGCCTGCAACCCTTAATGAACCATCTGCACACGAAAAACCTCAAGTACAAAAGCCACGAGGTGCATACATCCCAAGTGGTGGAAAAGAAGAAGCACATCGCAGAGGGCTCACGGATTCTCTGGGAATACGCGCAGGATGTTATCCGGAAAAGCGAAGAAATCGGATTGTACACGAAATGAAAGAAGGTTATCTAATGGCCCGGATCGCTAAATTCCCGATCCTGGCCTTGTTTTCGGCCTCGTTCTGCTTTCCCATCGATAAGGTCGGCTCCCTTTTCATAGGAATGGACTATCTCCCGAATAACGAATACAACGAGACCGCCGCCGGGGTTTATAAGCTTCAGAAGCCAGGATTCGCGGTCGGTGCCTTTGTCCCCTTGAACCTGCCTTATGTTGACGCGCATTTTAAAGTGAAGGCTTCGACCCATCGGATTGAAAAAAGGGCCTGGGATTGGTCCGGTTTGATTCATAAGGACGAATCGTCTCTGTATGATAAGCACGCATCCGCCCTTAACGAAATCCTATTCGGAAAAGAAGTGCGGACCGGAAATAGCGTGACCATATTGCCTCAACTCGGGTTGGGTTTCCAGCTTGATGCGTTGAATCAGGATGGGGATTCTCCGGTGGGAGGGATTGTATACAGCGACCTGTTCACCGATTTCTCCAGCCGCTTCCGATACCGCTTCAAGAGGTTCGGGTTTGAAGCCATCGTCAATTATCAACTTTGCCTCATTCCCAGTTGGAGCGGCTATGAGGCTACTGACCGGTTGGCCTTTTCTTTGGGCATATTCAAGTAACGTCGGATGAAAATGATATGAGAAGCATTTCGGTGGCGATTATCACCCTGGTACTTTTGGCCTTCGGTTTCGGAGCTGGTGAAACCACCAAGGCCCAGCAGGAACCCACGATTGTCGGGGCCATGAAGGAGGTCATGTGGGAAGGGAAGCTTAAACATTTCTGCCCTTCGAGAGGTCGGGAACCAAGTGACTTTCAAAGTCGGGAACACCAATGGGTGAAATACCATTTCAATTCATAGACTGGGTGGCGCTTGAAAGTATCGAGCTTAGAGGTGAGCAAGGCTTGTCATATTGCAAGACCATCGAATATCCGGGTTTAAGGATTCGCATGGTAGAATATTCGAGCGGGTACTTGGCCGATCACTGGTGTCAGGTCGGGCATTTTGTTCATTGCCTGGAAGGAAAATTTACCCTGGAACTTATCCCGAGCGGGATTATTGAATTCAAAGGCGGAGATGGCTTTATCGTTTCCGATGAGCTCAGCTCTCATCGCATCCTCTCCCAAACGGGGGGGAAGTTGCTAATCGTTGACGGGGATTTTTTACAACCGAATAAAACCCTCTTAAAATAATGGGCCAAAATGAAAGCCGATTTCAAAACCATTCCCGCCTACAACCGCGGTCAAAGCGCGGAAGACGAGGCCATTTGCGACCTGCTCAATAAGGAAATCGATCGCGCCCTTCCGCAAGCGCAGAGCCGGATTTGGCATGGAGGCCCGGTTTGGTTCTTGGACGAGAATCCGATTGTTGGCTACCATAAGCTCAAGAGCGGCATCCGGATCCTGTTTTGGAGCGGGCAATCTTTCGAGGAAGAGGGGCTTGAAAAGGAGGGGACTTTCAAGGCCGCCGAGACCCGCTACGCCGCCTTGAAGGAAGTCAAGGTCACGGCCCTGCGCCGGTGGCTGGCCAAGTCCAAAAGGATACAATGGGATTACAAGAATATCGTGAAACGCAAAGGCGTCCTGGAACGGCTCAAATAAACCGTCCGTTGAAAAGACGATGCCGAGTATTAGCGTTCCATCCAGCATGAGCGAAGAAATCGTCCTGGACGGATCCCGTGGCGAGGGCGGAGGCCAAATCCTGCGCAGCGCCCTGGCCTTATCCATGGCCACGGGAAAACCGTTCCGTATCCATCGCATCCGCGCCGGCCGAAAGAAACCTGGGCTGATGCGGCAACATCTGACGTGCGTAAAGGCCGCGGCCCGGATCTGTTCCGCCCGGTTGGAAGGAGCCGAACTCGGGTCCGTGTCCCTGTCCTTCCGGCCCGGTCCCATCATCCCGGGGCGCTATTCCTTCTCGGTGGGGAGCGCGGGCAGTTCCACCTTGGTATTCCAGACCGTATTGCCGGCCCTTATTGCATCCGGGGGCTCTTTTGAATTGAGCTTGGAAGGCGGCACCCATAATCCCGCCGCGCCATCCCTGGACTTCCTCGATCGCGTGTATTTGGCCGCCCTCAGACGCATGGGGGTAGAGGCGAGCGTCAGCGTGGAGCGGCGCGGCTTCTATCCTCTCGGCGGCGGAAAGTGGAGCGTGGTACTCGCGCCTACCGCCGCGCTTAGGCCTTTGCGCCTTATCGAGCGCGGCCGGTTGCTCGGGCAAACGGCCAAGGTGTTATGGAACCGCATTCCGCCGCATGAACCTGAACGCGCCCGACTGCATTTAACCAACCACCTCGGTTGGGCCCCTGCCGATATCGACATCGAAGAGGCCTGTGAGTCTCCGGGTCCGGGGAACGTTATCCTGACGGAATTGCGTTATGAGCACATTACGGAAATGATTACCGCCTTCAATCCCTTCAACGCCTCCCCGGAATCGGTTTGCGACGGCTTGATGACGGATGTGCGCCGCTATCGGGAGCAGGAGGCGCCGGTAGGATGGCGGCTGGCGGATCAATTGCTATTACCGATGGCGCTGGGGGCGGGCGGGGTTTTCCGGACCATGGCGCTTAGCGGCCATACCCGCACCAATATCGAAACGATCGGGTATTTCCTGGACCGCAAGATCGAGGTACGGGAGTTCGCCGGCAGCGTAGTGGAAGTCGATTTTACTCTTCCCTGAGATGGAGATGGGCAAATGGAAATACGGTTATTTCAGATAGACGCATTTTCCGAGCGCCTGTTCTCGGGAAATCCCGCCGCGGTCTGCCCTTTGGATGCTTGGCTGGATGACGACGTGCTCCAAAAGATAGCGGCGGAAAACAACCTTTCCGAAACCGCGTTCTTCGTCAAGATGGGGCAGGGATTCCACCTGCGCTGGTTTACTCCCGTTTGCGAAGTGCGTTTGTGCGGCCATGCGACCTTGGCAAGCGCCCATGTTTTGTTCCATCATCTCGGGTACCCAGGCAAGGAGATCACGTTCGAAACGCTGAGCGGATCTTTAAACGTATCCCGGGACGGAGAGTGGATCAGCATGGATTTCCCCAATCAGGAACCCGTTCCCTGCGCGCCGCCGCCTCGCTTGCTCCAGGCCTTCGGTTTGTCCGAAGCGATATGCCTGAAAAGGGAGGATTATTTCCTGATCCTTGAAAATGAGGAGGCGGTGGTGAACGCGCGCCCGGATTTGGATGGATTGCGTGCGCTGGATTTAAGGGGAGTAGGCATCAGTGCGCGGGGCAAGAGCCATGATTTCGTTTCCCGGTTTTTCGCACCGAAGTACGGTATAGATGAAGACCCCGTTACCGGGTCCGCCCATACGCAACTAGCTCCGTACTGGTCCAAAATCATCGGCAGGGACGAGTTGCTGGCCAAACAGGTTTCCAAACGGGGAGGAGAAATCAAACTGCGGGTATCGGCCGAGCGGGTCCTGATTTCGGGAAAGGCCGTGACCTATCTGGCGGGAACCCTCTCACTATGACGGGCGAGGATGCCGGGAAGGCGCTTGCGGATATGTCCGATGCGGAAATCCCGACGGAGGGGTTTTCCACTTGGTTGGAAAGCACCCGCCTGGCGCAGAAGGGCAATGTCGGCGCGGATGTCCCTTGCGGCAATTGCAATGCCTGTTGCACGTCCGGATACTTCATCCATATCGGCCCCGAAGAAACCGCGACCTTGGCGCGGATTCCCAAGCAGCTGGTTTTCCGGGCTCCGGGGTTGCCCAAAGGCCATGTGCTGATGGGCTACGATGAATCGGGGCGTTGCCCGATGTTCAAAGCCGACAAATGTTCGATATACGAGCATCGTCCGCAAACATGCCGGAACTACGATTGCCGCGTTTTTCCCGCCACGGGTTTGTCGGTGGATGAGGGGAAAACCGGAATCGCGCGCCAGATCGTGCGTTGGAAGTTCGCATTTCCCGGCGCCGGCGATACCCGGGAATATGCGGCCGTGCGCGCGGCCGCGGCGTTCCTGGGGGAGTTCCGGCGCGAATTCCCGCCCGGGTTCGTTCCGGAAAACCCGACCCAGCAGGCCATCATGGCGATCAAGGTGTACCCGGTTTTCCTGGCCGAAGGCGATGGGCGCGAGGCCGGACGCCGGAAGGAAACCGTGGGGGCCGTCGTTGCCGCCTATGAACGCTTTGAGGAAGAACGGGGAATAAAAAAGGCCGGCCTGCGCGGAAGCGCAGCCGGCCCCGGTAAAGGCAGGCAGGGAAGCAAGCCCGCTTAGTGGGGCGCGGCCAACGTCCCTTCGTCCACTTCATCCTTCTTCATCATGATGCCCATCTTCTCCTTGCGCTTTTCCCAGGAGTAGTAGAACGTCGGCACCACCACCAGCACCAGCAAGGTGTTGAAGAGCAATCCCCAGAAAATGCCCCAAGCCATCGGCGCCCACCAGAGGGAGGATTCGCTCTTGGTTTCGATCCCGAAATGGATGAAGTCGATGCCTTTGCCGGTGGCCATGGGCAATAAGCCGATCATGGCCGTGACGGCGGTGAGCAGCACGGGCCGCAAACGCGTGGCGCCGCCGGTGATCACCGCTTCCCGCAAGGGCATTCCGTGGCGCCTGAGATGGTTGATGAAGTCGATGAGCACGATGCCGTTCTTGGCCACCACGCCCGCCAAGGCGATGATGCCGATGCCGGTCATCATGATGGCGAAGGTTGTATGCACAATCAACAGGCCCCAGAACACCCCGCCCAGGGACAGGATGATGCCGATGAGCACCAGGAAGGGTTGCAGCACCGAGTTGAACTGGGCCACCATGGTCAGGAAGACCAGGGACACGGCTATGAAGAACGCCTTCTTCAGGAAGTCGGTGGTCTCATCCTGCTCGCGGTTGCTGCTGCCGGTCTGGATGCGGTAACCGGGAGGCACGTTGATCTTTTTGGCGATTTCCAAGGCAGCCAGCTTGGCCTTGGATTCATCCTTGACGCCGGGGGTTATTTCCGCCCATACCTGGATGGTGCGGTCGCCTTCCAGATGGTTGATCTTGGCCAGGCTGGCGCCCTGGGTGATGCGCACCATGGAGGTGAGCGGGATTTGCGCGCCTTCGTGCGGGACCGTGATCTGATCGAGGCCGGAGAAGGCTTCGCGCGTCTTGGGATCCAGGCGGATCATGACGTCGTACTCATCCTTGCCTTGGCGGTATTTGGCCGCTTCGATGCCGTGGATGGAGCCGCGCACCGCCATCGCCACGTCGGCGGTGGTGACGCCCATGGCCATGGCCTGTTCGCGATCGATGTCCACGCGCAGCTCCGGGCGCACGGGTTCGTAATCCCAATCGATGTTGACCAGGTCCGGGATGCCGTGCAGCTTGTCCTTGAGCTCTCCCGCAACCTTGGCGATATCCTTGAAGTCCTCGCCGACCACTTCAAAGGAAACCGGGAAGCCCTGGGGAGGGCCTTCCTGCTGCTGCTTGACGCTGACCTTCCAGCCCGGCAGGATATCCTTCATATTGGTTTCCATCCAAGCCATCGATTTCCAGGAAGAAACCTTGCGCTCGTTGTAATCCTGAAAGGCCACGTCAACGTAGCCCTTGTTGGATTCCGGGCTGCGATCACCGCCCATGGCGGTTTTGCCGAAGCCGACCACGCCGGAGAAGCTTTCCACGTCGCCGATGCTGTCGGGCATGGTGAAGAGTTTCGCCTCGACGATCTTGAGGACGGAATCGGTCTCGGAGATGTTGATGCCCAACGGCCCTTCCACTTCCACAGCCACGACCAGGGGATCGATCTTCGGGAAGAATACCACGCCGGTGCCCAAGGCGCCGTAAGCCATGATGCCGCCGACCACGAAGGCGACGCAAAAAGCGGTGATGAGCCAGGGATGGCGGATGGCGCGTTCCAACACGCGGCTGTACCAATTCTTCACCTTTTCGAAGCGTTCACCGCCGCCTTCTTCCATGCCCTTGGCATTGCTGTTCATGAACAAGGAGGCGAACACGGGATTGAAGACGAAGGCGACGAACAGGGATCCGGCCAAGGTCACGGATACCGTGATGGGCAGGTATTTGAAGAATTGCCCCATCATCCCCGGCATGAGCAGCAAGGGCAGGAACGCGAAAATGGTGGTCGCCGTGGCCGTGGCCACGGGCAACATCACTTCCTTGGTGCCGTCGATGGCCGCCTGGACTTTCGTTTTGCCCATCTGCAAATGCCGGTAGATGTTTTCCACCACCACGATGCCGTCGTCGACGAGCATCCCCAATCCTATCACGAGCGAGAAGAGCACCACCATGTTGAGGGTGACGCCCATATAGTCCAGCACCAGGAATCCCATCATCATCGAGAAAGGGATGGCGGTGGAGATGAAGAAGCTGTTGCGCACGCCCAGGAAGAAGGACAGGATGACCACCACCAGCACCAGGCCGGTGAGAATGTGGTTCTGCAACTCCTTGGCCATGCGGCGGATGGCGATGGATTGATCGAAGGTGTAATTGACATGGGTTCCGGAGGGCCAGGTGGGTCGCAGTTCTTCCACGGTGCGCTTGGCCTCGTCCACAAGGTCCACGATGTTGGAGCCGGCGCGCTTGGTGACGGCGATGGCCTGGGAGTTCTTCCCGTGCAGGCGGAATACCGTGCTGCGGTCCCGGGCGTACCCGAAATGCACATTGGCCACATCGCGGACGCGCACCAGGCTGGCGCCGCTGCCGCGCACGATCAGGTCAGCGAATTCGGCGGGGTCGGCGAGTTCGCCGGTAAGCTGGATGGAGAAGCGGCTGCCGCCGGCCTTCAAGGTGCCGCCGGGGATGTTGCGGTGCTGCCCCTGCACGGTCTTCATCAAATCGTTGAGGCTGACCCCGTATTGACGCAGGCGCGCGGGGTCGGCATCGATGGCGACTTCCTTCTCCTGCTTGCCGGTGATGGTAGCGTCGAGCACACCGGGAATGGTCTTGACGCGATCCTTGAGCTGTTCCACCACCTTATCCAGGCGCTCGCTTTCGTATTCGCCGGAAAGGGACATGACGAAGATGGGAATGTTGGAGAAGTTGAGTTCGCGGACCATGGGTTCTTCCGCGTCCGCGGGCAGATCCGGCTTGGCCTCGTCCACCTTGTCCTTGACGCGGCGCAGGGCCGTTTCCACGTCCACGTTGGCGTTGAACTCCACCTGGATGGAGGAAACGCTTTCCATGGATTGGCTGGAAACCTTTTTGACGCCGTCCAGGCCTTCCAGCTTGTCTTCGATCTTGTCCGTCACGGTCTTTTCGATGTCATCCGGGGACGCGCCCGCATAGACGACATTGATGAAGATCAACGGGATTTTGACCTCGGGAAAGGATTCCAGAGGCATGCTCTTGTACGACATCGATCCGGCCAGGAGCAGGATTACCGCCAACACGAGTACCGTGACCGGGTTTTTAACTGCGAACTTTGTCATGGAAAGACTCCCTGCACTCTATTTTATCTAGGGGTTAGGGGTTAGGGATTCGGGGCTAGGGTGGGAAGCCTGCCGAACGGCTCTTCCCTAATCCCTAGCCACTAACCAGTAACCCCTGCATTCTCTTAGTACGTGACCTTGCTTCCGGTCGAAACCTGGAACGCGCCGACCGTGATGATGATTTCGCCTTCGGTGAGACCGCTTTCGATCAACACCGAATCGCCCAGGCCCGGTCCCAGGCGAACAGGCACCTGCACGGCCTTGTGGTCGCGGACCGCCATGACCATGGTGCCTTCCTGCAAACGCAATACCGCGTTGGAGGGGACGACGATTGCCTTATCGTATTTCCTGCGCAGGATGCGGGTCTTGCCCACCATGCCCGGACGCAGAACATTGCCGGAGTTGGGGATGTCGATGCGCGCCATCACCGTGCGGTTATGGGCTTCCACGGCGCGGTCGATGCTCTTCAGCTTGCCGCTGAACACATGCAGCGAGTCCTGCACCAGGCTGAACTCGGCCGTCTGGCCTTCGTGGAAATCGCGCGCTTCCGATTCGGGAATGGCGACCACGGCCTGGAGGCGCGCGGTGGCGGCGAGACGCACGGTGGGCGCGCCGGGCGCCACGGTCTGGAAGCGCTCCACCATGCGGCTTACCAGCACGCCGGAAAAAGGCGCCTGGCAGCGGCTGTCCTCGTAGGAGCGCTGCGCCTGCAACATGGCTACGCGGGCCTGTTGGAAACCCAGCTCGGCCTGATCGAGCACGGCCTTGCCCACGAAGCCCTTCTCCACGTTCACCTTCTGGCGGTCGAGCTCCCCCTTGGCCACGTCCATGGCGGACTTGGCGGAGAGCATCATGGCCTGATAGCGCTGGCTTTCGATGTCGCAAAGGCTTTGCCCGGCCTTGACGGCCATGCCCACCTCGCTCACGGCGGCCACGCGGCCGCCCTGCACGGGAGCGGCCAAGGTGGCGTCTTCCGAACCGCGCAGATCGGCGCTGTAATTGCCCCAGTCCTCGAAGGACGTGGCTTTGGCGGTGATCACCACCACGCGGATGGCGGCGGAGCTGTCGACGGCGGCTTCGCCTTCCTTGCCCTTTTCGCCTTTCTTTCCGCAACCGGTCATAAAGACGGCCGCGGCCAGGGCGAACATGGAAACATACCCTCCGCTTCGATGTTGGGTCTTGACGCGGTTATTCATGGAGCCTCCTCATTAATCAAACCTTTTCCCATGGCCAGGCGCAGCGCGGCCGCGGTACGTACATGCTGATAGCGTGCGGCCAATACGCCGAACTCGGCGTTGCGCAAGCTCTCTTCGGCGGAGAGCAAATCCGTCAGCTGCCCCTTGCCGGAGCGGAAATCCTCGGACAATAGCGCTTGCGCTTCCTTGGCGGCGGCCACGGCCTGCTCGGAAGCGGCCAAAGCCGTGTCCGCGGCGCGGTATTCCATATATTCGCCCCCGAGTTCGATGAGCGCCATTTTGCGGACCTGGCGCGTGGTGATCCCCAGCGAACGCGCGTCCGATTTAAGCTGCTTGGCCTGGGCGGAAAGCCCGAAACCGTCGAACAGCGGCCAATTGATCCCGATGCCGACCTGCCATTCCCGGTTATCATCCACTTCCTTCAATTGGTTCAGTTTGAAGGCCAGCACGCCCACCTTGCCCTGCGCGCCCAGGGTGGGGAGATATTGCATGTTGAGGTAACGGGCCTGGCCCTCGAGGGATTGCTTTTGAAGCTCCATCGATTTGATGTCCGCGCGCTCGGAAATCAGCGTTTCCAGGGCCTGGCTGTCCGGCAGAGTCTTGATCGGCTCCATGGCGATATGCGCGGACGTGTCCAGGTCCAGGGGAGTATCCAGCGGTCGGCCCAGCAGGCGGTTCAAGTACATTCCCGCGCCTATGGCATCCTTCTCGGCGAGGATGCGTTGCGGCTCCAGGGATTTGAGCGCCGTGACGGCCAGGAGCACGATGGAACGTTGCCCGGATCCCATTTTGAAATTGCTTTGCAGGAAGCTCACCGTTTCCGTCTGACGCTTGAGGGCGGACTCCAAGGTGGCCAAGCGTGCCTTGCTGTTGACGGCGCCGTAATAGGCGTCCAGGGTCTGCAATTGCAGTTGCTGGGTGGAACGCAGGCGCGAGGCGCGATCGGCGCGGTCCTGGGCGTTCGCCGTCTTGATGGCCTGGCTCAAGCGCCCGAACGAGAACAGCGTTTGATCGGCCTGGATGCCGTAAGTGAAGCGGTTCTGGGCGATGTTGATCACCGCGGGGCCTCCTCCGGTCTGAGGCGCGTTGTCCTTGAGAACCACCAGGTCGCCATTTACGATACCCGTTTGGAGGTTGCCGGCGGCATCCTTCTGGTAGGTATCGGCCGCCGAGAATCCCAGCGAGGAAAGGTCGAAAGGTGAAGCGCCCCGGCCCGCATTGGCATAGGCGGAGACGCGCGGATATGCGCTGGCCCAGGCCTGCTGGCGTAGGGCATCGAAACGATGCTCTTTTTCCTTGAGGATCTGGGCTTCTTCGCTCTTGGAAATCACCTCGCGAATGGCCTGCTCCAAGGTCAGCGGCTCGGCGTGCCCGGCGCCCATGGATAGAAGGGAAGCGCATACCGCGAATGCGGAAATACGGATGGGATGACTGCTAGTTGGCATGATATTCCGCCCTGGCTTTATCGGTGAGCAAGCCCTCGAACAACACCTTGCAGATGGTGTCGAATACATGCGACGGCTTGAAGGGAAGCCCGGAAAGCACTTCCGGATTGAGTATGTCGCGCACGACGTTCGAATAGATAAGGACGAACAGCCGCTCGTCCACGTCCTTGCGGAACTGGCCCTTCTGGCGCCCTTCCTTGATCAAGGAGCCGAAATCGCTGGTGATGGTCTTCTGACGATGCTCTTCCACCTGCTTCCAGATTTCCGGGGCGTTGCGGCGCAAGTCATGGACCAGGGCCTCGCTCATCTGGCTGTATATCCCCGTGACATAACTCATGGTGAGCTTGAGACGCTCCAGCGGGGACAGCTCCCGGCGGCAGCAGATGGCCCTGATTTCGGAATCGCATTGGTTGGTATGGGCGGAGGTGACTTCCGCGAGCAAGTCTTCCTTGCTGGGGAAATACCGGTACAGGGTCTTTTTGCTCATACCCAGCGCCTCGGCGGCCTCATCCATGGTCACCTTGCTGAAGCCGTAACGGAAGAAAAGGCTGCGGGCCTGATCCATGATCCGCTGCTTGACGTCTTCCTCGGGATTGGTTTCGATGGGGTGCTGGGTAGACATAAAAACTCTGGAAACTCTCCGGGTGTTCCGAGTTTCCATAATAATCGCCATGCAGGATTCTGTCTAGGGGGTCGCGATATTCTTATACCGCTGAACAGATAGGTAGTAAATGCCATTAAACATGGTCATGTACTGACTGAATGGTAAGTGGCTGCGGCCTGAAACGCACCCCTAAAAGTGGAAAAACCGAAAAAGCGGTATAAGGACTGGCCTAGGAAAGCTGCCATTCCCGACAATTTGAAACAGGACATTCACGCCAATCCGCAGCGGTGAAAGCGGGATCATTCTTTCCAACCATCCTTGAAGGACCAGCGCAATCCCAGGGAAGGCACATACTCGTGCGCATAGAAAAGGAATCCTTGCTCCAAGGCGATTTCCGCATACGTGAACTCCAGCACCACGCCGATATGGTTGCGGATGCCCCGCATGCCCTCATCGCCTTCCACGTTGCCGGCGCTGGAATCCACCACATTCTTGAACTTGTAGGCCAGGTTGCCGCCGGTCACCCCCAAGTCATAGTACAGCGAAAGCATGGGAAGCACTTTGAACAGTGCCATCACGGTCGCATCCGCTTCCAAGGTGCGCGAGCGGAGAAGAAAGCTTTTGGAATGGAACAAAGAGTCGCTGGTGCCGTATTCAATCCGGTTGCTGCTCCAGCCCGCGGCCGCGCCTACGCCTGCCGATAAGAAAAGGAGCCGGTTGGCATAGAGGCGCTTCTTCAATCCCAAATCGATCATGATCGCGCCGCCCGGCAGCATTCCCGTGCCGAATCCGCCGCTCAATTCGAATCCATGCGCCAGTCCGTGCGAAAATTCCGCCGCCAGCATGGGGAGATCCGTTTTTACGGATTGCCGCGGCCAATCGATGGAGTCCGCCAAGGACCGAACCACGGCGTCATGCGGTTCCGCCAACCGTAGGCTCGTCCTCTCCACGACCGCCGTGGTGGCAAGCTCTCCCGCGATTTCCGATTCCCCCGTCTTGAGGATGCGCGCGTCCCGCAGATAGGCTGTTTTCAGGGAGGAGCAGGCGGTCAGGAATGCCAGACAGCACCATGGCGCGCACACCCGGAATACCCGGAGGCGCCGACAAAAGCTTCCGGAGCGGGACGGTAATGGGCGGAATGGGCTATCGCAGCGATTGCCTGCAAATCCGCCCCGTGAGGGTTTTCCGGCAGGTGCGATCATGGCGTGAACATAGGTTTCCCGGCCGGAATCGTCATGGCGGAAACAAAGCCCCGGAGGCATTGCCTCGTGCCTCCGTGGGGGTTATTTTGATTCCGGGAAAACAACCTGCGCGTATCTTCGCGGAGGAAGGAGACGATATGAACATCGCGATATTCGGAACCGGGATAGTAGGCGCCACCATCGGCGCCAAGATGATCCAATTGGGGC
>JBDSWM010000095.1:0-7531 GCA_039926685.1 Fibrobacteria bacterium | reverse complement strand
TACGGGAAAACCGGCACGACCAACGATTACCGCAACGGCGCATTCCTGGGCTTCATCGCGGCGCCCAAGGGGCAGAACAAGGGTTTCGACGCCCAGAGCGGGTACGCCATCGGGAACTACGTGGGTTTCGATGACAACGTTTCCATGCTGCGCCGCGGTTTCAAGGGCACCGGCAGCGCCGTGGCCATACCCGCTTGGATCGCCGAAGCCCGCGCCGTAGCGGAAGTGGACGCTTTTTCGGATCACATAGACCTGTTGGATCTGGACATCCAGTCCACCGGACAGGCGCCTTTGTTCAATCAGGAGAAATACGCCAAGTTCATGGTTTCCAAGCGCACGGGCCTGCCCATCCAAGCGGCCGATGAGCAGGCCGCGCAGGCCCAGGGCGGATATACCGAGGATTTATCCGACGAGCTTTCGGGCGCGACCGGGACGGCTGACCTGTCCGTCTACACGCCTGTGTGGATTAGGGAAGAGTAATGCGTTCGCGAAATGGGATAATCAAAGCCGGGGAAACCGGGGAGGCGGAATGGGCGCTGGGATGAACGCTGGCATGGGCAATAGGGATACGCGAAAGGCCGTGGCCGCGACCGCGACGAGCCTGGGCGGCCTTGCCGCATTGGCCGCCATGGCATTCGCTTTGTCCGGCTGCGGCGCCATAATGGGGAAGGCGCCCGTGGCCAAAACCGACGGGATGCATACCGTCCTGGTGGACGATCGCGGGGACATTTCCGAGCTATACAAGGTGGTGAAAACCAAGGAGGACAAGGAGATCTTGGATTTGCTGGTTGGGTATCGCATGCTCTTGCTCCGCAACCCCGATCCCAAAACGCTCGACAAGGAAACCATCAAGCGCAGCCGGGACGCTTATGATCAACTTGAGTTCGTCCTGCGGCATGGCGGGGTCAGGGCCCAGGAAGGCGGCGAGCGGGTCTATACCGTCACCAATGAGGAGCGCCTTTCCTTGCAGGAAGTGATCCATTCCGCCGGCGACGCGGCGACCAAGGCGGCCCGCGAAGGCGATTTGGACAAGGCCAACGCCCGCTGGAAGGAAATCACCCAGGCCAAGCCCGTTGTGACTTTCGTGATGGAGGAGGCGCAATGGGGGTTGACGCTTTCCGATGCGATGAAATCCTCCCTGGCCGATTCCTTGAAACGCAAACTCAAGGACGTGAACGAAAGCTATTTGTCCGACGCCGGCAGCGAGGAGATATCCAAGCAGGTGAAAGCCTTGCTGGAAATCATCCCGGACGTGAAAATGCAGCGAGAGCTCAAGAAGCTGGCGAACCGGGCCTGGGAAAGGGACAAGAAAGCGGGACGCATCAGCGCGCAGGCCCAGCAGGCGCAGACCGCCGCCGCGGCCGCGGGAACGGTACCGCCCGCTCCGATGGATGCCGGAAGGGCTCCGGGATCCTCCGGAACCGCGAGCGGCATTCCGCCCAAGGATACGGCCCAGGCCGCGGCAGCCGGTTCCGCGGGACCGGAAGCCGCCGCGATAACCGCCGAGGCCGATTCCCTTGCGGCCAAAGGCAAATACGTGGCCGCCCTGAAGGTTTTGGAACGCGCCGGAGCCGAGCAAACCTGGGTCAAGGAGAAGAAAAACCAAATCGGCGATCGCTTCTGCGAGGAAAAGCGCCGCACGGCGGCCAACAGCTTCAAGGATTTCAAGAGGGCCGCGGCGGATTCGACCAAGCGCTTCTTTCTTAAGCGGACGGCGGCGGATCTCGATAGCTGCCTCTTCTATTTCCCCGAACTCACCGTAAGCCAGAAAGTGCGCAAGAATCGGGAGATGGTGGAAGGCGAGTTGAAGAAAATCAAATGACGCGCCCCATACCTCGCTGATGCTGCATCGTCCCCGAAAAGGCCGGCATTTTTCGCGTTACCTCATGGGCGCGGTCTTCCTGGTCTGCGCCTTGCTGCTGGCCACCCAGAATCTGCTCGCGGGCGGGGTGTTCCTGGCCATGGCCCTGGTGATGCTCTATTATGCCCCGCGCTGGAACCTGCGCATCGAAGTGACTCCCGATTCACTCCGCTTTTCCGAAAACGTACTGGAAATCCATGCTCTGGAATTGGCCCTTTCCGATATCTCCGAGATCCGGCGGGTGGAGGAAAAGGCCGAACGGAAAGGTTTCCTCATCACCTATCCGGAATATCGCGCCTTCGTTGAGTTCCAGACCAAGGCGGGCCGCATTTATCGCATGCATGACATCTTCGACGACGATTTCGACGAGGATATCCTCATGATCGGGACCAGGGCCGGAATAGCCATGGAGGGATTCTCCCGCCCCGACACGGATGACGGCCCAGGGGAGGATTGACCCTCCATCCGTTTTTGCATGCTTCGGCACATAATTTTACCTTAGGCCACAATGCCCCAAACCATCGCCACCCCCCTGCCAGCCTTTCCCACGGAAGCGTTCGATCGCTTGCTTGACTGGGCTTTTTCCGAGGACGAGGGCCATGGCGACATCACGTCCTTGGCCACCATCCCCGAAAACGCCCTCGGCCGCGCGCGCCTGCTCTGCAAGCAGTCCGGCGTGATAGCGGGCCTGCCGCTGGTGGAACGCGTATTCCGGCATCGCGGATTCCATCCCACTCTGAATTTGCTGTGCCGGGAAGGCGAAGCGGTGCAGGCGGGCCGCGAATTGCTGACGATGCAAGGTCCTTTGCGCGCTATGCTGGTATGCGAACGCATCCTCTTGAATTTCCTGCAAAGGCTTTCGGGGATCGCCACCGTATCGCGAGAATACGCCGACGCGCTCGGCAGCTCCACAACGCGCCTCTTGGACACGCGCAAAACCATGCCCGGGTACCGTGCCTTGGATAAATACGCCGTGGCCATGGGCGGCGGGACCAATCACCGCATGGGCCTCTTCGACATGGTCCTGGTGAAGGACAACCATGCGGCGGCCTGCGGCTCCGTACGTGCCGCCGTGGACAAGGTCCAGGCCATCTATTCAGGCAAATATACGGTGGAAGCGGAAGTTCGGACCCTGGCCGAGCTTGAATCCCTATTGGATGCCCAGGTTGACATAGTGCTGCTGGACAATATGGACGATAGGGCCTTGCGGGAAGCCGTGGCCATGGCACGCGCCCGCGCCCCGCGCCTCAAGCTGGAGGCGAGCGGCAACATGGATCTGGAGCGCGTGCGCCGCCTCCGCGATTTCGGGCTCGATTATATTTCCGTGGGGGCGCTGACGCATAGCGTCAAGGCCCTGGACATCTCCCTGGATATAATTGGGGAGAAATCAAAATGAAAAATGAGGGGCATCTCCGCCTGGCCGTGGATATCGGTAATACCAACACCACCATCGGATTGTTCTCAGCCGGCGTCGATGGACGCGGCCGCGTCGATGGGATCGGTCACGCCGATGAGGGCGGCCGCGCCATCATGCATCGTTGGCGGCTGGCCACCCGCAAAGATACCACAGTCGACGAAATAGTCATCTCCCTGCACGGTCTGCTGCGCGAAGATCGGGAGCGCAATGCCATCAGCGCCTCGGCGCTGGCTTCCGTGGTCCCGGCCCTGGACGACAGCTGGGCGCGCGCGCTTGAGACGGTGTTCGGCAGGCCCCCGCAAGTGCTGGACTATTCCAACTGCCTGGGGCTCAAGCTGGATTACGAGCTGCCGCGACAAATCGGGGCCGATCGATTGGCCAACGTGCTGGGCGCCCATGCCTTGGGCCATAAGCAAGGCGTGGTGATCGACCTGGGGACGGCCACCACTTACGACGTGTTCGGCGAAGACGCCTATTTCGGCGGCATCATCTGCCCGGGCATCCAGAGCTCGATGCGCGGACTCGCCCAGTCGGCCGCGAAGCTTTCGGAAGTGGAATTGCGCTGGGTTGACAAGGCGGTGGGCAAGACCACCGACGACGCGCTGAGGATAGGGATGTTGCAAGGGACCTTGGGCCAGGTGGAGTATCTGCTGAAGGCGATTTTCGCGGAGAAGAAGATGGCCAAGCCGGTGGTGATCGCCACTGGCGGGCTGGCGGCCTTGCTGGGCGGGCGCTCACGGGCGATCGATTGCGTGGAACCGGATTTGACATTGATCGGCATCAACCATTTGCTGGACGGCAAAGACAAAAGAGGAAGCAACGCAACATGAAAAGAATACTGGTCACGGGCGGCGCGGGTTTTCTTGGATCCCATCTTTGCGAACGGCTTGTCGACGAAGGCAATGACGTGGTCTGCCTGGACAATTATTTCACCGGAAACAAGCGCAACGTCGAGCCTTTGCGCGCGCGCGGCAATTTCGAGCTCATCCGCCATGATGTGACCATGCCCCTGTTCCTGGAAGTGGACCAGATATTCAACCTGGCCTGCCCCGCGTCCCCCATCCATTACCAGTACAATCCCGTCAAAACCATCAAGACCAGCGTCATGGGCGCGATCAACATGCTGGGATTGGCCAAGCGCGTCAAAGCGCGCATCCTGCAGGCCTCAACCAGCGAGGTGTACGGGGATCCGGAAATCCATCCCCAGAAGGAGGATTACTGGGGGCATGTGAATCCCATCGGCATCCGATCCTGCTACGATGAAGGCAAGCGCGTGGCCGAGACCCTATTCTTCGATTACAAGCGCCAGAACAAGGTGGATATCCGCATCATCCGCATCTTCAATACCTACGGGCCCAAAATGCATCCCCATGACGGCCGGGTGGTTTCCAACTTCATCGTGCAAGCGTTGCAGGGACAGGACATCACCATCTACGGGGACGGTTCCCAGACCCGTTCCTTCTGCTTCGTTTCCGATTTGGTGGACGGCATGCTCCGCCTCATGAACCATCCCACCTTGGTTGGGCCCGTGAATGTCGGCAACCCGAATGAGTTCACCATCCGGGAATTGGCAGAGCAGGTGATCGCCCAGACCGGAAGCAAGAGCAAGATCGTTTCCAAGCCGCTTCCCAGCGACGATCCCAAGCAGCGCAAACCGGACATTACCATCGCGAAACGGGATCTGGGTTGGACGCCCAAGGTGGAGTTGAAGGAAGGCCTGGGGAAGACCATCGCCTATTTCGAATCGCTGCTGGCTTCCAAGGATAAGATGGAAGACTACGGCCGGCAGCCGCAAGGCTGACGTCCGGCAGGCATAAGGCTGATATCTCCCGCGGCCGAAGGCCTCCAGGGCGGTCAAACCCCCTGGTCAGGCCTTCTGGAGCCTGGCCAGCCAGGGTTTCCAGGTGGCCAGCACGCCCCCTGCGCAACCGTAACGCTCCTGATACCCCTGCAACAGCAAACGCAAGCGGGATCGGGTCAGGGGCTTGCCGGTTTCCGGTCTGCGCGCCGAACCCAACCCGCGGATGGATTCCAGGAAAGCGGCCGGCGAAGGCAATACCGCCACCATGGCTTCTTCCCGGTAGTCCGCCACGGTGAAGCCTGCGGCGGCAGCCGCGGCGCGGACTTCCCCTTCCGCATGACCGGGATATTCCGGGTAGGAAAAAGGCGGTTCCCGTAAGATGGCGTTCAGCTCCGGGAAATTATCGCGCGAGAATCCCGACACCAGGTAGGCGGCGGAAGGGACCAGGAGCCCGGCCACCATGGAAAAATGCGGGCGCAAATCCGGGAACCATTGCACCAGGGCGTTGCTGGCCGCCAGTCCGAAACGGGGAGCGGTACGGATGGCTTCGGGAGCGGGGATGGCGCCCGAGGCGTCGAACAGCGACCATGCGATGGCGGGCGGGTCCCCCAGGTTCTGCCGCGCCGCCGCCAGCATGCGCGGCGCCGCGTCGGTGGCGGTCAGGGTGGCGCTCGGGAAACGGCCGCGCAGGCGGCGCGACAGGATGCCTGTGCCGCAACCCATTTCCAGGATGGAGGATATGGGGGAATCGCCTCCGCCGGGAAGCGGTTCCAGCAACATATCCGCCATGCGTTCCTGCACGCGCGCGTGCTGATCGTAAGTGGCGGCGGCGCGATCGAAACGGAGGGAGTGGAAGCTCAAGGTTCGCCTTCCCCGCCGGTTGATCGACCATCCAGCCAGGGCGCGAGCAGGCCGGGATGGTCCAGGAAGGGGAGGTGGCCGCGCGCATACCCGATCCATTCGCGTCCGGGAAAACCGCCGCGCGGCATGGGCGCCAGAGGATCCAGCGGGCTGGCGAGGAAAAGTAGGCGGCCGGCCGATGGCAGGGCGGCGATGTCGACCGTCACGCTTCCCAGGAATTCCAGGCCGCCCAGCAGGGCCGACAGGGAATATCCGCGCGCCTGATCCAGCCATCGCGATTCCTGCTCTTGGGTAACCTGCGAGATACCCCGGCAAAGGTCCCAGAATTCCGCCAAAACGGCGTCCTTTTCCCGCGGCATGCGCCTGGCCATACGCATAAGCGCGGCCCTGGGCCATGCGCCGCTTTTCCCATCTTCGCCGCAGAATGCGAAGATGGGAGAGGCGGAGGCCAGCCGGCAGGGCGGATTCCAGCCCTCTTCGGCCAAGGCCCGGTGCACCACCAGGCTTCCCATGGACCAGGCCACCAAAGTCCCTCCCTGGCCCAGGCCTTCGGCCGTGCGGGCCAGCAACCCGGGATCTTCCAATACAGCGTGGCAATCCAGGAAGGAATGTTCCCTGCGCGGATACAGCCTTTGCAAGGATTCCCGCCAGCAGACGAGATCGGATGCCCAGCCTCCCAGCCATACAACCGGGTCACCCATCGCCGGCCTCATTGGCGCTTTCGTCCAGGGCGCTCGACAGCTCATCCGCCAGCGCCTGGATTTCCGGCCTTTCCAATCCGCAAGTGATATTGATGCGCAAACGGGCGGTGCCTTCCGGGACCGTGGGATGCCGCACCGGAGGGGCATGGTAACCCGCGTGGAACAGGGCTTCGGACAGGCGCAAGGCCGCGCGATTGGTGCCGGCTATCACGGGAACTATATGGCTCTCGCTGGCGCCGATGTCGAATCCGCGCGCGCGGAACAGACTGCGGGCGAAGGCTGCGTTTCCGGCGAGTTTTTCCCCGCGCCATGGTTCCGCCTCGGCGGTTTCCAGGGCGGCAAGGGCGGAAGCGACGACGGCGGGAGGCAGGGCCGTGCTGAAGATGAAACTGCGCGCCGCGTTGACCAGATAATCGATGACGGGTGCGGGACCGGCCACGTAAGCCCCGAAACCTCCGAACGCTTTGCCGAAGGTGCCCATGATCAGGATGCGATCCGTTGCCGCGCCGCGCGCCAGGGCCCGCGCGACGAGTTCCGGATAGCAGCCGGTGGAGTGGGCTTCGTCCAGATACAGGTAGAATCCGTAGCGCGCCTGCAGGGCCAGCAAATCGTCCAGGCGCGCGAAATCTCCGTCCATGCTGAACAGGGTTTCGCTGCAGACCAAGCCGGGCCTGGCCTGCGCGCCATCGTGGCTTTGCCCGCCCGCCTTGTCCGGATGCCGTCCCTTTTCCTGATGCTGTTCAGTTTCAAGATGTTGTTTCAAGAGGGCTTCCAACCGCGCCATGTCGCGATGGGGGTAGCGATGGAACGATTGGGGCGAAGCCCGCAACGCCTCCGCCACGCTGGCATGGTTGAGCTTATCGCTGAAAACGGGCCCCAGCATGGGCGCC
>JBDSWM010000094.1:0-14004 GCA_039926685.1 Fibrobacteria bacterium | reverse complement strand
TGCTCGTAGTGAAGGCGGCGTATATCGATGCGCCGGACCCGGATGTCGGCCCGCACGCCGATGCCGCAAAGGCCGGGGATGTAGCTCCCATCCGCTTGGGCCTTGGACAGCGATTCGCCCTGTGGGGACTGGGTCTGATGTTGGTACTCTTGGGGATTTGCCCAGCCGTAGCCGAGTGGCTGGCGCGCGCCGCATTCTGATGCAAGCGATTGAGGCGCTCTAAGCACCCTAAGCGGACTTAGCGAATTTGCTCAGACTTTGCCGAGATCGGCCAGGCGCACGAAGCCGCCCTTGCCGTTGGCCAATTTCACCGAGACCCAATCGCCGCGCGTTTCCACGATCTCGAACTTGGTGCCTTCATGCACCTGGGTCAGTATCTGGAAGTTTTCTCCCGGTCCGCTGAACATTTCCACCGCCGGCTTCAGCACTATGCCGTATTGCAGGGATTCCTGCTCCCTGATCTTGAAATACAGCGAAGGCGAAATCGCCAGCAAAAACAGCGCGGCCAGCACCATGAAGGTGATCAACGCGCTCCGGAAGGCCGTACCCGCGTATAAGGCCAGGATGGCGGCCAGGAAAACCAAGGCGAAGAGGCCGGCGGAAATCCACAGCCCTTCATTGATGGAGAAGGCTGAATGGGCAAAGGCGATGGTACGCGTCAGGGCGTTGCTTTCCTGGGCGGGATTCTTGTCGATGATCTGGGCGTTGACGAAGCGGAGATTGTAGGCGATGTCCTGATCGTTGGGATCCAGCTTGCGGGCTTTCTCATAATAGAGGATGGCCATGCCTGCCTGGTTAAGGCGGAACAGGCAATTCCCGTAGTTGAAATACAGGCGCGAGTCCGCCACGCCTTCGTCGATGGCGCTGCGGTACAGCTCCGCCGCCTTGGCGAAATCGGATTTCTCATAGGCCGAATTGGCTTGGCGATAAGCCGTATTGGCGCGCTTGAGGGACTCCGTGGAAGCGCCGGAAGCGAAACACCCTATGGCGAGGATGAGCGCAAGCGCCAAGCGCAAGGTTCGGGAGATATCCGGATAGCGTGGCATCATAACTCCCGATCAAGCATGCGCAGCAGGTTTTCCGCCGCGTCCAGGGATTCCTTCCAGGCCTTTTCGTCGCGCGCGCCGCCGCCGAATTGCCCGAAGTCGCAGAGTTGCAGAACTTTCTCGTATTCGGATATGCTCGCTTCCGAGATGCCGCGCTTGCGCAATTGCGCCTTGGCGTCGTCCAGTGTGAGCCCGCGGAACTCCACGTTCAGCTTGTCGCTCGCGAAGCCGATCACGGCCTGGGAAAGGGCCTTGTAGAATTCCTTTGCGTTGCGCTGCTTAAGCGCTTCATTGGCTTCCTTGAGGCGGCGCTTGAGCTGGGCGCCGGCCAGGGTCTTGCGTTTGAGGGTCGCGTCGCCGGCCAGCTTGCGGCCGCGCCTGCGGACCAGGTAGATCATGGCGAAGGCCATGGGAGAAGGCGGGAACAGCAGCCAGAACCAGGGATGCTTGTAGAGGAAATCGTCCTCGCTACGCAAGGGCGCCGCGCCCCCCTTGATGTGGCGGATGTCCGCGCCTATCTCGGTGATTTCGCGCTGGCTCATGATGCGGTTGTTGGAGGCCGCGATTTCCTTGCCCTGCGAAACCGAAATCGAGATGGGCTGCGATTTGGCCTCCGCGTAAGCGCGTTTGCCGGGATCGAAATAAACGAAGCCGACGGGCCCCAGGCTGTACTCGCCTTTGCGATGGGGCACAACCACGTATTTGAAGGTCTTGCTGGTGACCAGGGTGGAGCCCTGCACGGTGGAGGCGCTGGTGACTTCGGGATCGAATACTTCGAATTGGCTCATGTCCGGCAGCTTGGGTTTGGTGATGGTCTTGGGTTCGCCGTCCCCGCGGATGGTGACGGTCAGGGTCATTGCGTCGCCGGAAGGCAGGCTGGTGCGATCCGTGTTCGCGGTAAGGGTGTATTGGCCCACCGAACCGGTAAAGTCCGCGGGCGCGCCCGGGGGCAGGGGCTGCACCTCCATGGAAATGGGATTGGCCATGGCCGTCAGATTGACCAGGGATCCGCCGCCGCCGAAGAACTGATCATCGAACATGTCGAAAACCGATCCGGAGCGCCGGCGCTGGGTGCGGCTGGCCTGCTGGTATTCCACCGGGATGCCGGCCAATTCGGCTTTGCCCGCCAGCAGGGGGAAAAGCACGATGCGGACGTCGAACACGCGCGTATCCGCACCGTTGATCTTCACCGTCTTGGCTTCGATGGTCTTGTCCAGGCGCTGGAACCAGAATTTCTCCCCGATCAGTTTCTGCAAATCCGGCGGCAGGTTGATTTGCTGCACGCCAGGGGAAGGGATGATGCGGAGATTGTAAAGCAATTGCTCGCCGATGAAAGCGGAATGCTTGGACAGGGTGGGGATGCTGGTGAGGCCGGCTTCCTGCTTGACCACGGTGATATTCGCGCTGCCCAGGTTTTTTTCGTAGGCCTTATAGGCATAGCGGATGGGGCCCACCTGGAATACGCCCGGTTTGGAAGCGGTAAGCGAATAAACGAAATTGGTGACATAATAGCTGCGGCTGGAGATTTTCCCGTTGACGATGCTGGTCTGGGAGCTTTGCGAAGTACCCGTGTTCTTGGCCACGGTGAACTTATCCAACCCTTCCACCTGCGGCCAGGGCAGGCCCTCCGCCCTTTCATCCGAGGTTACTTGCACGGTCAATTGGAACGGCTCGCCCGTGCCCACCTGGGTCGAGGAGATGGACGCCTCGGCGGAGATCTCGGCGCGCGCTTGGGAAAATGCAAAAGTCAAAGTGCAAAGTGCAAAATGCAAAATGGAAAACCGGAAGCCGGCACTCCGCATGGCCTCGCGTCTTCCTCCCGAACTTTGAATTTTGCATTTTGCACTTTGCACTTTGGACTCTATCCCCTCACCGCTCAGGCCTACCAATCTTCCTCGACTTCCGCGGGATTGCGAGTGCGTTTCTGCATCTGCTTCTGCTCCCGCTTTTCGTCGTCCTGATAGGAATTTAGCAATCGTTCCGCTTCGTCCTTGCTCATTTGGCCCGGCTTGGCGGGCGCGGCCGCTTGCCCGGCGCTATCGTCTTTTCCCGGTTCGGGAGGCGGGGGTTGATCCTTCCCGTCCTGGCCGGCGCCGTCCTTGTCCTTGTCTTTGCCGTCCTCTTTGTCTTTTCCCTGGTCTTTGTCCTTTTGCTCCTTCTCGTCTTTTTTCTTATCCTGCGGATCCTTTTTCCCGTTCTGATCGCCCTTGGCGGAATCCTGTTTGTCCTTTTTGTCCTGGTTCTGGTCGCCCCCTTGGGAGCTTTGGCCGCCTTGATCCTTTTTCTGCTGATCTTTCATCTTCTTCAATTGATCGGCCAGGGTTTTCAGCCTGGCGTCATTGGGGTAATGGCGCAGCCCTTCCTCCACCTCCACGCCGGCTTCCTGCAGGCGGCTCTGGATGTATTTGGCGGCCCCTGCATGCAGATAATCCTCGGCGGACTTGGAGGCGGCGGAAGCGCCGAACGCGGCCAGGGCGAGGGCGGCCAAGGCCTTGGCGAACGCGACGGGCCACCGCATGGGTCGGGAGGGTTCCATCGGTTTCATATCACGCCCACGCCGGGTTGGGACGCGCGCGGATCCTGGCTTTGCGGCGGGGTGGGGGTTTCCCCGCGCAGGATCTTGAGCACGTCGTCGATGCGTTGCACATGGGATTGGTAGGGCGCCGCTGTGCGATCCTTCTGGATGATGTCTTCCAAAAGGGCCTTGGCCTCCCCGTATCGGCGTTCCTCCACCAAGTGCATGGCCCGCGCCAGCACGGCCTTGGCCTGGGCGCTGGGTTCGGGCTGCTTCTGCTGATCGCCTTGCTGCTTGGGATCCTGCTTCTGCTTCTCCAGTAACTCCTTGATGCGCGCCTGCACCACTTCGATATTGCGCTTGGCGTTCTTGTTATCGGGGCGGATCTCCAGGGATTTCTTGTACATGGCCATGGCCTCGCGATAATCCTCGATGCCCTCTTGCTTCCCGCTTTGGATGGAGAACTCGCCCTTGCGGAAATGCGCGTTCCCCAGGTTGTAATAAGATGCCGAGGCTAGCCCAGCATCGTCCCCGGCCAGAGCCTTCTTATAAGCGACGATAGCCTCATCGTATTTCTTTTTCCGGTACTGGGCATTGCCGGAATTGTATGCCAGCGCCTGGGATTCGGGGTTGTCGAGCTGGGCCTCGGCATATTTCTGGATGGCCTTGTCATAGTCGCCATCGGCATAGGCTTTATCCGCCTGCTTTACCGGCGCGCCTCCGGAGCCGAGCAGGCTGAGAAGCTTGGAAACCCAGCGGGGTTTGCCGCCGGAGGATTTATCATAGCGGGACAGCAAGTCTTCGCCCGGGGCCTGCTTTTCGGACGCATCCTCGCCGTTCGGCTGCGCCGGATCGACCGCTTCCGGTGCGCCTTGCGCACCGGCCGGGGCGCTCTGCCCCACGGTGCGGGAGGGATTGAGCGTGATTTGCGCTTGCGCGGCCCGCATACAGGCCGCCGCCATTATGAGCAGCGTGAGCAGCGCGTAAAACCTGTTCATGTGAACCGGCCCTCCCATTCCTTGCGGCGCTTGCGGCGATCGGAAACCAGCATTTCCGCGATGAGCAGGAACAAGGCGATGGCGAGGGGGATTTGGAAGCGATCCTCGTATTGGCTCATGCGCTCGGATTCCAGTTCGCGCTTCTCCATCTTCCCGATCTCCTTGAGCACGTCCTCCAATTCGAAGCGCCCCGGTTCCGCATGGTAGTATTTGCCGTTGGTCGCCAAGGCGATCTTCTGCAAGAGCACTTCGTCCATACGCGTGGTGACGATGTCGCCTTGGCGGTTCTTCTTATAGGTCACGTTGCCTTGCTCGTCCTTGAGGGGGATGGGTACCCCGGAGGGCAGGCCGATGCCGACGGTGTAGATGGCTACCCCCATTTTCGCGGCCTCCTCGGCCATCTTTTCCGCGCGGCCGCTATGATCCTCGCCGTCGGTAAGCAGCACCAGCACGCGGTATTTCCGATCCTTGGGATCGAATGCCTTCAAGGAGGTCTCGATGGCCCCGGCGATATTCGTGCCCGGCGTCTGGATCAAATCCGGTCCCAGCACGTCCAGGAAAATCTTGAAGGCGCCGTAGTCCATGGTCAAGGGGCATTGCAGGAAGGCTTCGCCCGCGAAGGCGACCAAGGCCACGCGGTCTCCCGCCAACCGGTCCACGAACTTGCCGATCTCCTGCTTGGCGCGGATCATGCGGTTGGGCTTGATATCCTCGGCGTACATTGAAAGCGACACATCCTGGGCCACCACTATGTCCAGCCCTTTGCGGCGCATCAACTCCAGCTTGGTGCCGAATTGCGGCCTGGCCAGGGAAAGCACGGAGAAGGCGGCCACCAGCAGCAGCAATAGCGCCTTGAATGCCTGGCGGCGGCGCGAAATGCCGTCAGTCATGCGCTTGAGCATTTCCACATTGGCGAAGCGGGCCAAGGTACGCCCTTTTTTGCGGTAGGCATAGATGAAGAATCCGGCCAGCAGGGGCACGGACCAGAACAGCCAGAACATTTGCGGCGAGGCGAATCTCATGGGATTTTCATGAACCTCGTGTTGGCCAATGCCGTCTCCAGGAGGAGGATGAGCAGGGCGATGATGAGCAGGTTGCGGAACAGTTCATGGTAGCGGTAATAGCTGGTGGTTTTGACCTCGGTCTTCTCAAGCTTGTCGATGTCGGCATAGATTCCCTCCAGGGCCTTGGCGTCCTGGGCGCGGTACCATCGGCCTCCCGTGAGGCCGGCAATGGTTTGCAGCATGGGAAGGTCAACATCTGTTTTCACGCTCACGATGCGCGTGCCGAACATGGGATCCTCGATCTCCATCGGCTGCTCGCCCTCCTTGCCGACGCCGATGGCGTAGATCTTGATGCCCAACGCCTTGGCCGCCTTGGCAGCCGTGACCGGGTCCACTTCGCCGGAGTTGTTGGCCCCGTCCGTCAGCAGGATGATGACCTTGCTCTTGGCGCCGGATACCCGCAGGCGGTTGGTGGAGTTCAGCAAAGCGGTGCCGATGGCGGTCCCGTCCTCGACCATGCCGAAATTCACCTGCCGCAGGAATTGCACCAGGATCCCGTAGTCCAAAGTCAGCGGGCATTGCGTGAAGCTCTTCCCGGAGAAGATTACCAGGCCTATGCGATCATGGCTGCGCCCCATCACGAAATTCTCGATGACCTGCTTGGCCACGAAGAGGCGGTTCTGGGGCTTGAGATCCATGGTGCGCATCGATCCGGAGATATCCAGGGCCAGCATGATATCGATGCCGTTGGTGGTCACGTCCTCGATGGCTTCCCCGTATTGCGGCCGTGCCAGGGCTATGCACATCAGGGATATGGCCAACAGCCGCAACGCCAGCAGCATATGGCGGGCGCGGTAGGCCAGGCTATGCGGCACCCGTTTGATGATGGCCAGGGAAGGAAAACGGATGCTCGCCTTGCGGCGCTGGTTCTTGCGGAAATAATCCCATGCCAGGAACGGCACCACGATCAAGCCCGCCAGGAAATAGGGATTCTGGAAATGCGGGAGGCTCATGCGGTCCACCCTCCGCCGCCGCCTTCGCTTCCGGGCCCTCCGGGTTTGGGTCCGCCCGGCCGCGGAGAACCGGGCCTGGGTTTTTCCGGCTCATGGCCATGGCCACCCTGGGTATAACCGGGGCCTACGCCCTTACCTTTGTTGCCTAGCTCGCTTGCCCCGCCAACCGCACCGCTGTGTTTTCCGGTGCCCTGCTTGGCCTTGACGGCCGCGGCATTGGCGGCCACATTGGGCGGCGCGCTTTTGCCTTTCAACGGCTTTTTCCGCGCCAATGGCGCCGCGTCGCCGGAGCCCTGTGCTCCTGAGCCCACTTCCGTTTCCTTGGGCCGGGTCTGGCGCAGGAATTCCTCCGTCTTGGCGATCAGGCCGGCCGCGTCGCTTTCCAGCAAGGGTGCATTGGCGAACTTGATCAAATCCGTGGCCGAACAGAATTCCCCCAGCCATTGCTTCTGCGCCTGGGTAACCGGCAAGGTACGGGCTTTTTCCAGGAACTCGGAGGTTGTCGACTCCAGGGAATCCATCCCATAGCGGCGATCGAGATAGCGGCGCAGGGCCTCGGAGAGCCGGAAGCAGAATTCCCCCGCCTGGTTCTGGCGGATGAGGGACAAATCCTTCAACCCGGACAATTTGGCCATTGCCTCTTCGAAAGGCGGCGGAGCCGGTTTTGCGGCCTTCGCGGTGGAAGGGCGGCGGAACCGCCTCCATAAAAGGAAAGCGGCGATCAAAACCACCAGGGCGCCCAATCCGTATGCCAGCCAGGGCGGGCCGGATTTGACCTCGGCCAGGGACGCGATGTCGGCGATGTCCTTCACCGTTTCCGGCGAAGTGCGCACGACATTGATCTCGATGGGCTGGGTATAATAGACGGCGGCGCTGGTGTCCGCGCCGTGCCGGTATTCGATCAACTGGGGCGGGATGGTGTATTTTCCCACGGTATAGGTGGAAAGATCGAAATGCCAGGTCTGGATCTTGAGCTGGCCGGCATCCTTGGGTTCGGCGGCCTGGTAATCCTTGACCTCGAAGGAACCCAGGTTGCCGAGCACGGAAGGCAGCACCAGTCTGCCGTCGGCGGGGAAGACCACCTTGATTTCGTACTGGATGCGATCGCCGATGGTGATTTCGGATCGATCGACCTGGGAGGAAATATCCAGCGATCCGGATTGTCCCGCGCTCTTGGCGTTGTCGATTCTAGAACTATCCAGGGTGGTCGCGGTCATTTCGCCTGACCCGTTCCTGTGCTGAAGAATTGCACCTTTGCGGTTTGCAGCAGGCGTTCCACGTATTTCTGGTATTCGGCGCCTTGTTTCTCGCGCGCCCAATCGGCCTGCACGCGCGGAGCCAACTTCTCGAAACCCGCATTCGAATCCGCTCCTTGCAAGTAGCGCGCCTTATTGGCTTCGAAGTAATACTTGATGTCGTTCCCGCTGGGAGGCTGGATCTTGATTTCCTCCATCAGGCCCGCCTGGGTCAGAATCTGATTCTCGGCCTGGCCGATGCGTTGCTTGATATCCGGTTTGTCCGCCAGGCCCTTTCGGCGCGCGGCATCGGCGATGAGGATTTGCGCCACGTATTCGCGCACCAGCTGGTTGAGTTCCAATGGCGCGTCCGGCAATTTGCCGACCATGGCCGCGATTTCCCCCAAGGTGATCTTGCGCCCGTCCAGATCCGCAACCACTGTTCCGCTCCCCGCCACCTTGCTGGTGTCGGGGTTGAGGTCGGTGAGCCGGGAGCGCGCCTGGGTCGCGTCCACGCTGCGGCCGAGGTTCTCCAGGCAGGCCACCATGCGCTTGCCCAATTGGTTTTCGAAGGTCTTGTCCGGATACAGGGCCTTGACAACGGCATACTTGGCCAGCGCGCCCTTGGGATCGGAGAGGTTCTCCTGGTAGATGACTCCCATTTGGTACAGCACATTGGCTACATCCTCCGGATCGATGACGGGGGATTCCAAGTACTCCTGGTACATGTCTATGGCTTCGCGGAAGAGCTGCCGCTCGAAAAGCGCCGTCGCGGCGGCGCGATATTGCCCGCGAGTGAATGC
This sequence comes from Fibrobacteria bacterium, assembly GCA_039926685.1. Taxonomy (GTDB): domain Bacteria; phylum Fibrobacterota; class Fibrobacteria; order UBA11236; family UBA11236; genus Chersky-265. The sequence goes on along the minus strand of JBDSWM010000094.1, from coordinate 5,390 downwards.
GGAGCGTGAGGAGTCGCAACCAGTGAGAAGGAAAATCGCAAAAGTCAAAGTGCAAAGTGCAAAATGCAAAATGGATGAAGGATCACCCCTGGAGATGGAGCTATGACTGGATTGGGTTTGTTTCTTTGATTTCATCTTGATCTTAAAAATTTGAACTTTGCACTTTGGCTTTTGCACTTTGAACTCTATCCGATCGCCTTCAACGAATCTTGGCCGCGCGCTTGCGGAAGTACTCCAACAACGGATGAATGGTATCGTCATACTTGGGCTGGATCACCACTTCCACGAAATCGATCTGCAATTTGCGGAACAGGCGTTTCAGCTGGGAGCTTTCCTTCTGGGCTTCCTTCTTGAAGGTTTTGCGGAACTCCTCGTCGCTGGTGTCCACCAGGATGATCTCGCCGGTTTCCGCGTCTTCCAATTCGATGAAGCCCACGTCCGGGATCTCCCGTTCGCGCGGATCCCATACCGTGATGGCCACGCCTTCATGACGGCGCGCCAGCAACTTGATGGGCTTCTCGAAATCACCGGTGGCGAAATCGGACACCACGAACACCACCGCCCGGCGGGTCAGGATTCGGTTCAGATATTCCAGGGCCAGGGACAGGTTGGTGCCTCTTTCCTTAGGCTTGAAATACAGCAGCTCGCGGATGACGCGCAACACGTGCTTGCGCCCCTTCTTGGGCGGGATGAACATTTCCACCTGGGAGGTGAAGATGAGCAGGCCCACGCGATCATTGTTCTTGGTGGCGGAAAACGCCAACAGAGCGCTGATGGTCGCCATCACTTCGCCCTTCATCTCCGATTGGCTGCCGAACTCACCCGAGGAACTGGCGTCTACCACCAGGATGACCGTGAGCTCGCGTTCTTCCACGAATTTCTTGATATAGGGCGCGCCGTGGCGGGCCGTGACGTTCCAGTCGATGGAACGGATTTCGTCCCCGGGCACGTATTCGCGCACCTCGGCGAACTCCATCCCCTGGCCCTTGAAGGAAGAGGTATACGCTCCCGACAACACCGAGTTCACGATGCCGGTGGTGCGGATCTCTATTTGGTGGACTTTTTTTAAGACTTCTTTGGGAATCATTCTAGGTTTCTGTTCTTTGTAGGGGTTAGGGGCTGGGGATTAGGGTTTAGGGTGAAGAAGGCTTCGTCTTCCTGTTCTTCCCTAGTCCCTAATCCCTAACCCCTAGTCCCAGTACTTTTCTTTACGGAACCTCGATCGAATCGAAAATCCTCTGAACCACGTTTTCCGCCTTCACTTCTTCGGCTTCGGCCTCGTAGCTGAGGATCAGGCGGTGCTTCATCACTTCCATTCCGATGGATTTCACGTCCTCGGGGGTAACGTAGCCGCGCCCGCGGATGAGGGCATGCGCCTTGGAGGCTTTCGCCAGGCTGATGCTCGTGCGCGGCGAGGCGCCGTACTCGATCAGGCCCGCCACGTCCTTGATGCCGTGCCCGAGCGGATCGCGCGTCGCGGCCACCAAGTTGATGATATAATCCATGATCTTATCGTCCATGAACACCTCGCCCACGGTATGGCGGGCACGCAGGATGTCTTCTTCGGTGGCCATCTTTTCCACGGTGTGCAGGCCCTTGCCGGACACCATGTTCACGATGGCTTTCTCCTCTTCTTTGGTGGGGTAGGTCAAGGTGACCTTGAGCATGAAGCGATCGACCTGGGCTTCCGGCAGCGGATAGGTGCCTTCCTGTTCCACGGGATTCTGCGTGGCCATCACCAGGAACAGCGGCGGGAGGGCGTAGGTGGTGTCGCCGATGGTGACCTGTTTCTCCTGCATGGCCTCAAGCAGCGCCGACTGCACCTTGGAGGGGGCGCGGTTGATTTCATCCGCCAGGATGATGTTGGCGAAGATGGGGCCGCGTTTCACGTGGAAGTCGCCGGTCTTGGGATTGAAAATCAAGGTGCCGATCAGATCCGCGGGCAGCAGATCGGGGGTGAACTGGATGCGGTTGAAAGCGCAATTGATGGCGTTGGCCAGCGCCTTTACCGCCGTGGTCTTGGCCAGGCCGGGCACGCCTTCCAGCAGCACGTGGCCATCCGCGAGCAGGCCTATGAGCAGCTTTTCCAGCATGTTCTTCTGGCCGATGACGGTGCGGCCCACTTCGTCCAGGATCTTCTGGATGAAGGCGCCTTCCCGCTTCACTTTTTCCGTAATGGCTTGGATGTCCACCTTGGTCGCGCTATTCATGATCATCGTCTCCCGTCAGCTTAAGGCATTTCCTGAAAGTCCGAAAAGCGTCCTGCAATTCATGGGGTTCTTTGTATCCGCCGGCGAAGCGGGCGTGACGGAACAAGTCCCGCAACTTGGCCCAATCCGCCGCGCCGCCTTCCGCGGACGGAGCGATCCCGGCTCCCGTGCGGGCCAGATAGCGATCCAATAAAGGGTCGAAACGGAGTGCCGCGCCGGCCGCGTCTTTTTCCTGACCGCCAGTCCGCCCGGCCGCACGTAAGTTCGCGTCGCCGTTCCCGGCCAATTCATCCTTGAGAAAGCGCATGGCCAGCGATTCCATCTCCGACAATATCGCCTTGCTGGCGTCCGGGGAATTCTGAGCGCTGCGCAGGCGCTGCTTTAGGGCCGCGGCTTCCGGCCTCAGGTCCGCCCGCACGCGCACCTTGGCCGCCTTTCGCTTAAGGCTCCAGCGGAAAGCCGCGTACGCCGCCGCGACGGCTAGGCCGAGCCCCAGCAGCCAGAGCAGAAGCTTGAACCAAAGCATGTCCAGCAAATGGGCGGGCGCTGCGCCTATATCCGTAAGCGCGGTGGGTATGAACAAGGCTTCTTCCTGTTTGGAAAGCCCGGTCAGGTAGCGCACCTTCATGGCGGAAGCCTTGCCGGTGCCTTGCGTCATGGCCCGCAAGCGGAAGATGAATTCGGTATGGTTCCTGACCGAAGCTCCCGCGGCCAGTTTTTTATGGACCGTGGCCTGGCCGATGAGCTTGAACCCGGGGAAATCCAGGCTGTCCGGAGCCAGGACGAATACGGGAATGCCCGTGTCCTCCCACTCCACCGCCACCGTATAATCCAGGGAATCCCCGACTTGCGGGTTGGCAAGCGAAAAGGACCCTTGAGTGGAAAGCTTAACGGCCTCGCGGGGCGATTGCGGTTGGGCCGGGACGCTCGCGTTGGAGTCCGGGGCGATGGGCGCCGGAGCCAGGAACGGATCCCGGGCCGGACCGGTCCCGCTATCCATGGGTGCGATGGTCGTTTGGGGAGTTTGGGCGGAAACGCGCGAGCCGGGAGCCGCCGGGGCACCGAGCAAAGCCAGGCCTAAGAACAGGGTTGGGATGCGGGGGCGGGGATTTACCTTGCAAGCGCACATAAGTCTGGTAACTGGCAACCTCCAACAATCGGTCAGCGTCTGAAACGGGTAGGAATTTAACAAATTCACCGTCCGGAAAAAACAGAGTTGGGATAATAAGTACTTTGTTGCGATGGATTCGGAACCGAAGGAAAGCATCATCGAGAACCTGATCGGCCAGTTGGCCGGTTTGCCCTCCATCGGACGTAAAACCGCCCAACGCCTGGCTTATCATCTTCTGGCCCAGAATGAAGCCTCGGTCAGGGAACTGGCGCGTTCCCTGACCGAGGCGAAGGCGCGCATCCATGCCTGCGTCAGTTGCGGAAATTACACCGAGAAGGAATTGTGCCGTATTTGCGGCAACGAGCGCCGCCAGCGGAACCTGATCTGCGTGGTGGAAAAGCCCGGCGATATCCTCGCCTTCGAGAGGTCCGGAAGCTATGCCGGCGTTTACCATGTGCTGGGGGGAAGCATTTCCCCCTTGGACGGCATAGGGCCCGGCGATCTCAATATCGCCAAATTATGGGAGCGCAGCGTGGCGGGGGTGGAATTGATACTCGCCCTGAACACGAATGCGGAAGGGGAAGCCACCGCGTCCTTCATCGCGCAAAGGCTGCACGGGACGCCCGTCCGGATTTCCCGCTTGGCCCGCGGCATCCCGGTGGGCTCGGAACTGGAATACGTAGATGAACTCACCGTACAACGCGCCTTGGAGAGCCGGGTCGAAGTGAGCTGAACGATCGCGCGAACGGCCCCACCGTCCGGCCCGGCCGTACGGCCCCCGCTTTCCGTTCGCGATCCGTTTCCGAACACGCCGTTCCGCAACCATCATCATGCTGATAAAATCCGCCGAGTTCTTCAAGTCCGCGCAAGGTTCCGGGGATTTCCCCCAGGACGGCATACCGCATATAGCCGTGGCGGGACGTTCCAACGTGGGTAAATCCTCCTTGCTGAACATGCTCGTGCAGCGGAAGGGATTGGTGAAGACAAGCCAGGTGCCCGGCAAGACCCGCCTGATCAATTTCTTCCTCATCAACAAAGGCGTGACCTCCGCCACTTCCGCCGCCTTTGTTCCCTCCGCGACCTCCAGCGACGCCCCCATCCCCGCCTTCTACCTGGTGGACATCCCGGGCTTCGGCTACGCCAAGGTGGGGCGGGAGGAAAAGCATCGCATGGAGGAAGCCATCGAGACCTACTTCCGCACTTGCAAACGCCTGGCGGGCCTGCTTTACCTGGTCGATATCCGCATGACCGACAGCAAGGTGGACGGGGAGGCAATGGACTGGCTGGGGGAATTCGAGATGCCCTTGCTGGTGATTGCGACCAAAGGCGACAAGCTGAACAAGGAGCATACCCGCACGGCCCTGGCGGAAATAACCAAGCGCTATAAACTTCCTGATCCGCCGCTGTTGACCAGCGCGGACAAGAAAACCGGCCGCGACGAGGTGTTGGAGCAAATCCAAATCGTGCTCGCATCCGCCCGTACCGCTTAAGCAAGCGGGCGCGTAGCTCCCTCCCTCCGAAACCCCCGCTGGAATGGCGCGGAAAAGTTCCGCCTAAATATGCGCGCGGATATAACCGGATTCGCCCCGGTCAGGCCGGCCCAAGCATCCGGGATTTCCTCAAACTCCTCAGCCAGTCCTCAAATACCCCTTGAATAGGGCTTGGCATCCCGGAAATCCGGGCCTGATCAATCGTTTTTTCGCCCCTTCGCAAACGTTTCAAAAACCCTCGGTCAGGGTGTAGAATGTGTCCAGATGACCCGCATCTTGAATTGGATTGGGCTGCGATCGCGCCGATCCTACGTAGGCCAATTGATGGAATTGGGGCTGCAAGCCTCATGGTGCGCCGTGCGTAAAGCGGGCAACCGCAAGCAAGGTCTGGATCAGCTCATCACCCAGATTTATTTCACCGGCGTGGAGGCCATCCCGCTGGTGGCCTTCCTGGCCCTGGTGATCGGCAGCGCCACCATTTTGCAGGCCGCCACGGTGATGCCCAAGATCGGCGCCGGCGATTATTTCGGCAACGTGATGGTGCTGGTGGTGGTCCGCGAAGTGGGGCCGATTTTCACG
>JBDSWM010000093.1:0-9078 GCA_039926685.1 Fibrobacteria bacterium | reverse complement strand
CCGAATCGGAACGGAGCGCCAGGCGCGTTTCGCCTTCCAGGGCGGCACCATCCCCAGCCGCGAGCGCCGTCCATTCACCGGCGATTTCCATGCCGCCTTGGTCGGCGCTGAATCCACGTCCCAGTTCGACCTTGCCTTTGGCCACCTGCACCCAGATTCCGCGCCCTGCAAGGATCGTGAAGGTTACCTCCGCTCGGCCGCCGCCTTCCGCGCTCTTCGCGTCCAGCAATACGGAATGGATCACGGCGTCCTGGCGCAGCCGCACTGATCCTTCCCGGCCGTCCGGGGAGGCGATGACGCGCGCGCGATTGCGGCGATCCTGGACCGGGAAATGCTTCTGCTCATAACCGGGCGGAATGCCTTTCTCCGCGGGCAGGATCCAAATCTGCAGGAAATGCACGGGATCGGAGGCGCTGGCGTTGGCCTCGCTATGGCGTATGCCGGAACCGGCGCTCATGCGCTGGGCGTCGCCGGGCTTGATGATCCCGTGCGTGCCAGTGCTGTCCTTGTGCTCCAGGGCCCCTTCCAGCACATAGGTCAGGATCTCCATGTCGCGGTGCCCATGGGCTCCGAAACCCTGCCCCGCCCGCACCCGGTCCTCGTTCAGGACGCGCAAGGAGCGGAAGCCCATGTGCCCGGGGTCGTTATATTCGCCGAAGGAAAAGGTATGGCGGGTGTCGAGCCATCCGAAATCGAAGGCGCCCCGTTGCTCCGCTTTGCGTACCTTGATCATGAGAGTTTCTCCCGCGCCGTTTCCAACAGACGTATCAGGGTTTCCTGCTGCTTGGGTTCCAGATGGCCCAGCTGCGCCTTATGCATCTGTGTGACGGGTTCGTCGAGCTTCTTGAGTAAATCCAGCCCGCCCGGCAGGATACGCGCCGTCACCACGCGCCGATCTTCCTTGTCGCGATTGCGTCCCACCAGATTGCGCTTTTCCAGCCTGTCCAAAAGCCGGGTGATGTCCGGATCGCGCGTCACCATGCGATCGCTTATCTCCCCGCAGGCCATGCCTTCCGCCCCGGCCCCGCGCAGGATGCGCAACACGTTATATTGGGTGCCGGAAAGCTCGGCGTTTTTAAGCAACTCGCTCACCCGTCGCTGCAATTTATCGGCGGTGCGCAGGATGTTGAGCATCAGCTCTTCTTCCCTGCAAGTGAACGGTTTGCGCTGCTTGATTTCGGTCTGTATATCTCGGGCCATGGGAACAATATATTCGTTATAACGATTATTGTCCATGGGGATATTTCCGCCTAGCCGGGGCCGAGGGGAAGATCCTATGCTTTTCGGGGAAGCGGAGGGAGATCCAGGCATGCATGGGCGCGATCCCGGGGAAACGGGGAATAAGTCAGGCGTACCCGACGCCGGCTCAATTGATACGAGGGGCGCGTTGTCGGCCGAGGGCGAATTGGCCCGGGCCCGGGAGCTGGTCTTGCGGCACGGGTGGATCGCCACGGCATACCAGATACTCAATCCAGGCATAAGCCTGTGGTTTCCGAAAACGGGCGATGCCGTAGTGGGCTATGCGGACTGGGGCCGGGTGCGGGTGGTGGCGGGAGCCCCCATCTGCGCTCCCGGCGATCTGGCCGCCGTGGCCGCCCGCTTCGAAGCCGAGTCCGCGCGCTTGGGCCTGACGGTGTGCTATTTCGCGGCCGGTTCCCGCCTGGAAAGCGCCTTGGAAGGCAGGGCCGATCATGCCGGCGTCCGATTGGGCGCGCAGCCCGCCTGGGATCCTTCCGCCTGGCCGGGCATCCTCTCGGGACGGCCTTCCTTGCGGGCGCAACTGTCCCGCGCCCGTAACAAAGGTGTTACGGTGGGGGAATGGACCGCGGAGCGGGCCTCGGCCAGCCCGGAATTGCGGCGTTGCCTGGAGGACTGGCTGGCGCGCCGGCGCATGCCCTCCATGCATTTCCTGGTGGAGCCGCAAACCCTGGGGCGATTATGGGACCGGCGCGTCTTCGTCGCGGAGCGGCAGGGCGCCCCCATCGCCTTCCTGGTGGCTTCCCCCGTTCCCGTGCGCAAGGGCTGGCTGATAGAGCAGATAGTGCGCGCGCGCGCGGCGCCCAACGGAACAGCCGAACTGATGGTGGATGCGGCGTTCCGCTCCGCCGGCCGTGAAGGACTGGAATATTTCACCTTGGGGCTTTCGCCCCTGTCCGGGTTGGCGCAGGACCGCCGCGCGCAAGGACCCTGGTGGCTGGCATTGCTGTTCCGTTGGCTGCGTTTGCACGGAGGCCGCTTCTACAATTTTCGCGGTCTCGAGCGCTTCAAGGCCAAATTCATGCCCCGGGAATGGGAACCCATCTACGCCTTCTGCAATCGTCCCGCCTTCACGCATCGGGAGTTGTTCGCCATCGCGGCCGTATTCGGGGGCGTCTCGCCTTTCAGGTTCACCGCCCAGGCCTTGCTCAAGGCCGCGAAACTGGAAGGCTATTGGCTTTTGCGGGGATTGCGGGCATTTTTCACCGGGCCGCCCGCCTAGATTCTTAATCCAGGTAGCCCCGTAATCGTTATCTTATAATCGGCACCATCCGGCATTTGGTGCCGGGAATTGGCGTCGGTATGGCAAAGCGGGCGGCCGCATCTCGGGGGGCGAAATGGGGAACATGATCATCCAAAAGATTTCCAAGGCAAACGTTTTCGCGGGATTGGCCGGCGCCTTTGCGCTGCTGGCCGGGACCGCTTCCGCCGAAATCACGTTCAAGGACGCATTCTCGGGAACCAAGTTCGACAGGCCCGTTTTTTTTGGATCCTACCCCGGCAAAGCCCAGACCTATGTGGTGCTGGAAGCGCATCAGGGTCTGGCCTTGGTGGTCTCCCGGAAGGACAACGCCTGGGTCAAGGATACCCTGGCCAGCATCTCGGTCAATCAAAACAACGAGATGGGTTTCCTCGGCATCGCCTTCCATCCCGATTTCGCCAGCAACCGCAAGTTCTACGTGAGCTATGATCCTTCCGGCAATTCGCTGTTCAACATCGTGGAAGAGCGCGTCGCCGACTCCAGCGGCATGAAGGAATCCTCCACCCCGCCCAGGACCCTCATCAAGATCACGGACAAATACAGCAACCATAACGGCGGCACCCTCGCCTTCGGTCCCAAGGACGGATACCTGTATTTCGGCATCGGCGACGGCGGCAGCGGAGGCGATCCGGACGGCAACGGACAGAACACCAACGTGCTGTTGGCCAAATTCCTGCGCATCGACGTGGACAAGAAGGATACCGGCCTGGAATACGGCATCCCTTCCGACAACCCTTACGCCGCGGGCGGCGGCCGGGGGGAAATCTACGCCATCGGAATGCGCAATCCCTGGAAATGGAGTTTCGATCCGCTTACCGGCGACCTGTGGGCGGGGGACGTGGGCCAGGACGCCACGGAAGAGGTGGACTTGATCACCTTGGGAGGCAATTATGGATGGAAGGTCATGGAAGGCCCCAGCGGAACCAATAACGGCAAGATGACCTTGCCGGTTTACTCCTATCCGCATGCCACCGGCACCTGCATCATCGGGGGTGTGGTCTTCCGGGGCGATCCCGCTTCCAAGTATTACGGGACCTATTTCACCGCCGACTACGGCAGCAAGAAATTCTGGGCCTTGAAGAAGAACGGCACGGGTTTGGCCACGGTGGAGGCGCTGCCCAACACGCCTACCAACATCTCCACCTTCGGCACGGACGCGGAGGGGCGCATCTATATGGCGGGCCCGGACAACGGCATCATTTATTCGCTGGAAAGCCCGGACCTGACCCCTGCCAGCACCGGCCTCAAGGTAACGCCAAAGTTACCGGACCTGTCCGGACGCATCTTCGCGGCGATGCAGGGCGGGCGCCTGGCGGATGCCTTGTTCAACGGGGCCGAGAGTGTGGAGATATTCTCCACCGACGGGCAGCGCAGGGATACCGCGTCCCGGAGCCATCCCCGCCTGTCCCCGCGCATCGAACCCGGGGTCTACCTGGTGCGCCCCTTGCGGGGAGCGGGCCGGCCCGATCTCCTGATGGTGCGCTGAACGGACCCGATGGTGCGCTGAACGCACCAGGCGTTGTCTTAGTTTTTCCCGATCAGCTTGGCGGGGTCGAGCAGGCTCTGCAATTCTTCCGCTTTCAGGATGCCCCTTTCCTGCGCCACCTGCCGCACGGTTTTGCCGGTGACATAGGCTTCCTTGGCCAAAGCCGCCGCATTGTCGTAGCCGATCTTAGGCACCAGGGACGTGGCCATGGCCAGGCTCCTGTCGATTTGGCTGCGGCAGCGCTCGCTGTCGGCTTCGATGCCGCGGATGCATTTCTCCTCGAAAGCGGCCACGGCGGACGCCATGATCTGCAAGGACTGGAGCAGGTTATGGGCCATGAGGGGCATCATGACATTGAGTTCGAAATTGCCGGACGCGCCCGCGAAGGTGATGGCCGAATCGTTGCCGATCACCTGCACGCAGGCTTGTAGAAGCGCTTCCGCCAGCACCGGGTTGACCTTACCTGGCATGATGGACGAACCGGGCTGAACGGCCGGCAACCGGATTTCGCCCAGACCGTTGCGGGGGCCGGAACCCAGCCAGCGGATGTCGTTGGCTATCTTGATGAGCGAGACGGCCACGGTTTTGAGGGCGCCGCTGGTCTCGACCACGGCGTCGCGCGCGCCTTGCGCTTCGAAATGGTTCTCGGCTTCGCGGAATTCCATCCCGGACAAATCGTTCAGGCCTTCGATCACCTTTTTCGCGAAATCCGGCGGCGCATTGATGCCGGTTCCCACCGCGGTGCCGCCCAGGGCCAGTTCGCCCAGATGCCAGCGAACGTTGCCCAGCCTGCCGATGCCGTACGCCACCATGGCGGAGTAACCGGAGAACTCCTGTCCCAGGCTCACGGGCGTGGCATCCTGCAAATGCGTCCGGCCTATCTTGAGCACGTCCCGGAATTCCTTGGCTTTGTCGTCCAGGGTCGCGCGCAGGCGGTTCAAGGCCGGGAGCAGGTCCTTTTCAAGGGAAACCAGGGCGGCGATATGGATGCAGGACGGGATAACGTCGTTGCTGCTTTGTGACAAATTGACATGATCGTTCGGGTGCACGCGGCGGATTTCAGCCTGGCCCAGGATTTCCGTGGCGCGATGCGCGATGACTTCGTTGGCATTCATGTTGGTGGACGTGCCGGATCCGGTTTGGAAAATATCCAAGGGGAATTGATCGTCCCATTGCCCCTCGGTCACCTCCATGGCGGCCTGGGAGATGGCGGCGGCCATGGCGCTGTCGAGCAGGCCCAAATCGCGGTTCACCTGGCAGGCCAGGTATTTCACCATGCCCAGGGCGCCAAGGAAATCGCGCGGGAACCGGATGCCGCTGATCTGGAAGTTGTCCAAGGCCCGTTGGGTTTGCGCGCCCCATAGCGCGCCATCGGGAACCTGTACCTCGCCCATCGAATCCGTTTCCGTCCGGTAACCGTCGGCCATGCCTGCTCCTTTGGGGTTCGCCGAGCATCGCTCCCGCCGCCCATCCGTTTCCCATGTACTACAATGAAGGGGCGTCCACCCCCGCGGAAAGAAACCCGCGGGCTTAAATGTAAATCACGGGGAGGGACGGGGCAGGGGAAACTAGGGGCCCGCTGCGGTATTGGGATTGGACAAAATGGAATGAGGGTCGGTTTTACGGAACCGGGCGCCCCGATGCGACGGAACCGAGCACCCCGATGCGGGAGACATCCCCATGGCGGACCGCAAATAAGGACGCCAGGTACGCCGGAAACCGGCCTTGCCTTAAACCCTTGCCCTCCAGGACCTTATCCCTGGCAACGACGGGGTCGGATTGCTATTTTGGCTCCCTTAATCCATTTCGGGAGATCCCCCAGGATGCGATCCTGGGGCCGGCCGGCCCGGCTCAGGGCCCTTACCGCCCTTACCGCGAGAAGCAAAAGCAAGGCATTATGATCAGCGCAAACCAAGTCTCCCTGGCCCATGGCAAACGCGTTCTTTTCAAGGAAGTGGACATCAAGTTCACGCCCGGGAACTGCTACGGCATCATCGGCGCCAACGGCGCGGGCAAATCCACCTTCTTAAAGATCCTGTCCGGGGAAATCGAACCGGATTCCGGATCCGTGCATATCGATCCGGGCATCCGCATGGGCGTGCTCAAGCAGAACCAATTCGAGTTCGACGAAAGCACCGTGCTGCAAACCGTCATCATGGGCCATAAGATCCTGTATGACGTGATCAAGGAGAAGGACGCCTTGTACGCCAAGCCGGATTTCTCCGAGGCCGACGGCGTGCGCGCTTCCGAGCTGGAAGGCGAATTCGCCGACCTCAACGGCTGGAACGCCGAGTCCGAGGCGGCCTCCATGCTCAGCGGCCTGGGCGTGCGCGAAGAGAAGCACGGCCTGCTGATGAAGGAACTGACGGGCGGCGAAAAGGTCCGCGTGCTGCTCTGCCAGGCGCTGTTCGGCAATCCCGGCATCCTGCTATTGGACGAACCGACCAACAATCTCGATATCGATTCCGTGATCTGGCTGGAGGAATTCCTCTACCAGTTCGAGAACACGGTAATCGTGGTCTCGCATGATCGCCATTTCCTGGACAAGGTATGCACGCATGTGTGCGACATCGACTTCCAGAAAATCTCCACCTACACCGGCAACTACACCTTCTGGTACGAATCGAGCCAATTGGCACTGTCCCAGAAGCGCGACCAGAACAAGAAAAAAGAAGACAAGATCAAGGACCTGCAAACCTTCATCCAGCGCTTCTCCGCCAACGCCTCCAAGTCCAAACAGGCCACCTCGCGCCGCAAGCTGATGGATAAGATCACGCTGGACGACATCAAGCCCTCCACGCGCCAATACCCCTTCATCGTGTTCAAGTCCGAAAAGGAAGCCGGCAAGATCATCCTCGAGATCGAGGGCCTCTCCAAGTCCGTGGAAGGCAAGCCCCTGTTCAAGGGCTTCGAGCTGAACGTGCGCGCCGGCGACAAAATCGCCTTCGTGGGCCGCGACGACACCCCCGCCTCCACCCTGTTCAAGATCCTGATGGAGGAGACCAAGCCCGATGCGGGCGTCTTCCGCTGGGGCGGTTCCACCTCGCGGGCCTTCTTCCCCCGCGACAATGCGGCCTATTTCAACACCGACATGAACCTGGTCGACTGGCTGCGCCAGTATTCCAAGGAGAAGGAAAAGGATGATCAGTTCATCCGCGGCTGGCTGGGCAAGATGCTCTTTTCCGGGGAGGAATCCCTGAAAAGCGCGAACGTGCTGTCGGGCGGGGAGAAGGTGCGCTGCATGCTGGCGCGCATGATGCTGCTGCAGGCCAATGTGCTGGTTTTGGACGAGCCCACCGGGCATCTGGATCTGGAAGCCATCACGGCCTTGAACAATGGACTCAAGGAGTTTTCCGGCACGGTATTGTTCGCCTCCCAGGATCACCAATTCGTGCAAACCGTCGCCACGCGCATCATCGAGCTCACTCCCAAGGGCTGTATTGACAGATCGATGACCTATGACGAATACCTGGGCAATGAAGACGTGAAGAAATTGCGCGAAAAACTGTATAAATAGCTCAATCGGCGTAACTGAAAGGCGTACTCCAATGGAGAGCGATGATTTCCAAAGACCCCCCCTGTTTCAGCTTTTTTGGCGTTATAATAGCGGTATGAGAAATTCCATGCCCGCTGCGAAGTCCTGTTTCACCCGTTCCCTTGGAGACTCCATGTCCCGCCCATCATCCCCATTCGTTCCTTTGGCGATTTGCGCCGCCTTCGCTTTGGCCGCCGTTTCCAACACGGCCGCGGCATTCAAATATTGGAATGTCGCCGATACGAGCAAGGTACCGGCCACACTGACCGCCACCGGCGCCTTTACCAGCGTCGCGACCGGCAAGTTGATCCCGGAGGCGCATCCCTATGAAGTCAACTCCCCGCTGTGGAGCGATGATGCGCACAAGACGCGCTGGATCCTGCTCCCTCCCGGAAAGTCCGTCGTCTTCTCGGAGAAGAATGACTATTGGGTCTATCCCGACAGCGCCGTATTCATCAAGGAATTCGACATCGATACCATCCCCGGCGACAGCACCTCGCGCCGCCGCTGGGAAACGCGCTTCCTGATCAACAAGCGCGAGGTAATCGATACCGCCACCATGCAAAAGTCGGACCATTGGTACGGCTTCACCTACAGATGGAACGCCACCGGGACGGAGGGCACCTATGTGGGCAAGTATTCCGTTAACGATTCCATCCGCGTTTATCCGAAAGGCAGGGGCACGGCGGCCAAAATGAAGAAGTGGACTTTCCCCGCCGAGCAATGTTCCCAGTGCCATTCCAGCGCCATGAACGATACCACCCATGCCCGTTCCGTGCTGGGCTTCTTCACCGCACAATTGAACCGGCCCATGCTCGGCAAGCCCGGCGTGAACCAGCTGGATTCGCTTTTCAAGCTGAATGTGCTGACAGGCACCAAGCCCGCCAGCTGGGCCAATTCGCCGCGCTGGCGCGCCATCGACGACTCCACCGCCAGCGTGAACGTGCGCGCGCGCTCCTACCTTGCCTCCAATTGTTCGGGTTGCCATGGCGAACGCGCCAATGCAAACGCTATTGCCGGCCAGTGCCGATGGCTTGCCGATTATCATGTCATGAACGATTCCCTGTACGATTTCCGCCATCAGTACAGCCGGCCCTTTAACGGCATGGATACCCTCCTGCCGCAATTCTATCCCGTCACCGATAAGGGCAATAACCCCAGAGGGTACAACGCCCTTGTGGTGGGCGCGGAATTGATTGTTCCCGGGTATCCGTTGAAGTCCGCCATCATTCAGCGCCAGATCGCGCGCGATACCTTTCCCGGCTTCTATGATCCGCTCCCTGATCAGATGCCGCCTGTCGGCACCTTCGAAGCCAATATGCCCGCCATCGCCTTGCTTTCGAAATGGGTCGAGGCCTATCCGGCCACCCCCGCTCAGGGTTGGGATGACAGCCTCAACTCTAATGTCGGCATCCATGCGCGGGCAAACCCTGCCGGCGCCGGGCTGGTATTCAAGGGCGATCGCATCCTGGTGCTCCCGGAAAACACCAAGGCCGGTACCCGGGTCACCATGTCCAGCTTGGACGGGAAAAACATCCC
>JBDSWM010000092.1:0-3330 GCA_039926685.1 Fibrobacteria bacterium | reverse complement strand
ACATCAACCGCATCAAGGCGGCCATAGTCCCGGCATTATCAAACAACACCAACTACCGGGATCCGCTGGACACGGCCAAGAAATGGCTGCTCACGCCCACGCTGGCGCCCAACCCTTCCAAGGCCATCATCTTCCTTTCCGACGGACAACCCACCTGGCCCACCAACAACCCGAACGGCTATCTCGACGTGCTGAGCGCGACCTATCCGCAAATGCCGGGGGCCATGCCGCCCGTTTACGGGATTTTCATGGGCAAACCCTCCGCCGACACCGCCAAGCTGAGCGATCTGTCCAAACGCACCGGCGGCATCTTCTTCCTCATACCGCCTTCGCGCCCGGACAGCCTGAAAGCGGTGGTGGAGAAGATCCTGAACGTCATCCTGCGCCAATACCAGCCGAACAGCGCGCTGGTGACCAACAGCAGCGTGGCGCCCACGCAGATGGGCCGCGCCGGGGCAGGTGATTTCGCGCGCCAGGCGGACGGGCATTGGCTCATGAGCCTGGACAAACCGGTCGGCCTCAAAGCGCAAGGGGACAATGCCATCAACCTTAAAACCGCCCTGATCGACTTGAACAGCGGCGCTCTCAAATCGGACACCACCGACTTCATCCTCAACACCACCGGTCCGGACGCCTCCACCAATGCCAATCTGCCCGGGACTCAATTCGGCGTGGCCTGCGTGGATCTGCCGCCGCCCATCAATCCGGTGAAAGCCGCCTACATCAAGGACGCCAACGGGGACGGCGCCGCGGATATCGTCTTTTTCGTTTTCACCCGCCCGCTCGCCGCGCTGCCCGCGTCCATCGACTCCGTTTATTGGAATCAGTTGGGGCCGCAATTCGCCAACAAGATCAAGCCGGCCCTGTCCTTCCTGATCGCGAGCGGCAATACGGTGGTGATAGCGGACTTCTCCGCCACCCAATTTCCATGGCCCCAAGGCGTGACTTCCATCCCGACGGGCGCGCAACCCGTTGGGGTATTGCCGGCCGGCGGGGTGTTCCTATCCCAGCGCCCGCTTATCCAGGATTCCATCGGGCCCATCCTGATCAAGGCCACCATCAAGCCCTTCGACAATTCCAAGGTGGTCTCCGCCTCGGATTTGAACGTGGATACCATAATCGTCACGACATCGGAAGGCATGCTCACGGCCACGGATTGGAACAAGCTCCTGGTCTGGTCCAAATCCCAGAACAATGTCTGCTCCGATTACCAGAATGCCTTGCCGCTGGTGCCCAAGGGCCAACCGGACATCGACGCATCTTCAAGCACATTCATATTCCTGGTCCCGACCGGCACGGGAACCCCCACTCCGCTCGCCAAGGATTGCGTTTACCTCAATGTGGCGGGAAGCTATACGGACATGAAGCACAATATCCCGCCCATATACGGCATTCCCCTGGAAGGCAAGGATCCGCCCCGCAGAATCGAACTTTTCCGCGGCTACCCGCCGGTGGTGGGAATCACGGCCGATAAACCGGGCTTCGTCGTGGTCACCAATGATCCGCGCAAAGGGGACGCCAACGACTATTCCACCAGCAACGGCGCCGGAAGCTATACCACCACCTGGATCCCGCCTTACGGCTTCAGCGAGAACCAGACTTTCAACCCCGACATACCCGCATTGAATGCCGCCCCCGTCGGCATCGAAATCGCGGGCCTATCGGTTCTTCCCCCGGGAATCAGCACGGTGCAGGTGGTGTCCAACAGCAAGTACATCGTGGACGTAAATATCTATGACAACAATGGGAATTTCGTAAGGAAGTTGCGGCAGGCCTTCGGGTATCATGGGGAATTGAACAACTCCAACCGCATCTCGCTCTCAAAGCACGGCATGGTCAGTTATCTCGTGTGGGATTTGAAGGATGAAAGCGGGCAGAAAGCCGGCCAGGGAGCGTATATCTGGAAGGCCTCCTTCCAATTCGACGGTGGCAAGCAGGAAATCCAATACACCAGGACAGGCGTGGTGCGCCGCCCGGATTGGCGCACGGCGAAATGACAGAGTAACTTCTAGGTTACCGGCCCGGAACGCTCAGGATCGGGCGAATTGGATGAAAGCTGTGCCCGGGAATTTCAATCCGCGCGCCGTGGCGTTCGCCGCCATCTGCCCTGCATGATGGAAGCCATGCGTAAGCACATGCATCAGGATGTCATCGATGCGGGAAACCCGCACCGTCTTCCCGTCCAGCATGGTGTAGGTGATCTCCTGGGTGGCATCCAGGGCGAGCAACTCCAGGAAGCCCTTGCGGTTGGCATCGTTCAGCGCGGGCATGGCTTCCACCGCATGCGAGCGCCAGGCGTCCGGGATGTATTCCTGGCCCAGAGTCCGCTTGATCCAGATGCTTTGCACAGTTAGGATATGGCTGGCCAAGAGCACGGCCTTGGCATCGGCGTTGCCCGGCTCGCGCAGCCAGGCGATGATCAGATCATTGGCCCAATATATTTGCTCCACGCAGCGTGCGAACATCTTCCTCTCCTTCGCTATCCTTTTAAGAGTAGTGAAATCATGTTATTTGGGAATTCCCGGTCCGGGAACCGGAAATTCCCGCCCAAGCCGCGCATCCGCCCCAACCCGCGACCCCTCCCCTGCCACTAAGAAACGACGACTTCCCATCCTTTACAATCCATTACCATCCTTTAAGGCCAGGTTTCCATGTCCCTCCCGAACCGCATTTTCGCCCGCGCCTTGTCCGGCATCGCTCTGTTGGCGCTGACGCTCCCCCGCCCCGCGCCAGCCCAGGCCTTCACCGCCGCGGACTATAAGAAAGCCCTCTGGATGGCCACGCGGTTCTACGGCGGACAACGTTCGGGAGCCGGACCCAACTGGCTCATCATGGACCACAAAGGGGGTAAGGATTTCACCCAGGACGCGGATGGCGACTATAGCCTGGCGGGCGGCTGGCACGATTGCGGCGACCATGTCAAATACGGGCAAACCCAATTCTACAGCGCCTATATGCTCCTCAAAGCCTACTCTGAATTCCCCGCCGGTTTCGACGATTATTACGACGCGGCCTATGCCGGCTACCGCGCCAGCGGGGATTTCACCTGGGAAGGCGGCAAGGGCTCGCCCAACGGCGTCCCCGATCTCCTGGACGAAGCCAAATACGCCACCGATTATTTCATCCGTTGCACCCGCAGCGAAACCGAGTTCTATAGCCAGGTGGGAGATGGTAATCTCGATCATAAGAACTGGGTCACCTCCGTGCACATGGCCACCTTGCCCGCCACGGACGGGGGCCAGCCCCGCAAGGTCCGGAAGAATCCCAACGACGCCTCCATGCCTTCCTTTTGCGGCGCGGCCTTGAGCATCATGTCTCGCGCGTACCAGA
>JBDSWM010000091.1:0-8470 GCA_039926685.1 Fibrobacteria bacterium | reverse complement strand
GACGGCCGGCCATTCGGATCGAAGGAGAACGACGAGGGGCGGATCTACCTCTACACCCAGGCATGGGCCATAATCGCGGGCTTCGCCCCGCATGACCGCGCGGTCAGGGCCATGCGGTCGGTGCAGGAGTTGCTCGATACCGAACACGGCATCAAAGTCATGACTCCGGCCTATAAGACGACCCTTCCCGGCATCAGTGCTTCGACCTATGCGCCCGGCCTCAAGGAGAACGGCGGCGTGTTTTTGCACCCCAACCCCTGGGCGGCCATCGCCGAAGCGATGCTCGGCAACGGCGATCGCGCCGTGCGCATCATCGATCGCATCCTGCCGCTCAGGAAGGACGCGGGCGTTTATGAGTGCCAGCCGGACGTGTTCGTTCAGAACATGGCCAGCGACGAACATCCGCAATTCGGCCTGGCGCGCAATCCCTGGCTATCGGGCACGGTTTCCTGGGTCAACCAGGCGCTGACGAAGAGCATCTTGGGCATCCGTCCCGCCTTGGATGGATTGATCGTGGATCCGGTGCTTCCGGCCGGTTGGCCGGGCTATGCCGCGACCCGCGTTTTCCGGGGCGTGACATGCCGAATCCGGGTAGAGCGCGGTGCAGGGCCCGATTCCGCCTTGCTCGTCAACGGGGTTTCCGCGGCCGGCGGATTCGTTCCCATGGCCTCATTGGCCGGCCGGACCGAAGCCGACATCGTCGTAAAGATCGGCGCTACCGCGGCCGCGCCGCTCCTTTCCCGCATGGCTCGGGCCAGCGAGGCCCGCCAGGCCGCGGCCGTGGCGGCGCAAGACCGCGGCCCTCTCAGGCAGGATGAACTCCATACTCTGGACGGAGCCCAGGCCAAGATGATTTACCTGTTCCGTAAGATGGGCGTGCATGCGCAAGGCCTTTCCGCCACCCTCGACTTCCCGCCCACGGGAGTGGTGACGGGCGCGCCCACCCTGGCCACGGGCGTTTCGCCTTTCGGCCAGGTGAACCACTTGCTCGATGCCGGACGCTCGATCCGCTTCGGCAAGCGGATGCGTTTCGCCTCGACCCCCATGATCAGCGTCACCCATGCCGGCAAGACCGACGTCCGGCTCCTCACCAACCTGAGGCGCGACGAGGAGGACGAGCGAGGGGAAGAGCCCCAAGCGTATCCGGATTCGCTGGCCGATGAAGCGGTTTCTGTGACCCTGGCGCCGCCCCTCATGATCTCCCGTTATGAGCTGGATGGTGTGCGTATCGTAAGGACCACCGTTTCGCCGGAACTGGCGGGAAGCGAAATGGACGTGACCGTGCCGGCCACGGTGGACGTATTCGAACTGGCCAATGCCGGCGACGAGGAGCGGACCGTGACCTTGGTTCTGCCGAGGCCCTCGCTCGTGAACCTGGCTGAAAAGAAGCTGCGGGCCGAACAGGATAATGCCTTCGGCAGCCAGGGAGCCACTCGCGATCATGTCCATGAGCCTTTCCAATCCTCCGGCAGCCAGGGCATAGTCATGGGAAGCGAACGGTCGCAGGATCGCATGGCCATTGCCGTGCCGAAGCTCGCCGGAGTCGCGGTGGATATGCAGTCCGGCTTCCGCACGGCCGCTTATAAGACCGATTTGCTCACCGACAGTCAAGGCCGCTTCTCCGCCCGCAAGACGCCGGAAGCCACCTTCGAATGCGGGGCCGCCATCGCCGTGACGGTGAAACTCGCGCCTGGCGCCCGCATGGAAATCCCCTTCACCACCGTGATGGATTTCCCGCGGCATTCCTACGTGGATGGAAAATCGTTCCCGCGGGCCTACACGAACCGCTTTGCCGAAGCAGCCGACTCTGTACGCACGGGCGCGCGCGCAATCGCCATGGCGGAATGGGCGCTCCAGGAGCACGCCCTCTGGATCGGGCGCGCCCGGGCCATCCAAGCGCAGGTATTCGCCTCCGTGCGCCGGGATCCGGAATACGCGGACGACCGTCCCGCCGCCGTGCGCGTGGTCAACCTGCTTCTCAACGAGCTCTCCTACCTGTTGGCGAACGCCGCCATCTGGACGGATAAGGGCCCGGCCGCGTTCCTGGAATGCTTCGACTATCCTTTCCTCAACTCCGCGGACGTGGACTGGTATTCCTTATTGCTGCTGATGGTTTTCCCGGACAAAGAGAAAGCCGTTTGCCAGAAGTTCATCGACTCGATCCTGGACCAGGACGATGCGGAAACCCATTTCCATTGGCATGCCGCCAATGCCAATATGCGGGCCGAGTACGAGGAATGGCGCGGCCTTAAGGTCATCGCCGCCTCCGGCCAGGATTTGGATCCGGCCCGGGCAGCCCGCTTCGAATATCTGGAATATGTAGCCGACGTGGGGGACGGTCGGCATGGGTATCGCGACCGGTCCCTGACGCATATCCGCGGCCCGAAAAAACTCAAGGGCAGCGTCAGCCATGACGTGGGCCGGCTGACAACGGGCAATCCGCTGCGCGGCAATGTCAGCGAGTACGATTGGTTCAATACCAATTACTGGGTGGATCTCTTCCCCAAGCTGGCCCAGCGCGTGGCCCGCGACGCCAAGCTTACCGATGATCCCGCCTTCGTGGCCGGGAATTGGGCGACCCTGCGCACGGGGTTCGCTTACTGGGTGGCGCTCGATCGCGACGGCGACGGCATCCCGGAGGGAAATCCCGGCGAAGTCAAGAACACCTTCGACAACATCAAGTTGTTCGGGTACGACTCTTATAGCGCCAGCATGGCGCTGGCCGGATACAAGTCCATGATCAGGATGGCCGAATTGCTCTTGGGAACGGCCTCGACCGAAGCCGAGCGGAACGAACTCCGCGCCCAGATCGCCGATTTCACCGCGCGCTTCGCGAAAGCCCAGGCCACCACGGAAACGTTGTGGGTAAAAACCCGCGGCGCCGACGGGTCCGAGGGCGGCTACTTCGCGACTTGCTATGACCCTGTTTTCCGGTCGGACGAATTGGCCGTATTTCCCCGTAATGCCGGGACAGGCGCCATCGCCGATCAATTGGCCAGGTACCGGTACATCGACGAAGAGACCGGGACCGTCAACCGGGCCGCGTTCGAGGCCCTGAACGACGCGGCCTCCTTGCGCCTCAGCCCGCCGGTGAACAAGGCTTACGTTTACGCCGAGCTGGGGAAAATCCTGGACCGGGCTTCTGCGGAATACGCGGAACTGGAGCGCAACGGCTACGTGGCGAAGGGCCGCATCCAGGCGAAGTTCTGGGAAGCCGGGTCCGAGGCGGCCCTGGCCGGAACCTATGCCGATCGTCCGGCCGTATTCAAAACGCTCCGGGCCCATAGGAGCTTCGATGTCTTCGCCAACCAGCTGGACGGGCTCTGGGCCTGGATAGCCATGGGCGAGGATCCGGAGGAGCTGCTCAATCCGGCCCGGGTCACCATGATCCTGAATACCATTTATCGTAACAACCGCGTCACCAACGGCTGGGCCACCCAGCGCACGGCCGATGGCAAGGAAGTGGAATCGGATCAGGGGAAGGACGTGTGGATTGCCACCAATTACGTGTTGGCCCAGATGCTGGATTACTGCGGCCTGACAGAGGAAAGCAAGGAGGTATACCAGGTCATGGACGATGTGCTCCTGCAAAGGGATAACACATCCACCTCGCCCGAAAGCATCCGTCCGGACGAGAATAAATTCATCGTCAAAGGCTATCCGCGTCCCGGTGCGGTGTGGACCCAACTTCCCCTGTTTTTTCTCAAGGCAAGGAAAAGTGCGGGCGGGAAAAACGCGCCGCCGGCTGAGCTGGCCCATTTCATCCGCGGGATCTTCAATCCGCCGACGACCTCGTCCCCGGACGCCTCGTCCCCGGACGCCTCGTCCCCGGACGCCTCGTCCCCGGACGCCTCGTCCCCGGACGCCTCGTCCCCGGACGCCTCGTCCGCAATCACAGGCCGGAGCGGCGAGAATCCGGCCGCCGTGTGGGGACGCGTCGGGGGGAGGCTTCCTTATGGGTTGGCGCGGATTCGGCCGGGATCGGAGACCGCCACAGCCATGCCCGGTGGGGGCGGAGCGGCGGGTTCCGTGCTGGCATAAATCCGAAACTAAGCTGAAATCAACATTTTTACACTACGAAGTATCTCTAATTAGAGGTAGAACGGAATATTCTATGCGATAATTCGGAATAGGATGTATTTATACACTACAAGTTGAGCTTGTCTTAACTCGAAAACGGAGGCTAAGCATGCAACCTATCCAGTTTCGAAAACATTCATTTTCAGGCTATACCCGGATCTGGGCACAAGCGGCCTTCGCTGCCATTTTGGTCTTCCCCCAGGCCTATGCGGCGACAACCATGCCGACCTATGGCTATGCCCCTACCGAAACGTCGGCAGGCGCTGATTTTCGCATAACGCTTTCACCTCTCGCCTTCGACTGCAATACCGAATTCAAGGTTATCGGCGCGGCGGCTAACGACAGTTCCATCACCCTCTCCTTTGTGCATGCGCAGCGCGCGCAGCCTCTTGATTGCAAAGTGGTTCTCATGCTTCCGCCTACCTTGGAATTCAAGGTGCCCGCGCTCAGGGCCGGAAAATACAAGGTCTACGCCATGGCCTATCCCGAATGCGCGTACAATACCGATCCGAAAGGGCCGGTGTGCAAAATCGCCGTCATTCCCGAACTTATCGGCAGCCTGACCGCGAACAAGGAGTCCAAGCCCGATGAAGCCTGGCATGTGCGCCCGACGAAAACCCCGGCCGGAAAGGCCTTCGATTTCGCGGTGGTGACCTCGCGCTATGGCAATTGCCAGACTTCATTCTATGGACAGTCGATACAAGTCGATGCCGACAAACGCATCATCCATTTGAGTTTCGGAGTCGAGCAGAATACCGGTATCGTTTGCATCCAGGATATGCGACCGTATGGACCTACCTTTTCGGCCCCGGCATTGAAGGCCGGAAACTATCAGGTCCTGGTCTATGAATTGCCCGACTGCGCCATTCCCAAGGAACCGAATGGACCGGTTTGCCTGATCGCCGTTCAGCCTGTCGCGGCGGCGGAATCCCTCTCGGTTTCCAATGAGGGTGATCCTTTCCGGTATGGCTGGTTCGCCCAACCCGCATCGGTCAAGCCGAATGTCGACTTCACCCTCAGCATATTGAGCTATTCCTATCATCCTTGCGCCTACAACTTTACCCATCCCTCCCTTGTGATCGAGGGCAATAAAATCATCGCCCGCTTCGCCATCGAAAGCAGCGGCGCCGATATTTGCACCGCCGATATCCGCGCCGGAGGCCCTAGCTTTGCGGTCAAGGGCTTGGCTCCAGGCGAATACCAGATCTTCGTTGCAACTCCGCCGACCTGCCTTTTCCTGCCCCAGCCTTGCGAGATTGCCGAGCCTGCACCCGCGCTTTTCGACACCTTACAAGTCCTATCCGTATCGCCTACATCTTTGTCGCATCGCGAAGTCAGGGCGGGCAAATCCAGCGATGCCGGGTATTCTTCCTGGCAGGGCCGAATGGGGTTTGAGGCGGGGAAAAGACATGACCATCGTCGCAACCTTATGGGCCGCAGATTGCGCTAGCTAAAGCGGGCCAGAGGATCCGGCTTGATCCGGCTCCGCGATCAAATCCCCTTGCGGATCACATCCAGCGCCAGCTTATGGAACAAGGTGGGGTTCTCCGCTGGCTGCCCCAGGTTTTCCAAGGTAAGGCCAGCCGCCAACCGCTTGTGATTGCTGGAGCACCAATGCAGAGAATACGCCTCTTCCGGCAAGGCGGGGGCGGGGCCGTAGAAGAAACGATAGGTCTGGCTGGGCGGGATGAAATAGAAATGCGCGGCGCTGCAGCGATGTATGTGCGCGGCCGCTTCCGTGGCCCAGGTGCGGTTCATCAGGATGGGGCCCAGCGCATAGCGGATCTTGGGATCGGTGTCCGGCACCAAGGCGATGGCACGGCCGAAGAATGCGCTGCCGGCTTCGCCGCCCAGCACGGCATTGTTGAGCTTGCGTACGCTCCAATACCGCATCAAGGCGCGGTTCACGCCATTGAGGAATGCCGCATCCCCCAGGTATTTGCAATTCCAGTAGGACAGGTAATAGGAGAGGCCGAAACAGGCTCCCGCGGGGATGATGCCGGGTTTGAAACGGCCGGAGACGCGATCGTCATCGTAACGGAAAACGGTTTCCTCGCCGATGAAGGCGGGATGGGCCAGCAAGGGGTGGTAATCCCGCACGGTGATGGTATCGAAATCGATGTAAATGCCGCCTTCCCGATACAGGATCAGGTAGCGGAGTATATTGCTGCGCCCGGCCGGATAGCCGGATGAAATGCCCTCCAACACGGGAGCGACCTTGGCCATGGAAGCGGGCAGGAATGTCAAAAGCGAAGGCAAATCGATGGCCTGAAAGGCGACTTTTGCCTGCAGGGCCCGCCAATCCGCGTTGTCGGGCGGATTCTCGTAATGGATGGTGACCTTGGCCCCGGGGTTGGTTTGCAGGATGGATTCCACCGCCAACCGGTTCACGAAAGGGAAATTCCGGCCTATCCAGATGAGATGGAAATGATATGGGATCAAGGCCGCCTCCTGGGGCTGATTATTGTAGAAAAAAAATTTGTGTTTTATTCCCGTTGCTTGCGGGCGCCCAAGGTGGTCGGATCCGCCGGCATCGGATATAATGGAGTGGTGGAGGGATTCCGGAATACGGACCTGCGGGAGGAGATCCCGCGGGCCCAAGGCCCGGCCAGTATGCGCCTGCATTCGCTTGTCATCGGTTTTTGCTTCGCCGCCTGCCTGGGAGCGGCCCGGGCCATCCCATTGGCCGTGAATATGGAATCGGGAAACGCGGCCGTTGCCGTGGGGGGCGCGCTTCTCCCGCCGCCAGTCCTCCAGCCCGCGGATACTTTTTCCAACCGGGCGGATCGCAACCTTCCCGTTATCCTGCAGGCCTGGAAGCATCGCGTGGACAAGAATCGCGGCGTGCATGCCTGGAACCGCCAGCATGACGGAATGCGCGTATGGCAGGAATGGATTTCCCTGCTGACCTTGGTGCGCCAATCGCCTCCGGAAATCCGTCGCCGCACGGGATTGGCCTTGCAGAAATACGTGGTCGGCGGCAACATAGGTCCGCTGGGATTCATCGGAACCAGCCTACCCGTGCCCGGGTATGATCAGGGCGATTTCGACATGTCCTTGCTGGGTTGCTCCTCCCTGCTGGGGCTTTTCCAGGATGACTCCCTGCTCTTGACCGACGCCACCATGATGCATTTGATCAAGAACGTGGCGCGTACCTGGGGCCAGACCCCCAAGGCGTATTTCGACGTGATCCTGGTAAGCGTGCCGGAAACGGAGAATCATCTGTTCATGACCGAGTCCACCCGTTACCTGGTGAATCAGATGATTTGGGAGAACGCGCGGAGGTTGCCGCCGATGGGGGCGTTGCGCGATTCGCTGCTGAGCGCGGGGGTGGGAATCGACAATGATCGCGGCATGCTGAAGCGCCTTTTGCTCAAGGCCATGCAGAAGGCCATGCGCAAGGGATTCTTCGAATTCAACGCCCAAATCTACCAGCGCTTCACCATCCATGCCTTGGACAATCTTTATTCCTTCGCCCATGACGACGCCGTGGCCGACGGAGCGGGCTGCCTCCTCGACTACCTGTCTACGGTTTTCGCTTTCCAGAGTTTCGATGCCATTCGCTACGGCCCCTACCGGCGATCTTCGGAAGTGTACGAGGACAGCAGTTTGATCGGAAATGACGCGGCCTGCAGTTTTTTCGCTCTGCAGTCCGGCGCGCATGCCTGGAAGGCGGAGACGCGCAAGGGCTTATGGCAGACGCATACGGCCCATTCTTCCATGGCCTTGTTCTCCGCGGTCCTCAAGTACCGCATCCCCGATCCGATCCTGCGTTTCATGCAGGAGCGCCAGGGCGAGTACCGCGCGGAGATCCGTTCCGCCTACGCGGGGAGCGGCTCGCGCGAACGGCCTACGGAAATCTATTCGGGGGGCGCGCATTTCCTGCTGACCGGCGGCGGGAGACATGAAACCTATGCGGGCCCCAACTTCCCCATGCACCGATTCTGGTTCGGCGATGCTCCGTGGGTCTATGACGTCATCACCCGATCGGGATCCTTGATCCTGGACCCGCGCCGGGATCGGCCCAAGGATCTGAAAGACATCCTGCATTTCCGGGGATCGCAATGGCGGTCCAACAATCTCGCCATCCACCGCGATTTCCTTTACGGCTACTCCTCCGCGGAGGGAATGGAAAATGGCGCTTGGCCGCAAGCGGTGCCTTCGGGCTGGCGCTGGGACGGCAGGACCTTCGTCACCCGCGATTTCGATTTCCGCTTCCTGGATCGATCGGACGCGGGCGTCTACGTCGTGATCAGCCGCTTGCGTACGGTATCGACCTGGTTGCGCTGGAACCGGGGAAAATTCCTGCGCGGTGGCGTCGAAGTGGTGGATACGTCCCGGGTGCGCTCCTTGGACGCGTTGCGGGAGGCGACCCTGGCCAACAACTCCC
>JBDSWM010000090.1:0-4174 GCA_039926685.1 Fibrobacteria bacterium | reverse complement strand
ATTCCAGACGGGCGGTTCCGACTTGAGCGTGTCCACGGGCGCTTCCTTGGTATTGCACCCCTATGCGATTTACCATCAGGGCACCTTGAAGGTATTCGCGCTCACCAAAGCCATCCCTTTCCAGGCCGGTCCCATAACCGTCGGGCAATTGTATTACAACGCCAATGCCCCGGTGGCCAGCCTGGCCCTCAGTAGCGCGGACAACGGCAAGATCCTGCGCTTCAATCTCGCCGGATTGCTCGCGGGCGGCCCCTTCTACGGCCTGGTAATCGGCAGCACGGACGGGTTGCGCGCCGATTTCACCTCCAAGGACAATGACATCCAACCCATGATCGAATTGCGTTACGCCTTTGCGGGACAAGCGCAAATCGCGCAAGCCATCGATGCCGCCACCGCCGCCGAAGCGGCCGCCGTTTCCGCCGCCGCCAGCGCCGCCGCGGCCCAGCAAGCCAGCGGGGGCGGGGCCAGCGCCGCCGCTGCCGCCGCTTCGGCGACCCAAGCCGCTGGTTCCGCTTCTGACGCCGCCGTCTCTTCTTCCTCAGCGGCCTCCAGCGCCGCCGCCGCTACCGGAAGCGCGAACGCCGCCGCGGGCAGCTCGGCCTCGGCCACCACCGACGCATCCAATGCAGCCGCTTCGGCCGCCGCCGCTTCCACCTCGGCTTCCGCCGCCTCCGCCTCCGCTTCCGTCGCTTCCACCTCCGCTTCCGTCGCTTCCACCTCCGCTTCCGCCGCCTCCGCCTCCGCGCTGCAAGCGGGGAATTCCGCTTCCGGCGCGCAAGGCGTTTACAATTCCCTACAACCGCAATTAGCCCAGGTCCAAGGCCATGTCGCCGCCTGCGCCGCCTCCGCCGCCAACGCCTCTGCCTCCGCCAACGCCGCCGCCACCGCCTCCAATGCCGCTTCCGCATCGGCGTCTTCCGTTTCCGGGTCCTTGGCTTCGGCCCAAACCGCCGCCGATGCGGCCAATGCCGCCGCCGCCGCCGCGACCACTTCCGCCAGCGCCGCCGGATCGTCCGCCTCCGCTGCGGAAACGGCCGCCCAGGCGTCCGCCGCCTCTGCCCAGGCGGCCGCCGCTTCCGCCGCCAACTTCTCGGCCTTCCCCGCCGGCACGGCCTTACTCAATGTCAACCCGGTGCCGCCCGCTGGATTCGCGGCCACGGGCATACGCATCAATTACGAAACCCCTTGGGCGGCCAAAACGGTAAGTTCAATCGCGCGCACGGAAATGGGCAGCGCGGTGGCGGGCGGCAAACTCTATTCCGCCGGGGGCAATACCGGCGCCGTTACGGTAAGCATCGTGCAAGTCTATGATCCTGCGCTGAACACCTGGTCCAGCGTGGCCGGATTGCCCGGCTCCCTGCGGCAACAATCCATGCTGGAATCGGGCGGCAAGCTGTATTCTACCGGGGGCATCGATAACGGGGCCAATGTGCAGGGGCTATGCCTGCGCTATGACCCGGCCACTAATGCCTGGACCACCTTGTCACCCATGCCGGCCCGTTGGGGCCACGCCTCGGCGGTATTCGGCGGCAAGATCTACGTCTTCGGCGGATACAACAGCATGAGCTTCACGCATATGACCACCACCTCCGTATACGACATCGCGACCGATACCTGGTCGGTAGGATCCGCCTTGCCCACCTGGCGCGCCTCGATGCAAGCACGGGAAGTGGGAGGGAAAATCTACGTGATGGGCGGGAGCCTGCAGGGTCCGCTGACGGGAATCACAGAAGCCTATGATCCCGTAGCCAATACCTGGACCACCTTGGCGCCCATGCCCGCCGGACGATCCAACTACTCCGCTTTCGCGGATAACTCGCGCATTTACGTGATCGGAGGCGAGATGGGCGGATCCACCAATACCTGCGCGCAATTCGACGTGGTGGCCAATTCCTGGCTTCCCGTGGCGCCCTTGATACAAGCGCGCCAGAGCTTCGCGCTCGGAGTGATCAACGGCAAGGCTTATGCGAGCCAAGGATTCGTCGCGGCCCCGATAGGGAGCACGGAGGAATACGTTTTGCCCAAAACCGTTTACCTGGTGGAGAAGATGTGATTTCACTACCTTGATCGGCATGTCCCGCAAGCCCTTCTTCGAAGATGCGGAGTCTTCCTTCTTTGACGCGGGCGGCATGCCGATCCAGCCGGGCATTTACGAGTTCCGCCGTTCCGACGGCCGGAAAATCCTTTACACCCTCGCATACATGGAAACGGAAGGGGAGGCGGAATCGGACGTTCCGCCGCGTTTGCATGTTGTGCATTCCAGCCGCATGGCCGACTACCCTTATCCGTCGCATGCGCTGGATACGTTGGATGGGGACTGGGTGCGGTTCGTGGGACTGCCGGATGCGGATTAAGTTACCTTGGGATGCCGCTATAAGCCCGGCCAGGAGCATTCATGAGCGACGACCCGTTTTTGAAATTAGAGCAAGAGTACTCGAAGAGCGTCAAAACCAATGACATGGCAGAGATCCGTTCGGTGCGGCAATTCCTGGCATGGTTCGCATCCTGGGAGTTCAGGAATGTCCTGACCTGGCCTTTCATTTACGGGATGATTTTCCCCCTCCTGTTCCTGGATGTCAGCATATGGATTTTCCAGGCCTTTTGTTTCCGCATTTATGGCATCCAAAGGATCAGAAGGTCCGACTATTTCTACGTCAAGCGGCACCGCCTCGGGTACCTGAATATCGTGGAAAAGCTCAACTGCGATTTTTGTGGCTACGCGAACGGCCTTATCGCGTTCACCCGCGAGGTATTCGCGCGTACGGAACAGTATTGGTGCCCTATCAAGCATGCGGTCCGGATCAAAGGGGCGCATGAACGGTACGCGGGGTTCATGCAATACGGCGAGACCGAAGGCTTCCAGGAAAATCTGGAGAATTTACGCAAGGAGATGGCGGATGGCCGCCAGGCCTAGCCCATCGCCGGAAAGTCCCGGAGATGCCGTCAAGCTCTCCCAGGTCCAGTCCGTTTTCCACGCCGTCTTCGCAGCCGAAGGCGTGCGCTTGGAGGGAGGCTTCCCGGAGCCTTTCTATCGCGCGCCCGGACCCCAGGGCGGAGCGGAGATCCGCTTCACGCGCGATTATCTGAACAGCAGCTTGCACGAGGTGGCGCATTGGTGCATAGCCGGGCACGCGCGCCGCGCGCGCGACGACTACGGATACTGGTACCGTCCCGACGGACGCAACGGGATGGAACAGGAGGAATTCTTCCGCGCCGAGGCCGCTCCCCAAGCGTTGGAACAGGCGTTCGCGGCCGCCTGCGGCGGGGAATTCCGCATGAGCTTGGACAATCTGGACGGTGAGGTGCAAGGGCATGATGCCTTCGCGTCGGCCCTGCGGGAGAAACTCGCGGGTTACCTGGGGAGCGGCTTCCCGGATCGGGCCGGGAGGTTCCTGGCGGGATTGATGGAGCGCTTCCATCCGGAAGTGGCGGCGGAGGAGCGCAGCGCGTGGTTGCGGGGCCGGGTGCGCTTGTGATGGTGGAGGGATGGCAGGGAGACGGGTATGGAAAAAAGGGCGCGTGCAGATGCTTGCGGCCTACTCTTCCCGAAACGACTCGCAATAGCGCAGCACCCCGCGCCAATCCAAATCCAGTTCCGCGCATACGGCCTTAAGGAAACCGGGCCTATGATCCCAGCCCTCCGCTTCCGGATTTTTCAGGAAGGCGCCCAGATCCCAGCCTACCTTCTCTTCCAGGGCCTGCACGTTCGCCGAATGCTCCAAATGCAGCCGGATGCGCCGCGCCATTTCCAGGAAGCTCAAGACGGGTATGGCATCGGGTAGGGTTTCCCCGGTCAGCAGCAACCCGAGCCCCACATTGAGGAGGATGGCCAGCTTGCGCAATTGCGTCAAGTCGAGGCTGCCTTCCAATTCGCCCGGCTCGCGCTCTAAATCCTCGTACCAATCCGGCGTGATGCCGATTTGATCCGCCAAGCCCTCCGCATCTTGTCCCGCCTTGATCCGCAGCGATTTCAGCCTTTCCATGGCCGCAATGCCGTCCTCCGCAACCTTCCCGTCCATGTTTCCAAGCCTCCCGCCAAGCGTTGAGGGCGTAAAGATAGCCATTCCCTTACCCGCGGGTCCGGAAGACCCGGCCGCCAAGTACGGGCGGCATTGCTATTTTGGCCCCGTGCCATACGGTTTCATCTATCCCGATCTTCCCATCCTGGCGCGGC
>JBDSWM010000089.1:0-13611 GCA_039926685.1 Fibrobacteria bacterium | reverse complement strand
GGCGGTTGACGGAAGGGAATCCGTCGGCCTTATCCTCCGATTGGAAGACGGTACGATCGAGGGAAAGAGATAGCTCATGTTTCTTGATCGAGCTCAAGCCGGCCGCATTGTAATAGAGCGCGGAAGCATCCGATGCCACTGCGGTATAACTGCCGCCCAAAGCCATGGGCCGGGCGGCGATATCCTGGGCCCGGCCCAGATCGAAAATATCCGGGCTGTCGGATTGGGCCATCGCGCCCACGGCCAGGACGGCGCCGGCGGCGCTGAAAACCAAAGCCTGGCGGAAGGAGAAGCGCGGGATCAACGGCGCCTCCCTTTGGACGGCTTCGGTTGTTGATCCTCGCTATCGCCGGAATTTGAGCCCGAGGAACCTCCATTATCGGAGGGCGGTTTGGCCGGCGCGGCTTCGGCCTTGGGCGCGCTGGTTTCCGCGCTTTGCTTGGGAGCGGGAGTGGCGGGAGCGTCATTTCCGGAAGCGCGATGCCCTTTGATCACCCGCTGAGGCGGGTTCGAGAACAGGCGCTTGTCGGAAGAATACGGGCCGGGGTTGCCGCCTCCGGAGGAAGGATAAGAGGGGGGACGGTGATACCCCCGATGGTAAGGCCGATGATAAGAGCGGTAATAACCGGGATCGTTCCACCAATAAGCCCCGTAATAATCGCGATACCGTGAAGAGTAGAAGCCGAAGGAAAGCATGGGATACTCCCATTCATCCACCAGATAGCCCCGATAATAAGGGCTTTCCCGATAATAATTGTTCACCACCACGGTGCTCCAGGCGGCGCTGTCCCTCTCTCCGGCGGCCAAGGCGCTATCTTCGGAAGAGCCGGTGAGGGTATCAGATTCGTTTTGCGGGGAGCGCGCATAACCCTCAATTTCGGAGGCGGGGTTTTCAGAGGCAGGCGCGTCCAGGGCGCGGGACGCATAGCCTTGCGTATAAAGCTGGGTATAACACCCTGTGAGCCCCCCGGAGAGGGCGAGGCAGGCGGCGAGGCCGTAGGCGTATGGGTTTTTCATACCTATTGGGAAAGCAATGGCTGTACCAGGTTCCCTTTGCCGTCAAATCCGCCAAAACACGCTTGAATTCACGCGAATTGGAGGGTCGCTTGTCCATTTTCTGGACGGTGTCCAGTAAATGGACATTACTTCGACGCAAAAAAGCATAGCCATGGATTCCTTACATTCTGTGCGTGCATTTGGATTCTCGTGAAAATCGGCGATCCATAAGCACAGGGAAAATATGGCTATCATTGCCCATAGGATGGATAAAGATCGCCCGAACATATTCCTGTTCCTTAATTACAGGGAATTCATCAAGGATTATTGCAAGCATGAAAAGGGCAACAATCGGGCCTTTTCCCTACGTACTTTTTCCGGCAAAATCAGCCCGACCTTGTTCACATCCGGATTGCTTTACGCCATATTGAAGGGGAAGCGGAACATGAGTTCCACCCTGCGCCCCAAGTTCGTCCGCGCCATGGGATTAAAGGAACGGGAAGCCCAATACTTCGAATTCCTGGTGCAATTCAACCAGGCCAAGGACATGGAGGAAAAGAACCATTATTTCCTGCAATTGTCCCAATTCCGCGGCTCCAGGGCCAAAATCCTGAGCGAAAGCCAGTACAAGTTTTTTTCCAATTGGTATTACCCGGTTATCTGGAATTATTTCGAACTGAATCAAACCCAGACCAACCCCGTTGAAATCGCAAAGAAGATCCACCCCGCGGTAACGGCAACGCAAGTGGAAGAGGCTATCCAGCTATTGATCAGCCTGAAGCTTATCAAGAAATTGGCGAACGGCTATGCCGTAACCGACAAGCATATCGCCACCGAGCCGGAGTTCAGGGGTTTCCTCGCCAAACATTACAACCTCCAATTCATCCAAATGGCCGCCAGCATGCTCGATTCCGTGGCCCCGGAACTGCGGCAATATAATACCTTGGTATTCTCGACCTCCCAGCGGGGATTTGATGCCATCAAGGAAAGGATTGTATCCTTTCAAGAGGAGCTTAAAGAAATCATCGACCGGGAAAGCGAAACCGATCGGATTTGCACCTTAAGCATGCAATTGTACCCCAATACCAAGCAGCCTTGATGCACAGCCTTTGCCATTACATTTTCCGATCGTCCTTCCGCCAGCGGCCCGTGGCCGCCCGCACCTTGGCTACAAGGACATTGAGCGCGCTCGTGGCCGTTTGCGCGTTCTTCGGTTGCGATATGCAAACCGCGGGCACTTCCGTCGGCACCGGCAATCCCACCGAAATCGAGGTGGCTTTCAAGAATGATTCGGGATCCGTTTCCATCACGGGGACGATGGAGGTTTACGCGGCGACGCAAATACCCGTTCCGGGTTTCTCCCCGGATCCCCTGATCAGAGTGCCGGTTTCCGGGCTCAGCCATGCGACGCTGCAGGCCGAAGCGCTGGCGGCCTTGCCGGACAGCCTATGGCCCGCCACTTCGGTGGAGAACGGGTTGTACCGCTTCAACGTAGTGGTGACGGGTGAGACCGAGGGAAGCATTCTCAAAGGGTTCGCCTTGCGCAAGGATTCGGGAGATTTCGTGCTGGAACCGAAGTATGAAAACACGGCTCGCCATCCGGGGTCGGCGCCGGTGAGAGGCGGCATGGAACCGTTGGTCTCCATTGCCTGCACGATTGATACGGCAATGCTCGTTTCTTATTATGACGATTACCTTTTTCTGTACGGGACCGGATTTAAAGTTAAAGCAGATGCGGGCAGCTTCGTATTTCCTTCTATTCCCAAGGGTGAGTATGACGCCTTCCTTCTTTCGTTGCCCGGTAGAGGCCAAGGGGGAATAGGCGTGGACGATTCCTTGCTGGTATATGGCTTAAGTATGGGAATAGCCGCCGATAAACCCAACGTCCTCGCGCTCACCGGAGTGCAAGCTACGGTTCCTGTCCCGGAACCCTTGAAACATTGAGTATTTCCGTTTTTTTCCGTTAAATAATCCCCTTCAGAACATGGTTGCCGAGAAATAATACGCACACATTGTGCGTAGTTCTTTTTTTGAGTTTCCTTTTTTAAAACTTCGATTTTCCGGGAAGTTTCGGCTGTTCGTTAGCGAAGCTTTAGTCTGACTCCCCGCCCGCATTCACGACTTCACCGGCGCTTAATCCCCTCTCAGGGCGTTCTGGTTACTGCCCGATACAATGCAGGATGCGGGTGAGGTAAAATAAAAGTCATCCCGAAAAATCCGGATTTATGAAAATAACGTGACGGATTGTACAAAATTCAATCCATCCTGCCCAAGTGAAGAAAGGGAATCGAATGAACCAGATGAATCAAAAGAAAAAGCATTGGATTACGCTGGGGCTGATCGCCATAACGGCAGACTTGGCGAATGGGCAGGGAAGAATCCTGTCGAGCCGATACATGGAGTTCCCAAACACCGCTCCGGGAGCGGTGTTTAAAATGGAGAAAATCCTGGATGAGAAAACGGGAGAAATCAAACCCAGGAAAGGAGGCGCGGCAAGCTCCGTCGAGGAGCTCAGGCGTATGGAAACCCGGGAAAACCAGGCAAGATGGAATAGGCTAGGCCGGCTCAGCGAGGAACTAGAAGCCAAGCGGGCCAAACTTGGTTCGTCCCAGAAGATCAAGATCGCGATCCACGCCCGATATCCGGATTTCATATATCCCGATAAAACATCCCACTCCCGGGAAGAGTTGATCTCCAGCAGCATCGGTTCCGCTGCCCTGAATCCTCTCACCTCCCAACGCGAATTCGAAAAGAGGCACGGGCTTTCCGATTGCGAGCATCTTGGCAGGGATATGGCCATATGCGAAGTCGACAAGGATCAGTTGGACGCCCTGAAAGGTGATGAGGACATCGGCGCTGTGGAAGTCGCCCGCGAGGAGTCACCCGCCAGCGCCGCGCTTTCCACCTTGGCTACCTCCGCCTATAACCCCGGCCCGGTTCCATCGGGCGGCGGATCGGGAGTGCATGCGGCGACCTTTGAGATTGGATTGACTTCCACGTTCATCAGCTGTCTGGGCATTTCAGCCACCTACGATGCGTCAACCACGGTGAACCTGGCCGTCATCCGGCATACCCAAACCGCATTCAAAGCGTTGGTCCATGCCGCGCCTTCCGCGACTTTCTACCACCGCAAAAGCGTGACCTTCGATGGGTCGGATGATGTCAACTATCTCATCAACAACGCCATCCAAACCGTCAGCATAAGCATTGAAAGAGGCGGAACGTCTCCTTACCACAGCACATATGCGGAATTCCTGGTCATGGATGATTTCGCATATCGATACCCCTACCCGGTTTTTGTGAATCCCACGGCCAATTCCGGGTACCAGTACGAAGTCAATTGGCAAGGCTACAATGGCATCAGCGTCGGCAATGTGCGCCATACCAACGAAAGCACTTATGAAATGGCCAATTGCACCCAGACCAAGAATCCTCCCCCGGTATACGGGGGCTGCATAGTCGGGTCAGGGGCCGATTGCGCCGGGGACAGGGAGATGCCGCATATCGTGGTGCCGGGCATTCCCCCGTCCGGTTCCGATTTCGCGACCACTTGCCTGGAGGGTGCGCTGTCAGTGAATTGCGGGACGAGTTGGAGCGCTCCCGTGGGCAATGGAATAGCGGCCGATGTAATCTCCTCGGATTCCCGCTTGGCGGGATGGCCCGAGAAAGTGCGCGCGGCGCTGATATTGACGGCCCAGAATGTGGATGGCGGTGATTGGAGCGTGGGAGGCGACGAGCGCGATGGAACCGGAGTCATCTCGGGATCGGAGGCGGTTTCCTTCGCTCAGGGTCATTCCGCCGTGAGCATCAACAATGGCGCGGTGGAAAAAGGGATGTTCGCGGGCTCTATGTACGCCTCGGATTTTTCCGGCGGGAACAAGCGCTTCAACTATTACGTTCCGAACCCGAAACCCTCGGGAAAGCATTTGCGGGCGGTATTGACCTGGGATAGCAACCCCGTCGTCGGCGGGGGCACGAACGCCTTGAGCGATATGGATTTGGTGGTACAAAACAACGGATCCACGCGGGCCTCAGCCAGTTGGGACAGCAACGTCGAGGTGGTGGATGTTCCGGCGAACGAGCTGTCGGCCGGAAGCTCCTACTATATCGACGTTTCCCCGTACATGAACCGGATTCCCGCGAGCGGGGCGCGGACGAATTATTTCTATTACGCGGTGGCTTGGACCTGGGTCAAGGACCATGCGAATTAAGGGTACGCGGGGATGATTATTCCCCGCGTATCCCGTACTTCGCCAGCTTGTTGTGCAATCCCTGTCGGCTGAGGCCCAGGGCCTTGGCCGCCTGGGAAATGTTCCCTCCCGTGCTTTGCATGGCCCGGTTGATCCATTCCACTTCCAGAACCATCACGGCTTCGTCGAGCAGCAGGTTCTTCGGAAGCGCCTCCGTGTTCAACCCCTCCGCGCGGCCTTGGGCGGGTCCGGCGGAGGATCCTTCCGCCCCGGGCGCGGCGGCCTGGATGCGATCGGGCAGGTCTTCGGGCAGCACCGTATCGCGCTCACCTATCATGTTGAGGGCGTATTCCAGCGCATTCTCCAGCTCACGCACGTTGCCGGGAAAATTGTAGGCGGATAAGCTCGCCAGGGTTTCCGGGGCCAGGCGGTGCGTCTTCTTGCCCAGCTTGACGGCCTTCTTCCGGAGGAAATGCTCGGCCAGCACGGGGATGTCGTCGCGGCGTTCGCGCAAGGCGGGCGTGCGCAAAGGCACTACCGCTAATCGGTAATAGAGATCCTCGCGAAAGGTCTTATCCTTGACCATGGCTTCAAGATCGCGATGGGTGGCGGCGATGACGCGCACGTCCACGCGCTTTTCCACCCGGCCGCCCACTTGGGTTATGACGCCTTCCTGCAGGAAGCGAAGAAGTTTGGCCTGCATGGTTAGGGTCATGTCGCCGACTTCGTCGAGGAAAAGGGTGCCGCCATGGGCGCTTTCGATGATGCCCATGCGGGTTTCGATGGCATGTGTGAAGGCTCCCTTCACATGGCCGAACAATTCGCTTTCCAGGATCGAGTCCGGCAGCGCCGCGCAATTCTGGGCCACGAAGGCCTTGTCCTTGCGCGCGCCCGCGAAGTGCAGCGCCCGCGCCACCAATTCCTTGCCGGTGCCGGATTCGCCGGTGACCAGGACCGTGCTTTGCGATTGCAGCAGGGATTGCAGCTTGGCCTTGAGGCGTTGCATGGGCGCGCTCAGACCTATGAGATCGCGGAAGGCGGCCGAGGCCTGGATGGTCTCCGCTTTCAGCGTCAGGTTCTCCCGTTCCAGGATCTGATTGCGGGCCTTGAGCTGGGCTTGCAAGCGCTGGTTCTCGTTCGTGAGCTGATGGACCTGAACGGCCTGGCGGATCACCACTTCCAATTGGATCGGCTCCCAAGGCTTGTGCAGGAAATGATAGATCTGGCCTTTGTTGACGGCGGCCACCACGGACTCGAAATCCGAAAAACCGGTGATGAGGATGCGCATGGTCTCCGGGTGGGTTTCCTTGACCCAGGCCAGGAATTCCGATCCCGGCTCGCCCGGCATGCGCTGATCGCTCAACACGCAGGTGATGTCGTGATCGATGAACAGCTTGCGGGCTTCGGCGGCGTTTGGCGCGCCCAGGCAAGCGTAGTCGTCCTCGAGGGCCCGGATGATGCTGCTGACGATGGCGGGCTCGTCATCGACGATGAGGATGGTCGGTTTATTCGCGTCCATGGCGGTTAGACGCTCCGCGCCGGGGGATCAGCCATGGGCACGGATATTTTCAGCTTGGGCGGCCTGGACCGGTTCTTCATAGCTGCAAAAGTTAACTAAGTCAATCCGCGGCAGCGGCGATTCCGGCGCTTGCGTCATCCGCGGGTTTGGGGATTTGCAAGGGCAGGGAGATCAGGAATTCCGCCCCCCGGCCGTTTCCGGACCCGGCCGTGATTTCGCCCTGGTGCGCCTGGATGATCTGGTAGCAGATGTGCAGGCCCAGGCCTATTCCTTGACCCACCGGCTTGGTGGTGAAAAAGGGTTCGAAGACATGCTTCAGGTTTTCCGGCTTGATGCCGGGTCCATCGTCGGAGATGGATATGACCGCCTTTCCGCCTTCCGCGCGCGTGCGGATGCGGATGGTCCCGCGTTCGCCCAGGGCCTGCCCGGCGTTCACAAGGATATTCAGGAACACTTGCTGGATTTGCGTTTCGTCGGCTTCGATAAGGGGCACCTGGCCATAGTCCTTGTGCAGGCTCACGTTCTTGCTGAAGGTGGTCTGTGCCAGAAGCAGGCTTTTTTCGATAAGGCGGTTGACCTCGCAGGGCTGCTTGCGCAGCGCGGTTCCCGGGCCGGCCGCGCCCGCGCGCGACAGGCCCCGCAGGTTCTGCACGATGTCGCGGATGCGGATGGATCCATCCTGGCTTTCGCTCAGGGCCTGATCGATTTTCGCCAGGTTGGCGCGGCCTTTGGCGTCCAGAGCCGACGGTTCGATGCCGTCCAGGTATTTGCGGATCTGGAACAGGTTGGCGTAGATAAACCCGATGGGATTGTTCAGCTCATGGGCTATGCCGGCCACCAATTGCCCCAGTGCCGCCAGCTTTTCGCTGTGGATAAGCTGCTGCTGGGTGCGGTTGACCTCGCCGATCAATTCCTGCAGTTCCCGGTTCTTGTCCACCAATTCCCGCGTATAGCGCTTACGGGCGATGGCATCGGCCATCGCCTTGAGCACGGCCCGCAATGCCAGGAACCCGGCGACCAGCATCAAGGCCCAGAGCAGGAGGCGCTTCCGCTGGACGGGATTGCGGAGCGTATCGTACACGTAACGTCCCGTCATTTCCCAGGCCGCGGCGAGAAAGCCGCTTTCCCAGACCTCGAGGGTGGAATCGGCCGGATTGATTTTCCGCACGATCACCTTGCCGCCGGGGAAGCGGATCCGCAGGCGTTGCGGGGTAGTCTGGCCATCCGGCCCCAGGCCGGGCAGATAAAAGGTGACCGGGCCTACGCTGGAGCTCAGATAGCCTTCACCGTCATGCACTTGGGCGCTTTGGGTCAGCGTCCATTGCTCCGGCGCCGCGCCGCCCGGTCTTTGACCGCCCGTATCGTCCGACCCTTGGCCGCCTGGCACTTTGCTGCCAGACTCTTTGCCGCCCGGCCCCTGGCCGCCCGGCCCCTGGCCGGCAGGACCGACCGATACGGTCGGCTTGGGGGACAAGGTCCAGATGCTGAGTTCGCTTCCCACGCCCCAGGCATTGGAATGCACCCCGTGCAGATAAATCTTGAGCCGGCGGCTTTTGGGCGGGGGCCCGTCTTCGATGGCGGAAGCACTATCGCGCGATACGATGACCATTTCATCCCCGGGAGCGGGAGTGAGATCGCCGTACATGAATCCGGTATTATAAGTGGAGGAGTCGTCCTCAATGCCCACTTCCTCCGGGGCGCGGCGGCGGAAATGCCCGCCGGTATTCTCGTAATAGACGTTGCGCGCGCGCGTGGTGAGGAACAAATCCAGATCACCGTCGCCGTCATAGTCCGCGAAGGCCCCGCCATAGCTGTCCAAGGTTTCCGTGAGGCCCAGCGCTTGCGATTCTTCCAGGAAGCGGATGGCCTTGGCCTGCGGCCGCCACTGGAAGGGAACAGCGGCCGTGCGGACGGGATCGGACTGGTTCACCAGCAGCAGATTAGGCCCTTGGCGCACGGTGATCATCAGATCCGGATCCCCGTCGTTGTCGAAATCCCCCGGCAGCACGGCGTTGCAACGCGTCCCGGGCGGAAGGGCGAACCCGAGTCCCGATTCCCGGAACTTGAGGGGCGACACCTGCTCATAAATGCGCAACGGCTTGTTCCAGCCCGTAAGGATGAGATCCAAATCGCCGTCGAGATCCACATCGCACCATAGGGCTCCCTGCGACCCCGTATCGGCGGCGATACCGGCGCTGTCCAGCGGAACGGGCAGGAAACGCAGGCCATGATCGTTGCGGTACAGGCGGACAGGCCCTTTTTCATTGGTCAATAGCAGATCCAGATATCCGTCGTCGTCCAAATCGCCCCATACCGCCATATTGGCGTCCACGTCCCGGCGCAATCCCATCCGCTTTGTGACGGAGAAGAAGGTGCCGTCGTTGCGGTTCTGCAGCAGATCCAGGGCTTCGCCCCAGCCGCATATGAGCAAGTCCACGGCGCCGTCATTGTCGAAGTCGGCGGCGCTGGCGCCCAGTTCCAGGTTGCGGATGCCTTGCGGCATGAGATTTCCGCCCACGCCGGCGGCGATGGATTTGTCGCGGAAGGTGCCGTCGCCGTTGTTGATGAGGAGGCGGTTCAGGGTGCGGAAGCCCACTATATACACGTCCAGCAGGCCGTCCCCGTCGTAGTCGGCCAGGGCCACGCCGTAGCTGTCCCTGATGTCCGGGATGGGGGATTTCGCGAAGGCGCCCGTCACCGCCAGGCATAGCAGCAAACAGGCCGAGAAGACCGATAACCTGCCGGTTACCCCTGGTGAGGAGGGGCGGCGGGCCGGGGCAGGATGTCGTATGGGGGGTCGGATCGCGATCGTCTCCGGTGCGGGATCCGCGGCGCGCGGACCGGGATGGTTGCCGGTCGAAGTATAATAAAAAGCCCCCGGTCCGGATGAACCGGAACGGGGGAGGGAGGGGCGAAGGATTCCGGCCACGTTCCCCGCTTGCTTAGGGCGCGGATTGGGCCTGGTGGAAAAGGTCAGAGCCTCTTCCGAATCACTTGCGGACGTATACATTCCGCTCGCGCCCGTCCCGGTTGTCCTGGATGGAAACCTGGTTCGCATCCTCGTAGTAATGATAGGTTCCGTTCTGGGTCACCTTGGTCTCCGAGACCTGGTTGACGTCCTTGTAATAATGGTACTGTCCGTCCTGCCCGTTGCGGTCAATGGAAACCTGTTTGCCGTCATTGTAGTAATGGCTGTCGCCCGAGCGGCGCTCCTCGCGGATCACCTCGGGGCGGCCGCAAGCGGCGTCGCCATGATTCTCCACCACCACCACCTCGCGGCGCGCGGGTTGTTCGCGGATGACGGTGACCTGGCGGCTGGGACGCTCATGGATGATGGTCACCTCGCGATCGCGACGGTGGCAATGGTTTCCCCTTTCCACCACCACGACCTGGGGCTGGCTTTGCACCACCACAACCTGGGGCGCCGGGCGCGGCTGTCTGCCCCATTCCGCGCCTACCGTGACGGTGCCGCCTGGGACCTGATGGACCACCTCCACATGGCCGGATACATTGGCCGGGATGCCATGGGCACGGCCCGGGTTGGCGGAAGCCAAGGCCGCGGGGATAAGGACGGCGGCCAAAGCGAGGCCCAAGGTACCGGATTTGATGTTGCGGATAGGGTGATTGGAATTCATGATAGCCTCCTGAAAAGTGTCTGCAGTCCTATTAATCAAACTTCGGGCCAATCCGAAAATGCCGGTAAAGACCCCAAATAAAGCGGAAAACAGGGGTGGCGGCCGATTTCCCAGGGGTTGTGGCCATACGGTGGACGAGGATGAGGATGAGCTTGTCCACGCCGTGGGCGGTATCGTCCCCGTACCCGGCGCTGGAACCGGAAGGAC
Organism: Fibrobacteria bacterium; assembly: GCA_039926685.1. Taxonomy (GTDB): domain Bacteria; phylum Fibrobacterota; class Fibrobacteria; order UBA11236; family UBA11236; genus Chersky-265. Next base: position 3,064 of record JBDSWM010000089.1, on the reverse strand, counting down.
TGATAGGAACTCAAGCAGGAACGCAAGGGAGGATCGCGAGGATCTGTCCTTTACGGGACAGCTCCTACTCTCCTGGTGGAGAAGCCGGAAGTGAATGCGCGAGGCGGCCGCGGAACTCGGTAGGCGCCAGGGGTATTCCCGTAGCGTTACCAGCGATAGCGCAAGGCCGCCATGACTTGGTGATCCTGGCCTTCGATGGCGAGATCATCCGGACCTTCCGGCAGGGAATTCTGCACGCTGCGGCTGCCGCCGTAACGGTAGGCGAAATCGAGATTCACCTGCCGCGCCGGGAGGAAGCCGATGCCGGCGCTGAAACGATAGGGATTGCGTTCGTCCGCCCGCAGCCGGTCATCGTCCCGGCTTTCCCAGGTATAGCCCAAGCGCAGCGCCGTGCCGCTCCGGTCCAGGCCCTGCTCCAGCCCCAGGTTGAAGGTATGCTTGTTGGGGTAATTCATGGCGCGTGTGAAGAAGGCGGCATCCTCGCCGCGATAGGCATAGCTGCTCCAGAAATCCCCGTGCCAATCAGCCGAAATCTGGGTGAGCCCGGATTGGAAAGCCAACCCCAGCTTGGCCTGGAAGGGATGGTGGATTTCATATACCGATTGCACGGCATCGTAGCCTTGTTCCTGGTAGGTGTCGGTCAATTGCAGGCCTTCCACCACCACGGCCGATCCGCCCACGCGGAACTGGTCGGAAAGGCGGATCAGGAAGGACGGCTCCAGGTTATAGCCTACGTATTCCTCCAGATAGCGCGCCGTTATGCCGTCCTCGATCTCCAATTGCTCCCGCCCGGAAATGGCGCTGACGGCGAATCCCAGCCGGACGGCATCGTTCACGCGATAGCCCAAGGCCAGGCGGTAATGATCCATCTCCCCTGAGGCATTGTAGGCATACGTGCTGCCGCGCGCTTGATAGCTGAGCGGATCTTCGAAGGACACGGGCGAATAATAGCCGAGCCCCAGGGCCCAGCGATCGCCGTCGGTGAGGATCAAGGCGAGGGCGTTCAGCTTGATGGCTTCCAGGCTGGCGACGCGCGGCGCGCCGTCGGCGAAGGAGGCATCGTTGCGGAACATGCCGTATCCCAGGTTTACGCCTACTTCCGAACGCGTCAATTGGGTCATGCCCGCGGGATTGTAATAGAGGGCCGAATAATCGTCGGCGACGGCTGTGAAGGCTTCCCCCATGGCGATGGCGCGCGCGCCCACGCCGGTTTTCTTTCCCAGGGATACCAGTTCATCGTTTCCCTGCGCGCCGGCGGTTCCCAGCGCTAACGCCATTGCCAAGGCGGCCATGACTCGGCCCGTTTTATCTGTCTGCATCTTTTCCATGGTCTATCCCTTTCTCTGCCTTTTTCGTCCCTTTGCTCTTCTACTTGCCCGTCCATTCGCGAAGACGTCTTTTTCCGAACCCTCATTCCGCGAACCGGAAATCGCGGTGCCCCTGGTAGGGGCGGCGGCAGACGCCGCCCCGGGTTCATTCAGCGTTGGGCGAAATGCTGCACGCCGCGGGCGCGCGCGGGCCGGCCCTGATCCTGCGGAAACAGGTTCGGCGGCCCTTGGCTTCCGCCCCGGTAACCGTGGCTTTCACCGCCATCATGGCCTCCGCCGTGGTTGTCCCGGTTTCCGCCGTTACCGCCGCGATACGCATGGTTTTCCCCATGTCCATCGCCATGGAAATCGCCGCGGCCGTAGCCGCGATAATCGCCACGGTAGCCTTCATGGTGCCCGCCATTGTACCGGGGCGCGACGATCACAGTGCGCGAGGGCGCATAGATCACGCGTTCCGGACGGCGGTAGACGACCACATCGGGACGCCGGCAGGGAGGATCCACGTAGACCTGGCGGACTACGCGCACCTCGCGGTCGCAACGGACCGGTTCCTGATAGCGATTGATGATGGTCACCTCCTCCACGGGCGGAGGGCAATACCGCGGTTCGACGATGACATGGTCATGGACCACCACCTCTTCCGCATAAGGGGCCTCTTCCACGATCACCTGCCGGGGGTCATCGTCCCAGGTTTTCCCCACAGTCACCTGACCGTTGGGGAATCCGAGGGTGATCTCGGCGTGGCCGTAGGTAAAGCCGTCCGCACGCGCTTGCCCCGGAAGCGACAAGAGCAGGCCGACGCCGGCCACGGCTCCCAGCATGGCCGCCGGAATCCTGGTCTGCGCGCTTTTCCCGGCGCCCTCCGGGGCTGAATAGGGAATGGTTCGAATGGACATATGGAACCTCCTTTCAATTGGGTGGATATGCCCGCGAGTAGGCTAAATCAATAAGCGGGCCAATCGGAAAATGCCGGGGAAAGCAGTGTGAAGGCGGTGAGAATGCGGAAAAAACGGAATTTGCGCGCGACTTCAGAAATGGGAGCCGGTTTGGCGCTGTCCAACCGATGGACACTGTAAAGGCGATGTAGGGGAGGGATAGGCGCCTGCCGGAAGGGAATCCGGAAGGCGCGGGATTTCGGCCGGGGAGGCCGATGCAGACCGCTAACCTGGGTTAGCGCAGAGTTGCCGAGTCTTCAGTTGACCAAAGGCAACGTGGCGTAGAAGTTGGCGCTGATGCCCCATGACGAGTTCGTATTCTTGCCCATCAAGGTGAACGGGACATTGATTTCATAGGCTAACGATTTCGTCAATTGGGTATTGATTCCGGGCAGTAGGGTTAGAAGATACCCGTCGGAACCGGAGTTGGATCTCCCATCAAAGGCGCTTTCGCCTATCATAGCATACTTGATGCCGAGGTAGGTTCCGATGAATTCCGTCCACATGGCTTCCGGTTTGGCGTAAAGCAGGAAAACATTCCCGAGCTTGATTTTATCCTTGTTCTCGAAATTAATCTGGTAATCAGCCATGCCCGTGATCCGGAAATTTCCGAAGCGGTTCTGGTACACAGCGCCCAGGGCAAGGCCCATGGCGGGTTCGAAAGGGAAATCCAGGTTGCCGGTCACGAAAGGAAGGGTCAGGTCCACGAACGCGCCCGCACCATATTGCGGCAGGGTGTATTTCACGGCCAGGTCGGGTTGGCCGAACCCGCCCATGTCCCCGGCATCCTTGTTCGACTTC
>JBDSWM010000088.1:0-18540 GCA_039926685.1 Fibrobacteria bacterium | reverse complement strand
GATGATCGCCTCCAGGGTGGCGTTCATGCGGTCGAGGTGTGCGGAGGGGATGAGGCCCAGTTCCCGCGCCAGCGGGTCGTTGAAATAGATGACGCGCCCGCCGGGGCGCAGGCGCACGGGATAATCGATATAGCCGTCCGGCGCGGCATCGCGCCAGGGATGGGTGCCGTCCAGTAGGTGGAAACGGGCATAGGGTGCGAGCGCAGGCGCCGCCGGCGCAACTGGCGCCGCCGGGACCAGGGGCATGGCGGCCGCCGAGAACCGGCGACGCGGGGAAGGTTTCCCCCTCCGGGCACCGGCGCCCCGCGGCGGCGAACCGGCGCCTTGCGGCGGCGAACCGGCGCCTTGCGGCGGCCTGGCCAAAGGAACCGGACCGCGTTTGCGATCCGGATGCATGGGGCCGGTCAGGGCGGGGCCCCCAGCACCTGCTGCACCGTTTGTTTGAGCATGGTGGGGTTGAACGGTTTGCCCAGGAATTGGGCGTTCAACAGGCAAAGATCGTTGCGTAAATCTTCCGGTTGCCGATTGCCGGACATGAACAGCACCTGGGTCTCGGGGCGGTAGAGCAGCATCTGCTCCGCCAGTTCGGGGCCGCTCATCGGCGACATTTCCACGTCCGTCAATAAGAGATGTATGGGCCCATGGTGGTTGGTGCTCAGGAACAGAGCGTCCACGCCGTTATCCGCGTCCATCACGTCATAACCCGAATACTCCAGGAACAGTTTCATCACCGACCGGAGGGAACTTTCGTCTTCTACCAGCAAAATCGTGTCTGAATGCATAACTCCTTGCATAGCTCTGAATCGCTCCCCCCATCGTGCGGAATGCGGAAAGCCCCAAGCAGCGCTAAACCGCCGGGTGGTTTCATTGTAGGGCAAAGCGCCCCTCGCGTCAAACGCGGCATTCGGTGCGATCTGGGATGTTTGGGTCTTTTGCGGGAGTTGCGGCGGGCCTTTGGATCGGCCTTAGGCTGGGGGCTTGGGCCGGGGTCAAGGCGGCGGGGGATGGCTGATGTTACGGTGCTGCCGGAATTACGGTAACGGGTATGCTACTACGGTGTTGTCCCGCGCAGGCCCCGCCTTGCGCTACCTGCGCGGCTCCGGCAAGGCGGCGGTCATGGCCACGGACTTGCCGCCCCTATCGATGGTGAGCCAGGAGCCGTCGAAACGCACCGGAGCGAAGCCGTCTCGGAACGCGCGCGCATGGCGGTACACGGGGGGGATGGCGAAGGTTCCCTGCGAATCGATATACCCGAAGCGCCCGGAGTCCAACACCACCGCCAGGCCTTCGCTGAAGGAGTCCGCGCCATCGAACCGGGGGGCGATCACCACCTTGCCGGCCGCGTCCACATAACCGTACTTACCCTGGATGCGTTGCGGGCGCAATTGAGCGCAGTTGGCGCCATGGGCATTGCGGGCGCCGCCGCCCTCGCCTGAGCCGTTCTGGATTTCCTCCGCCGCCGAGCCGGACACGGCCGTGGCCGCCAAACCTGCCATGGCGCTGAATACCAACAAGATTCCCAGCGCCAGCAAGCCATTAAGGATGGGCTGGCGCCCTTTAGAAAAGGTGGCGGTCATGGGGGGTTAGACACCGGCGGAGCGCAGCCGGGTAATTCCTTTGCTGGGATTATGTCATAGCCCATCCGCAGAGGGCAAAGAAGTGGTTTATGCGCGGCCATTTTGGGAAGTTTACCAAAATTTAACCGAACTTGTCCAGGGATTGCCCTCTTGGAATCGGGATTGAATCTCGAATTTCGCTAAGGGTGGTTTCCGGACGGCCGATGCCGGCAACCCCGGATTTCCACTTTGGGAGTAGGTTAAGGAAGGGTCTGGAAAATAATCCTACTCGGAAGTGAATAATATAGTTTTCAGCGTAAGGCGCCCGGTTGGCGGCGGAACGCGGATGGATTGGCGATGGGGACTGAAAAACAATCTACAATCCTAGTGGTGGATGACATTGCCTCCAACCGTACCTTGGTCAAGGAAATCCTTAAAATCCAGGATTACAACGTGCTTGAGGCGGCGGACAGCGACGAAGCTATGCGCGTCAGCGATAAGTTCACGGGGCATATCGATTTGCTCATCGCCGACCTGGTGATGCCGCGCATCAACGGCATGGAAATGGCCAAGGTATTGCGCGCCAAACGCCCGGGAATGAAGGTACTGTACATTTCCGGCTACAATGCGGATGTCAATGTGCAGATAGAGGTATGGGACGCCGTGGCCAGCTTCCTGCCCAAACCTTTCAGCCCCAATGGCCTGCTGCAAAAGGTTTGCGACCTGCTGGATCCTTCCATGTCGGACCAAGATCGCTGATCGCGACCGCTCCCGCTACCCTCTCGCTACTCCTACCGCTTGCATCGCTTAACTCCGCTTACCCCGGATTATTCAAACCGCGGCCAGCACGGATAGTATGGGCGCATGCAGGATGCCGTTGCTGAACAGGGCATCGGTACCGTCGATGGAGAATTCCGAACCGTCCATATGCGAGACCCGGCCGCCCGCCTCCGTGACCAACAGGCTGCCTACCGCTACGTCCCAGGGCTTCATGGCCAGCATGCAAAACCCTTCCATGCGTCCGGCGGCCACGAAGGATCCTTCCACCACGGCCGATCCCAGGCATTTGATGCGCTGCACGGCCGCGGCGGCCCGGCCCCGTAATTGCAAATTCCTCTCGTTCATCTCCTGGCGCTGTTCGGCGGTATTCCCGATGTTGAAGTCACCGTGGGATATGATGGCCGCTACCATGTCCTCCACACCGCTGACCTGGATCTTCTTTCCGTTCAGATAGGCGCCTCCGCCCAGGGTGACGGTGAACATCTCTTCCAGCGCGGGCAGCCATATGCATCCGGCGATCATGGCCGATCCTTTGCGCAGCCCGATGGACACGCCCCAAAGCGGGAATCCCCGCGAGTAGTTGACCGTGCCGTCGATGGGATCCACGTACCAGGTGTATTCGCTGCCGTGCTGGACGGCGGCTTCTTCTTCGGTGATCAGGTTGTGGCCCGGATAGGCCGCGGCCAGGTGCTTGCGGATGGCCGCATCGCAGGCGAAGTCCGCATCCGTGACCACGTCCTTCTCGCCTTTGAATCTGATGTCCCGGAGCGCATGCTGCATGGTGCGGGCGATGCCGCCCGCTTCCTCGGCGGCGCGGATGGCCACCCCCAGGAACTCGCCGTATTTATCTTTCATCCCCATATGATATCACTTTTCCGTTCAAGCGACCTTGACAGTATCCCCGCGCTTCAATCCGAACCTGCGCGCCGCGTTGCCGCCGTTGATGGACAGCTCCAGGAACCCGGAGGACCCTGCCAGGGCCAGCGGCTTGCCGGCCGCCGCTTGCGCGTAGAAACCCGCCAGGGGGAAGGATTTCCCTTTGACCTTGAGGAGCAGTCCTTTGGCCGCGCTTTTGCCGGACAGGCCTTCCAAATCCCGGGGCGTAAGATTGGTGATGGCGTTGCCGAAGCGATCCACGTGGACGATTTCCCCGGATACCGTCCCCCGTAACTTGTAGGGTACTGGAAAGGCGAGCTCCTGGAAATCCTCCTTGCGTTTGCCGAAAGTGCCCATGGCCTTGCCCAGGCTGAGATGGGCGGCGGCGGGGGCGAACACGTCACGGCCGTGGAAGGTGGATCCGGCTTCGGGCAGGCGGTAGGCGGGATTCTCGATTACGCGGATGCGGCCGCCGTCCGGGGAGGTCGGTTTCAAGGGCGAGACATGGTGGCGGGTCCCGCCGGTTCCGGGAGGCCCGCCCGCCAGGGCATAGGAAAGCAGGCCGTTGTCCGGCCCGATGAAATGGCAGCCATGCGCTTCCGCCAGCAAGGCTTCGCGCGGGCCGCCCACGCCGGGATCCACCACCGCCAGGAAAATGGTGCCGCGGGGGAAATACCGATAGGAGGCCAGGAGCCCGAAGGCGCCGGAGCGAATGTCTCCCGGAGGGATGTCATGGCACAGATCGATGATTTGCGCTTTGGGGTTGATGGCGGCGATGACGCCTTTCATGGTTCCCACGAACCAGTCTTCCGTTCCGAAATCGGTGAGCAATGCGATGCAGGACATGCAGGGAAAGATAGTATCGCGGGAATGGCGCGATTACCCCTATCTATTCCGGGACCTCTTCCGATCCGTAACCGCGAATCCCGTGGGTGTGCATCTTGGAATAGAGGGCGCGGCGCGTGATGCCGAGCAGGCCCGCCGCCTTGGTCTTGTTCCCCGTGGTCATGTCCAGCGCTTGCAGCAGCAGGCTTTTTTCCAGTTCGTCCAGGGACAAGCCGGTTTCCGGCAAGCGGAAAGCAGAAGGCTTTTCCAGGATCTTTTTCTGGCGGATGTGCTCGGGGAGATGCCCCGTGTCCAAGGGCTTGCCGGCGGCCATGATCACGGCCCTCTCCACGCAGTTTTCGAGTTCGCGCACGTTTCCCGGCCAGGAATATTCCAACAGCCGGGACAGCACGCCATCCGCCAGGCCGGCCGAATGGCCGAAGCGTTTCATGAAAGCGTCCACCATGGCGGGGATATCGTCGATGCGCTCCACCAGTGAAGGAACGTAGACGGGGAAAACATTGAGGCGGAAATAGAGATCCTCCCGGAAGACGCCTTTCTTCACCTCTTCTTCCAGGTTGCGATGGGTGGCAGCGATGACTCGCGCCTGCGTGCGGACCACCCGCGTCCCTCCCACCCGCATGAATTCTCGTTCCTGAAGCACCCGCAACAATTTGACCTGCATGCCGGGGGTCACGTCCCCGATTTCGTCCAGGAAGATGGTGCCCGCGCCGGCCCTTTCGAAAAACCCGATCTTCTGGGCATGGGCTCCCGTGAAAGCGCCTTTCTCATGCCCGAACAATTCCGATTCCAGCAGGTTTTCCGGGATGGCGCCGCAATTCACGGCCAGGAAGATTTCCCGCCCGCTTTCCGCGTGGATGCCGCGCGCCATCAGTTCCTTGCCGGTGCCGCTCTTGCCGCGCACCAGCACGATGGTGTCCCGCTTGGCCACCATCTTGGCCTGGCGGATCAGCTCCTGCATCGGCTTGGAGGCTCCGATGATGCGATCCAGATGGTAGCGGCCCGTTTCCAGCCCTCTCAATTCCGACACTTCGTCGCGGAGGCGGCCTTTTTCCAGGGCGGAACGGATGAGCAGCACCATCTCGTCCATCTCGAATGGCTTGGTCACGTATTCGAAGGCCCCGTTGCGCATGGCTTCGACGCCCGTGCCCGCGTCCGCATGCGCGGTCATGACGATGCATTCTAAGGCGGGATGCTCCTGGCGCGCGCGCTTGACCAGATCCAGGCCGGACATGCCGGGCATGCGCACGTCCGTGACCATGAGCGAATAGGCATCCCCGCGTCCCAGGGCGGCCAGCGCCGCCTCCGCAGAATCCGCCTCGGTGACTTCCATGCCTTCGGCCCCGAGCGCCATCGATAACAGCGCCCGCAATTTCGATTCGTCGTCGACTATCAGTATCCTGGCCATTTTTCCTCCTTCGCCCCCCGTCGCATCAAGAGGGCGTCGTTATCCTGTTCCTGGGGATTCCCACTTCGAAGCATGTCGGACGTCCGTCCGCCCCCGCGTCCGAGACCAGGGCGATGGCCCATCCGGACCTCTCGCACAGGCTTTTCACTATCGCCAGCCCCAGTCCCGTTCCGGTCTTGGATCCCGAGACGAAGGGCTCGAACATGCGGCCGCGCATCTGCCTGGGGAAGCCCGGCCCGGAATCGGTGAAGAGCAGGGCTCCACCCTTTTCGCGCGCCTCCCAGGTCACCTTCAGGTTACCGCTCCCCTTCATGGCGTTGGAGGCGTTACGCCCCAGGTTCTCCGCCAATTGCCGGAAGGCATCGCGATCGCCCACCAAAGCGAGGTCCTCCGGCAATGAGAGTATCCATTCCACGCCCGGAAAGTCCAGGCGCAGGATCTCGCGCGCCTCTTGCAGGGCCGCCAAGGGCCGGAAGGGTTTGGCCTCCAAGGGCCGATCCCGGGAAAAGCCCAGGATATTGCCGATCATGCGCGAAAGGCGCATCACTTCCTCCGAGAGATAGGCGAAAGCGGCATGCTCGCGTTTGGGATCGAGCTGGTTGCGCAGAACGTCCACGGATGCCTTCATGATGGCGAGCGGATTCTTGAGCTCATGCGCCAATTCTGCGCTGGTGCGGCCGAGGAAGGCCAAGTGTTCGTTGCGGCGGGAGACTTCCAGCGCTGCCTGGAATTGGCGCTCCAGCAGAAACAGGCCCGCGGCCAGGAGCGCGAACAGGGCCAGCAGGAACAGCGAGGCGAACCATAGGTAATTGCGGAACTGCTCCACATAGGCGATGAAGTTCTCGTCCGACTCCAGCACCACCATGAGGCGCTTGCCCCTCAAGGCAAAAGGAAAGTACAGGGATTGGAATTGCACGCCATCGATCTGGGCCAGGGGCGGGAAGATGGCGCGATCGGATTCGGCGGCTTGCCGGAAAAGGCCATGGTCCACCAGATAGGGGATGATATCCTCCCCCCTGCCGATCAGGTTCTGGCTGCCGGCGTAGACCAGGCCGGAAGAGTCGGTGATGACCGCCCGTTCCAGGCCGGTGGCGCGCGTGAGGCGGTTCAGCCAATCGCCCTGCTTCTCAGCGTAGGTATCCGGGAACAGCGCGGACTGGAACTCGAAGGGATACGGGAAGGCGTCGTCCTTGAGATGCTCGGCTATATAGGCGGCCAGACTGGTCATCCGCTCTTCCGATTTATGGCGCGCCTGCCCCATGTTGCGGGAGAACAGCCAGGCCGAAAAGCTGAACAGCAGGATCAAGGCCGCGGCCGCGCCCGTCAATGCGCCCAGCAACGGGCGTCTCACGGGAATCTCGAGGTGAGGCCCGCTGAAAGCGAGCGCATGTTCTGGATGCGGCCCGGTAAAGCGCCCCAATCGCGGCTCCGGGAAATAGCGGCGGAAATGTCGATTTCGATCCAGGACCGGATTTTCCAGAACAGATCGCAATTCAATCCCACCCCTTTGGCGGAGCCGAGCGAATACACCGGAGAGTTGGCGACCCAGTTTTCCTGGTAATCCGCCGAAAGGTTCAAGAATACCGCTTGCGTCAATACCGTGACGCCCATGGACGCTTTCCAATCGTCGTTGGACTCCTCCAGGTATTTGGGCGTCTGGAAAGCGGCCCCGCCCAACTCGGTCAGGATGGGGAAGCGGCTTTGCGTATACGAGAGGGACAGGGTGGTGGAGACATACGGGTTCCAATCCGAAATCAATTGGGGCTGCGCCATCCAGGTGGATCCCTTGAGCTGGTATTCGGCCGGGATGCGGGAGAAATCGGCTAGATAGATGCTGTCCCGGTAATCCCCCACTTCGGTGTTACCCGTGATGCGGAACCCCGCGCGCAGCCGGCTCCAGGTCCTGACGAAAGCCCCGCCGCGGGTTTCAAGTTCCCGCAGGCGGTAACGGGACGTGTCGCGGAAAAAGCGCGTGGTCTGGAAACGGGTTTCCCCGTCGATGGTAAGGCGGTTACCGTACCATTCCGCCGAGGCCACCGGCCCGGTGCGGATATTGCCGTCCGGGCGGGCGCCCGGGTATTCCGTATCGCGGAACTCCCACGAGAGCAGAAGGGATTTCCGCAAATCATCCGAAATGGCCTCCAGCCCCGGGGTAACGCCCAGGACACGGTAGGATTGGGTCCCGAAGCGGCCGAACCTGTATTGCTGCACTTCCCCGAAAACGGGCGTGACGATGGAAACGGGTTTCCCCAGCGCGCGGGTATTGCCTTCCAGCTTGGCCTGCAGGTAAATGCGATCCACCGAATCCCCGTAAGGCTGCCGCAGCATTTTCTCCGCCTGCACCGCGGTTTCGAGTTTCAGCATCCTCCGCCAAGCGGCCCCTTTCATGGAAACGTCGAAATAGGCGTTGCGATCGGAGCCCTGGAACAGGGTGCTGATCCGATCGATCAGCCTGCCTTTGGGATCCCAATCCAGCTTGGCCCGCACGCGGCCGGTGACCAGGGTGTCCAATCCTTCCCATTCATCGTAGTCCGCTACGGTTTGCACATAGCCGGAGAACGCCGCAGGCAGCGAGTAGGAGGCTTGCGCCGCCGGAGCCAAAGTGTCCAGGAAGTCCGGATCCCAATCCGCCTGGGCGGTGGCGGGATTCTCCATCGAAAAAATCAGTTCCAACGCTTCCGTATAAAAACCGTCCCGGGCCAAATCCTCCGCGGCCTCCAGGATCAAGGTAGCGCGTTCGTCCGGATTCCGCTCCAGTATCTGGCGGCGCTTGGCCGTAAAGGCCAGGGAATCCGTGGATTCGTCCGCGATGGCATCGGCAGCCAGGCACAGGAAAACGGGGATTAGCAAGGTGAGTAACTTTTTCTGTGCCAAGTGGTTAAAAGCTATCACGATTCGCGGGAAAACAAAAGGCCCCAATGAGGGGCCGCCGCTTTATTCAGGGTTGGAAGGAGTTATCGGCCCGGGGAACGGGCTATATCCACCGCTTTCGCGGCCAGCTTTAATGCGATGTCCATTTCCACTTCGGCTCGGGCGGCTTGGCCATCGGCCTGGTCGCGTTCGGCGCGTTCCAGGTGCTCTTTGCCCTTTTCCAGGATCTTGGCCGCTTTGTCGTTGCCCGAGCTGCCCACGATTTCCGAGGCACGATCCAATTTGGCTTTCAAACGTTGCCAGGCGGCGGGGGTCAGCCGCTCATTCCCGCTGCGGGAAACCGATTTCCGCAGGTCCGGCAGCAAGGCTTCGGCCCGCTTGCAGAATTCCTTCGCCGCTTCCGGTTGGCCCGTGGTCAAGGCCTCCTTGGCCTGATCCAGGAGCCCCTGCACGCCGGCTTTGACGGTGGAGGACTTGGCGTCGTCGCTTCCCTTGGATTGCTCGGTGAGGCGCGTATAGCGCTCTACGAGGCGATGGTAGGTTTCCGAAGCTTGGGCCAGTGATGCTTGCGTGGAGGGCTGCTGGTCATCGCAAGAACCATGGTTGAACGCGAAGGTTCCCGGCTTCTCGGAGTTGGCGCTTTCCATGGTTAGACGTTGCAATTCCGGGGTCAGGGCCTGGGCTTGGAACAAGTACATGTTCGCCAGGTCGGGTCTGCCCGCGCTGATCTCCAGTCGGGCCTTATCCAACAGCGATTTTATCTTGACGAGCAGCAAGGCGGCGCAAGGATTCTTGCCGGCGCCCAAACGCTGGGTGAAATTGTTGAGGCGCTCCGAAGCGCGTTCGACCCTCTGGCTGGCGATACGGGCGGAGTCGGCCGGACTCATGGGGTAATCGTTATGAGGGGGTGGCCATTCCTTGGGAGGCAAAGGCTGTCCATAAGGCTCCTGCCCCTGTCCATAAGGATCCTGCCCGGTAGGGCTACCGTCGCTCACCATGCCCCCCTTCTGCGCGGATACGTTGCCGAGCAGGGTCAAGAAGAGCAGGCGAACAAGGGTTTTCATAGGGCGGATGTCCATTTTATCCAATTAAAATAGGAATAGCTAGGAACCAGGAGCAGCGAAAAACGTACCATAGTAACCCGTAATTCGGGCTTTAAACGCCACAGCTTTTTGGGGCGTTCCCGTATTTCGTTCTGAAGGGTACTGAACCGTACCGCATGGTACGATCCGCATCAATAGGACAGGGAAAATCCCGCATCCATACCGTAAACCGGCTTCTTGGTGAATGCCGTCCCCGGGGTTTTATTGAAATCGTATCCATAGGATAAACTGAAGGCCAATCGGCACCAGGATCGCAAATCATATCCATAGGACGCCGTTCCCGACAGACTATGCTGCCATTCATTGCCTTCCACCTTTTCCGCTCCCGCCCCGCCCGAGGAGTGCATTTTCGCCAGGTAATAAGTGGCCCCGGTGCCGAGGGAGTGCTTTCCCAGGTAAAAATACGGGGTGAGGCTGAAACTGAAAGTCAGCATGCCGTCCAAATCCTGGTAGCCGGCCGCTTGCAGGGCCGTGTCAGGCTCTATCCAATGCTTCTGCAAATCCAGGTAGCCCATCAGCATGAAATCCGTGAACATGAAGGTTTGCGAGTGGCTTAATCCGAGCACGCGCCAATCCGGGGAAAACTGGTATAAGCTGGCGTTCCCGGACAGGTTCCAGCCGGAAGGAGCGGTATGGGAGTAACCCGCGGCAACGCGGCCTTGCTGGAAATTCCAATTGGAATCCGCCAGCAAGGAACCGGCGCCATTGCTGAAGATCACCGCTGCGGCTTCCTGGCGGGACTCGAAACCCGCACCCCAATCGGCCTCGGCGGAAAAGCCCCGACGTTGGAATTCCAGGCCCAGATTCGCTTGGAACCCCTGCAGGAATCGTTGATCCCATTTGGATTTCAGGGACATGGAACCGCTTTCCCGCAATTGGTTCAGACCCCATTTCTGGCCCGTCTCCCCGGTGAGGCGGTTGGTGATGATGTGGTTCAGGTAAGGCGTGCGCACACCGGCCCAGGCGGCCTTGGAGGAATACCCCCAGGACCAGGGATGGGTGGAAGCATGCACGGATTTCCACTGGTCCAGGATTTCCAGCAGGAACAAAGAGCTGGGATAGCGCTGATGCAGCTCCACGGTGAGCCGCTCCATTTCCTGGTACTTGTCCAGCTTGCGGTATACGGTCCAGAGATGGTAGAGGATTTCCTCATCCCTGGGTCCTCCGATTTTCCGCGCCGCGTTGAGATAGGCCAGGGCCTCTTTCCAGTCGGAGAGGAATAGAAAGCCGATGCCCTGGTAATAATAGGCCTGATATAGCTGGCTGGAATCGCATTTGGCGGTGGAAAAATCCCAACTCAGGTAGGCGGGATCACCGGCCTGGTAGCCCGCCAGCAGGGAGTCGGAAAGGGTTTCGCAATTACCCCGGGGCTGGGTAGCGGCCGCTTTGGCGAGGCGTTTGGCTTCCGATAGGGAGAATGCCAGGGCCAGTATGATAAGGATGGGGGATAGGTGTCGGAGCTGGGGCATTTTTATGGAAAGAAAAACCCGGGAAAAACCCGGGCTCAAGATAGCGAAAGCGGCGCCTGCTGGGAAGGGTTAATTCCCGGGCAGGCGCCGTGCCATGCCTTCTCCGTTCCGTTTGTATCAGGGAGCGGCGGGGGGAGTCACAGGAGCGCCCGGAGCATCCGGATGGGCGGCCTTCCATGCCTCGAACTTGGCCTTCATGGCCTCAATCTGTTCCGCTGTGGGCTTGGGATGTCCGGCGGAGTCGCCATGCGCTGCCTTCCATTCGCCTCGCTTGGCTTTCATGGCGTCGATGCGGGCCTTGAAATCGCCGTTCATGTCCGGATGATGGCCTTTGAAGTCGGCCTTCTTCTTGTCCATGAGATCCTTGTGCTCGGCCAGGAACTTCTCGATGGCCGCTTTGTGTTCGGCGGTCAGGCTGTCATGCCCGGCCTTGCCTTCGGCGCGCCTGGCTTCGATCTTGGCTTTCAGCTCTTCCAACTTCGCTTGCTGTTCGGCGGTGAGGACGGGTTTGGTGGCATCGGCGAACGTAGCGCCGATAGTCAGGCAACCGGCCATCAAGGTGCCGAGTATAATCTTCTTTACAATCATTTGGAAACTCCTGGTTTTTGTTGTTGCCCGTTCCAAGGGGCGGAACCATCCAGAGCAAGCGGGGTGCCAGCGGCTTTCCGCTCCCGAACCCGGCGATTCAGGCCGCATTGGAGCCATGCCAATCAGCGCTCGATGAAAACGTACGCGCGGGTGCGCACGCCGGGGGACATTCTTGTACCAATCGGTTCGTCCAAAGGACCCGGCATCGGCGTTATACTTGCGAACATGGATAAAAGAATTTCTCCCTTATCGCTTTACCTGATCGCGTCCGCGATCGTTTGCGGCCCTGCATGCGCGCAAAATATCACCCAAGACACTTTGGCGGTCCGCGCCATACTCGTCCAGAACGGCCTCGCCTCCGCCGAGATGCATCAAGTGACCACGATCGCATCAGCGCGCGTTGTTTCGCTCGATCTATCCGGGCTGGATTTGACGGTCATCCCTTCGGCCATAGGCAAGCTGACCGCTTTGAAAACCCTGGAGCTCAGCGACAACTTGCTGGACTCGCTTCCGGAGGAAATCTGGGGCCTCGGCGAACTCGCGGAGCTGGATCTGGGCGGCAACATCATCTCCTCGCTGAGCCCAAGGGTGGCCGGGCTCAAGCGGCTGCTGGTGCTGGGGCTGCGCGAAAACGCCTTGACATCCCTGCCTGCCGAGATCTTCTCCCTGCCGCAATTGACCTCTTTGATCCTCTCAGGTAACGCCCTGGATACCCTACCAGAGGCCGTCGCGGAGCTCCCGTTCCTGGAGTACCTGGATCTCTCTGCCAACGCGCTTCGATCCGTACCTTACACGCTTATCGCCATGGACCTGCTCGACAGCTTGGATCTATCCTTCAACATCATTGAACGGCTCCCGGATGCGATAATCCGCATGAACGCGTCCACCAAGGTGCATTTGGCGTCCAACCGCCTTTGCGGCCTTGCCCCGGCCCTGGACGCCTGGGCCGAAACGAAGGAACCGGGATACAAGGCCAGCCAGGAATGCGGATCGGCGCTGCGTCCCGGCGCCGGCTTCAGCGCGGTCCCGCGCTTGCGGGCCTATATCGACGGGGTAGACGGGTGGACGGATGGGACCGTGCGCCTGGATTGGGCCGGCCTGGGTACCTCCGCGGTTACTGACCGATCCGGATTGGAAATCCTCATTCGCGATGCGGGTGGCAGGCTCGTCCTGCGGAAAGCCGCCGCTGCGGGAACCTCGCGGATGGATATCCCCGTTTCCGGATTGGGCGCCGGGCACGGGTTTTATTGGGTGGAATTGCGCATCTCCGGGCTTCGCGCCGCCGCCTCCCCATTGTTGGCCAGATAAAAAAAGGCGGGCCCCGG
Organism: Fibrobacteria bacterium; assembly: GCA_039926685.1. Classification (GTDB taxonomy): domain Bacteria; phylum Fibrobacterota; class Fibrobacteria; order UBA11236; family UBA11236; genus Chersky-265. The sequence continues at coordinate 5,718 of JBDSWM010000088.1, read as the reverse complement.
AAAAGGGCCCGCCTTGACGCATGCGCGCGCAACCGCCTAGCGGGGGTTCAATTCAAGCGGTTCAACTCCACGCGGCGGTTCAAGGCCCGTCCCTCGGCGGAGGTGTTCGGCCCGATGGGGCGCGACGATCCGTACCCCAGCACCTTCAGGCGTTTGGTGTCCACGCCCTTTCCGATGAAGTAGTTGGCTACCGATTGCGCCCGGGCTTGCGACAGCATCTGGTTCTTGGTGGCATTGCCGCGATTGTCGGTGTGGCCGGAGATCTCGAATTGGATATCCTGGTTGGCCTGCAATTGCGGGATGATATCGTCCAGCACCCGGTAGGATTCGCCCATCAATTCCGCCGAGCCGGTCTTGAAGTTCACGCCCTTCAGAACCATGGTCTTGACGATTTCCATCACCTTGTCCGGGCAGCCGTCCTCATCCTCGAACTTGTTCAAGGTTTCCGCCGCGCCCGGGCATTTGTCCTTCACGTCCGGGATGCCATCCGAGTCGTTATCCAGATCCGGGCAGCCGTCCTCGTCCTCGTAACCGTCCTTGTCCTCGGGTTCGCCGGGGCACTTATCGATCATGTCGGCGATTCCGTCGCCGTCCTTATCCAGGTTGGGGCAGCCCTCCTTGCCGTCCGCGCCTTGGGCGTCGTTCGGGCAGCGATCCTTCAGATCGGGAACGCCATCCTTGTCGTTATCCGGTTCCGGACAGCCGTCGGCATCCTGGAAACCGTCCTTATCCTCGGCATCATTGGGGCATTTATCCTGGGTGTCGGCGACGCCGTCCTTGTCGTTGTCGAGATCCGGGCAGCCGTCCTCGTCCTGGAAGCGGTCCTTATCCTCGGCCTGATCCGGGCACTTGTCGTCTTTGTTGTTGATTCCATCGCCGTCATTGTCCTGCCTGAGTATGAACCCGTTCCAGGTGACCTGGAAGAACATGGACAGATCCGCGCTTCCCTTCATGGCGAAGCTTTGCGTGGTGCCTCCGTTCTCGAACTTGTTGACGACCGGGACGTAGCCGTCGTTGAATCCGATCAGCATGCCGGCATAGAAATCCAGTCCTACCGGGGTCTGGGCCACGCCGCCCAAGGTAAGGGTGGTTGGATCGGTGGAAAACTCATTGTCCCCGAGCTTGTCGAAGCGGGCCTCATGGTAGAATTCGGAAAAGAAACGGATGAAGGAACTGGCTTCGTACTCCGCCGCCGTGGACCAGAACAGGATGTCCTGGAACGGGGGTTGCTTGCTGATGTTCGTCTTGCGGATGCCGAGATTGAAATGCCAGAGGAATTGGAATTTCTCGGCCACTTGGCCCAAGTCCAAGGTCAAGCCCAAACCCGCCAGGAAGGTGGGGCGCCCCGTTCCGAAAGGCGAAGAGCCTTCGTTGAATTTGGACGGGTCGTCGGTCATGTATTCCAGCTCGCGCGGGATCACGCCGCGATTGTCGAATTGGGTCGGGACCGATCCTCCCAGGAGCACGGCCATATTGAGAACCTGGATATCGTGGAATGGGAGTTGGATCTTGAGCCGGTAACGCAAATCTCCCGGGTATTGCTCATCCATGTTCAGGGCGGAAATGCTGCTTTTGAACTTTTCGTAATACAAGGGCAGGGCCAAACCCACATCGACATAAGGCCCCAGGCCCAATCCCAGGAAAAGGCTGGAACTGAGGGTGAGATAATCGCTGATATCGCCCTTGACCGGGCCGGACCCGTTGTCGACGGTGATGGAGCCGTCCTGCAACTGCTCCGCATCATCGACGATTTGCGTGTGCACCCCAATCGCCAATTTGCCGTGATGCAGGGTTTGCGCCGAAAAAGTCTTATTGATGCCGGTCACGCCGTCCCTGTCGACGGTCGCGGCCATGGCGGTGGAAACCAACAAAGCGGGGAGGATGAACTTCTTCATTGGGACCTCGGCTGATCGTGGATTCGAATCCGGACACGCTCCGGATATGATCCGGAATTCCGATTTTGACAAAATATAACACCAGATGCGCTATATTTATCGGAACCGATGAGACCGTTTTGCGAAGGCGATCCGTGACGGGGCGGGCGGGATCCGAGATCAAAGCGTTCCTGGTCCACCTCAGATTGCATTATCAGTTTCTGATCCTTTCCGGCGCCTTCCTTTCCGGCGCGGTGTTCGCGCGCGCCGGATTCACGGGCGCGCTGCTGCTGCAATTCCTGAACGTGCATGTGCTTCTCTTTGGCGGTGTCACGGTATACAATTCCTACTGGGATAAGGATACCGGCCCTATCGGTGGCTTGCGTGCCCCGCCCCCTTTGGCGGCTTGGACGCTGCCTGCGGCCTGGATCCTGCAAGGCGCCGGCCTGGCTCTGGCTTTCCGGATCTCCCTGGCTTCGGCCGCCGTTTATGCCGCCTCCATGGCCTGCTTCTGGCTCTATAGCGATCCCGGCCCGCGCTGGAAAGGCCGGCCCTGGTTGAGCCTCATCGCCATTGGCGCCGGCACGGGAGTGGGCGGGTTCCTCCTGGGTTACCTCCACGATGGACGCGAATCCGTTTCCCTGCCCGCGGCGGCGGGGTCGCTGGCGGTGGCCTGCCTGATAGTCAGCCTGTTCCCCATGTCCCAGGTGTACCAGGTGGAGGAGGATCTGGGGCGCCGGGATATCACCTTCGCTGCCCGGTTCGGTTTGACTGGAGTCAGGCGCTGTTATGCGATATTGTTCCCCTGCGGCGTACTGATGCTGGCGGCCTCCCTGGCCTCCGTCCATCCCCGGCTGGGGATCCTATTCCTGATCGTGGGGACCCTCTCCGGGGCGGGGGTATGGCGCGTGATACGCGATTTGCGCATGGACCCGGGGGAGTACGCGCGGGTCATGGCCGTTAAGTATATCGCGTCCGGCCTGTTCTCGTTTTTTTTGGGAGCGGTGCTGGCCATGCGATGGCTGGGATGGTTCCCGGCGCGATAGCGGGCCTTTACTCTTCGGGAATCCGCACCAGCACCCGTTTGCCGCCGCCTTCGCGATCGAAGGATACTTCCACCTCGAAACCATCCACCTTGCCTCCGTCCAGGGTGCCCCAATGCCAGCGGCCTTGTTCCAGGATGGCTTCGAAGTCGTCTGGCCGGAAAGGGCGCTTGCCATAAGCCTTTTGGCAGCGGCTATTGGCCAGATCCGCAGCCAGGGCTCCTGCGGAAACGGGGGACATGGGGGGATGATGCGCGCAGGCGGACAGCCAAAAAAGCAGCCCAAGGGCCAGAGTGAGCGGGCCGGCGGATCGAATCGCGAATCCCGGGAATCGGCGGAGGCGGGATGGGTTGTTAGGGCGATGGCGCAAAGGTGGGGCTCCTGGGCTGACGCTAACTATAGCATGCCTGCCGGCCCGAAGCAAAGCCAGCGCAAGCCTTACTTGGGAACCAAGCTATAAGAGTCCCAGTAACCCCTGGAATACCCGAAAATGCTGCTCAGCATGGAGAAAGCGGTATCCTCAACCGATTTCAGGCGCTGGACGCTATACCCGTCCAAAGGGGTCCATTCGCCAAACGCATCGGTGGTATCGATCCGGCGGTAACTATTATTCTCGGTTATGAGGAAGGTACCCGCCAGGGAATATTTGGCCTTCATCTGGAAAGTGACGATCCCGGATTCGCTATAGCTGAAAGCGAAGTCGCCTTTCAGAAGATCGATTACCATCTTCATGTCGGCGACAACCGAATCCTTCGCCACGGTCTTTTCCATGAAATAGGTGCCCTCCTTCAAAGCCGGCGCCGACTTGCGCTTATAGCTGATCCAATACGGCTTTTGGCGCAAAGGCGTGTATTCCAGACGCCGGAAAGAACTGTCGGTGACGCTTACCAAGGCATTGGTGTCGTTCTCGAGCTTTGTTGCAGGGGGGAATATCCCGAAATCCGGATCGATATCGCTTTTTTGGGCGTTCAGGAAATACAGCGAGGAATCCTTCTGGAACCAGGTTCCGGATTGATCATAGAAGGCAACCTCGCCGAAAATGTAGAACAGGCGATAGCTGCCGTCGGCATTGAGGAGGAGCTCCGATTCGATGGTCTGGGCGCTGGTATCGTATTCGGAATAGGATCCCACATATAGGCCCGGAACGATCTTTTTCACCTTCGGCAGGGTATCGTTCTGCTTGGGTCCCCCGTCGTAGATGGAGGTGGGAGAATCGGATTCGCCGCCGAAAAAGCAGCCCGCGGCCGACAGGGCCGATAGGAGAAGGGCGGATTTCAGAATGAGGAGTTTCATGCCCATAAAATACCGCCCCGGATATGGATTTCGGCTCCCGGTCCTAGCCTATGCGGCCCCGGAGATCCTTCCGCAAAACTAATCTTTTTCCCCGCTTCTTGCCGGGAATCTCCGTGGAGAGGGGGATCTCCGTTTTCACGGCGACGCAAAAGCCTTCCCGGAAGTAGATTCCCGTGGCGAAGGGGAGCGAAAAATGGAAAATGCCGGGCCTGACGGAAACTCCTTGCGCTGGGGCATCATGGGCCCGGGCGGCATCGCCCGCAAATTCGCCCGGGACCTGATCGGGCAGGGCATTCCGATCACGGCCGTGGCCAGCCGGGATGCGGCCCGGAGCGCGGCCTTCGCCGCGGAAACGGGGATTACCCAGTCACATGCCGGTTACCAGGCGCTGTTGGAAAACCCGGATGTGGACGCCGTCTACATCGCTTTGCCCAATCATCTCCACGCGGAATGGAGCATCCGCGCGGCCAGGGCCGGCAAGCATGTGCTATGCGAAAAGCCCGCGGCCGTGGACAGGGCGGAATGCGAGGCCGTGATCAACGCGGTGGACCGCGCCGGGGTGTTCTACATGGAAGGGTTCATGTACCGCTGCCATCCCATCTGGGGCATTGTGGCCGCTTTAATCGAGGATGGCCGTGTGGGGGAGGTGCGCGAACTGAAGTCCTCCTTCTGCTTCGACATGGGATACCAGCCCGGCAATATCCGCCAGCGGCGGGAGGCGGTGGGCGGCGCGCTCATGGACGTGGGCTGCTATTGCCTTTCCTTCAGCCGTTTCATCGCCGGGATATGCGCCGGCACGGGCACGGAACCGACCCGTTTTTCGGCCACCTCCAGATTGGGCGCGGATACGGGCGTGGATGAGCTGACATCGGGCCTGTTGACCTTCCCGGACGGCTTGCGCGCGGAATTCCAATGCGCTTTGCGCGAAGCTCGGCCGAACGCCGCCGTCATTATCGGCAACCGCGGGCGCATCGAGGTGCCCGTCCCTTGGCATCCTTCCGGAGACGGGGCCGAGGCGAGGCTTTTTCCGGCGGACGGGGAAGAAGAGGTTTACCGGGCGGCCGACGGCCTGCCCCTGTTCGCCCGCGAGGCGCTGGAGGTCTCTGAATTCCTGCGCGAGCGGCAAAGCCCCACCCTGACCTGGGCCGATACCTTGGGGCAGGCGCGCGCCCTGGAGGCGGTCCGACGCGCGGCCGGGCTGCTGTAGGGGGATGCTGTAGGGAGAGAAAATCGAGCCCATAAAAAAAGACCGGCGCCTGAGCACCGATCCCGGTTTCCGCGCGCGCGTGCGGGGCATGGCAGGCGCGGACCGTGAAGTCGGTCCTGCTCGGTCAGAAATCCAGCATCCGTCCCAGGGATAGGCTGATTTTCTTGGGCACGATGGCGGCCGAAGCCCAGCGTTCGGAGCGGAAAGTATCCTTGATGGCAAGCTTCACGTCCTCGGAGGAGACCTGATCCAGGCGGCGCAGGATCTTGTCGATGCTTTCGCCTTTCTCCCCGTACATCAG
>JBDSWM010000087.1:0-18081 GCA_039926685.1 Fibrobacteria bacterium | reverse complement strand
GTGTCCTGGTTGATGGCGATTTTGCCGCTGACTTTGGCGCCGGGGATATGGATGAATATTCCCACCGCATCGGAAGAACCGAACTTGAACATGCCGTCCCCCCAGACCTTGCCGGGAAGGATATCGTTGAAATCCAGGTCCAGGAAATAGCCTACATCCTTTTTGTTGGTGGCGAAATGGACGTGATGGGCGTCGGGAAGCTTTCCTTCAAGCCAGATTTTCTCGTGCACGCGCAAGAGCTGGTTGGAATCCACGAAAGCGAAGTTCTTCTTTTCATATTCCCGGGCCACGGAATAGTTCCTGCCCTTGAAGCCCAACACCGTCAAATCCGCGCCGCATACTGGAGCCTTGAACGAGCCCAGGTTGACGCGGGAGAAATTGAGCACCACCTGGATATTTCCCTCCAGGTAGAAATGGTAGGTCCAGAATTCGTTATACGTCTTGCTGCCGCTGGCATGGGGTTTCAGATCCGTAAGCACGGCCGAGCGGAGATCGCCCGTGGGCAATTGCACGTGTTCGGCCGCCCGGAGCGGGGCTGCCATGGCCAAGCCTGAAAACAGAGCGGAAACGATCTGCAAAAGGGGATGTTTACGCATGGACGGGTTGCCTCGCTTGGTTGTAATGATACAAGGGTACTCGCTTCAGTTCCATCGGATTTGAGGTTTTTTTGCCCATGGGTTAAAGTAAAAAAATGCGATGCCGGGTGGGGAAGGGTCAAACCCCCAAGGATGCCTCTGTAATATCCATCGCGGGGACGGCGCGAGGGCGGCGCGCGGGGGATCGGCTGCGTAAAAGCGGCTGGAAGGCGGCGGCGTAAGGTACCATGTAGGTTACCCAGGCGAGGCAGGCGTTCCTGCTGCCTCGGAGTTCCCCCAATGGGCGCGCAACCAATGCCAGGCCAAGGGGACCGAATGCCAGGCATGCACGGCCGCCGCGAAGAGCCAGCGGGCGGATAGCAAGCCGCGCAAATGGAAAAGCATGGCCAGGCTGCCCAGCAAAAGGATGAACACGGAAAAAGCCGAGAAGGTGAATCCGTACAGATGCAGATCCGTCTGCCGCCAGCGGTACTCGCGGCACAAGCGGTAGGCGAACCAGCCCAACAGGAAAAATACCAGATGGTTCCAGGCGCTCTGCATGCCCGGCTTTACGGCCAACCCCAGCACCGCCGCGCACAGGCACCATAACGGCAGGCAATACGGAGCCAGCGCGGCCAAGGGGTTGCTTCCATTGAGCTGCACTTCGCCGCCCGATTTTAGGGAAGCCTTGAGGGAAACCGGCGGGCAAAAGGTCGCATAGCCAATCAAGGCATGTGTCAACTCGTGCTCCAAAGTGTCAATGAATTCCAGGGGATCGTGGCGTCCCCAACGGCGCAGCCACAAGGAAAATCCCATGCGGAAAAGCAAACCGGCGGCGAACCAAAGAGTGAACGGGTGAAATATGGACCCGGCTCCCAGGCCTTGAGCGCGGGCGGCGAGGAACAGTTCGCAGGCCATCGCCTCCGCGAGTATGAATAACAATGGCAGCAGGCTCCAGCGGATCACCATGCCTAGGAGGCGGGGCATGTCGCTAAGGATAGAAAAGCGGCCGAGCAATACATATCTTTATCGACTTAACTCAAAGCATGGAGCTGCTATGTCCGCCATCAAGTCATTAGTCGCCAGACAGATCCTCGATTCCCGCGGTAACCCCACCATAGAAGTGGACGTGACCCTGGAAAGCGGAGCCTTCGGGCGCGCCGCCGTGCCGTCGGGAGCGTCCACGGGCGAACGGGAAGCCGTGGAATTGCGCGATGGAGACAAGACGCGTTACCTGGGAAAGGGTGTGACCAAGGCGGTCAAGAACGCCAACACCAAGCTGGCTTCGGCTTTGATCGGGAAGGATGCGACCAAGCAGGCCGAACTGGATCAGCTCATGATCGATCTGGACGGCACTCCCAATAAGGGCAAGCTCGGCGCCAACGCCTTGCTCGGCGCTTCCATGGGCATCGCCCGCGCCGCCGCCGCCGATGCCGGCAAGCCCCTCTATGTCTACCTGGGCGACCTGGTCGGCAATACCAACTATTCCCTGCCTCTCCCCATGTGCAATATCATCAACGGCGGAGCGCATTCGGACGCCCCCGTGGACTTCCAGGAGTTCATGATCGCGCCCGTGGGCGCCAAGACGTTCTCGGAAGGCCTGCGCATGTCGGTGGAAGTGTTCCACGCTCTCAAGGCCCTGCTCAAGAAGCGCGGACTCTCTACCGCCGTGGGCGACGAAGGCGGCTTCGCCCCCAATCTCAAGAGCGTCAAGGACGCCCTCGACTCCATCATGAAGGCCGTAAAGGCCGCCGGCTACGAGCCCGGCAAGGATGTGAAGATCGCTCTCGACGTGGCCTCATCCGAGTTCTACGAAAAGGACAAGAACAAGTACGTGTTCCACAAGTCCAGCGGCAAATCCTACACCCCGAGCGCCATGGTCAAGTTCTACGCGGATCTGGTCGCCAACTTCCCCATCTATTCCATCGAAGACGGCATGGATCAGAACGATTGGGTGGGCTGGAAGGAATTGACCGACACCTTGGGCAAGAAGGTACAGCTGGTCGGCGATGATCTTTTCGTCACCAATCCGGCGATCCTCAAACGCGGCATCGACGAGAAAGTCGGCAATGCCATCCTCATCAAGGTCAACCAGATCGGCACCTTGACGGAAACGCTGGAAGCCATCCGCATGGCCCAAGCCGCCAAGTTCGGCGTGGTCGCTTCCCATCGCTCCGGGGAAACGGAAGACTCCTTCATCGCGGACCTGGCCGTGGCCACCGCCGCCGGTCAGATCAAGACCGGCTCCTTGAGCCGCACCGATCGCGTTTGCAAATACAACCAGCTCATCCGCATCGAAGAAGCCCTCGGCAAGGGCGCTAAATGGAAGAGGAACGCATTCTAAGTAGCCCGTCTCTGGAGTTTGCTGCCGCAAACTCCAGGTTCGTCGCCGGTGGCAAAGGGTGATTTTCGACACCCATGGTTGCCGCGCTGGTGAAAAAATCCCCTTTCGATTTCATCCAGTGTTTTTGCGGGCAGGAAGCGGAAATGGAATCGCTTCTACCTCTATTATTCAGGGTATGGGAATCCTACCGCAATGGGTAGGGGAGGGTACATGAATTTCATCGACAAAGATGTGGAATCCTATGCCTTCGCGCATACGGGGCCCGAGCCGGACCTGCTGCAACGGTTGTCGCAAGAGACCCATGAGAGGATGGCCGCGCCGCAAATGCTCACCGGCCGCCTGGAAGGCCGCGTCCTCAAGCTGTTGGCCCAGATCAGCGGCGCTAAGCGCGTATTGGAGATCGGGACCTTCACGGGTTATTCGGCCCTGTCCATGGCGGAAGGCATCCCCTCGGACGGCCGGTTGGTCACTTGCGAAATCGATCCGGCGCATGCCGCCATGGCGCAACGCTATTTCGACGCCAGTCCGCATGGAAGCAAAATCGAAATCCGGCTGGGCCCCGCGTTGGCGACCTTGGCCGGCCTGCAGGCCCCATTCGACATGGCTTTCATCGATGCCGATAAGGAGAATTATCCCGCCTATTATGAGCGGACGATGCAGCTCATCCGGCCCGGGGGATTGATCCTGGTGGACAATACCCTATGGTCGGGATTGGTATTGCATCCGCGCGACGGCGAAACCAGGGCCATCGACTCCCTGAACAAGCGCATCGCCAAGGATGACAGGGTGGAGAACGTGCTGCTTACCGTCAGGGACGGGTTGCAGTTGGTGCGCAGGAAAAGTTAAGGCGCAATCAGGGAGAGGTGATCAGGAAGGCCCGATGGAATCCTTCCGCGGCAAAACTGAAAATACCGGCGCCATGGGCTTGCTCGGGGACCTTAAGTTGCAGCCGGTGCATTCCCGATTCCATGGTCGCTTCCGTCGCTTGCAAGCGCGCGCCTCCCAGCGTCGCATATTCCATGCGTACTGAAGCCCGGCGCGGAAGGCCGAAGGCCAAGACATACCCTGAAAGCGGATGGAAAACCAGGGAACTGGAATAACCCCGCGCTTCCGCCTGGGTTCCGGTCTGGCCTCCTTTTTTCTTGAATACCTTGAACTCGAGCGGTTCTCCAACGATGTAAATGGTGCCGTCGGCGGTATCGATGGCTATGCCCTCCGGTTTGGTCATCCCCAATGCCAGGGAGGATAGCGCTTGCCCTTGCGGTCCATAGCCTTCCAGCTTGTTCTGCTCCTGATTGACGATGATGAAATTACCGTCGTCGAGGGCCAAGATATCGGCGGCATCGCCGCTCTTGCCTTGGATATCGAATGGATCATCGGGAAAGGAAGCGGTCGGATTGCCGGAAGCATCCAAGGTAATCCGATACATGCGGGAGGGCCCGGTTTCCTGCACCGCGTATACGGTATTCTTGGCGGGGCAGTAGCTAACGCCTTCGATGCCGCTGTTGCCCAGATTGGAAGCGATGTTCAGGGAGGCGCCTCCGGCTTTGGCTACCGGCCCCGTGCCGGTGCGCGGCAGCTGGATGCGGACTATGTTCGCAAGGCCCTCTTCCGAAAGGAAGAAATAATCCCCCGATTGGTATGAGATCCCTTCCGGATCGGTGAAACCGCTGGTAGCGATGGATCGCTGCAGGATGCCCGCGGGATTCAGCTCATAGACGGTGGCATTGTCATTGTCGACCACGTAGAGCATGCGCGTCCCGGGATGGAAGGCCACGCCCGAGAAGCTTTTGGCGGATAGCCCTGCCACGCTGGCCAAATGAGTGGCGGCTTCATAATCGGAGAGGGAGGCGGCGAGGGAGAGGGCCAGCGACGCCGCAAAACAATGCTTGGATGCGATGGCCAAGCTAACCAGCGCGAACCAAGGCATTCGGGTCATTTCTTCCCGCTCTTTTCGTCTTCCGATCCCTTGAGCCTGGTTTTGCGCTCCACCTTCTTAACGGCATGCGGCGTAACGATATTGCCGTTGGTCCCGCGTCCCTTCACTTCGAAGTCCTCGAAGTTCAGCGGCACCTCGGTCTTGATGCGGGGTTGGGGCACCAGGTGGATTACCACCTTGTCGGAAAGGCCTTCCGGCTGCCTTTCCAGGTAGAACACCTTAGATTGCGGGCTGCCCTTGGTCAGATCGTATTGCTTATCGCGCGTGATGCCGCCCACCTGGAAGCGTTTGGCGAGGATATTCCCGCCGCGCCCGTCCCGGTAGAGCATGTTATAGACGGTCTTTTCGTCTGAGCGATCGAACTTGAAAGCCAGGCGGATATTGTTGCCAACGAAGTTCTTGTCGCCCACCTTGGTGACGGCGAAGGTGCCGTCCTCCTTGAAAGCGATGATCTCGTCCATGGTGGAGAAATTGTCGCCGATCAGCTCGCCGTCGCGCACGGAGGTGCCAACGAAGCCGTTCTCGCGATCCATCCATACCTTGAGGTTGGACAGGATCACCTCGGAAGCGTCGATCTCGTCGAAACGGGAGATCTTGGTCTTGCGTTCCCGGCCTTTGCCGAACTTGGCGATCAGGTTCTCGTAATATCCGATGGCGTATCTGGTAAGGCCCTTGAGGTTCTTCTCCACCTCGGCGATGTCCTTCTGGAGAGCGATCATCTCTTCGTCCGACTTGAAGGCGTCGAAGCGGGAAATCCGCTTGATGCGGATCTCCGTCAGCCGGGTGATGTCCTCCACGGTGACGTCGCGGACGAATTGCTTTCGGAAAGGCTTGAGGCCCTTGTCGATGGTGTCGATGATGGCTTCCCAGGTTTCGCACTTCTCGATGGAACGGTAGATGCGCTCCTCGATGAAGATCTTCTCCAGGGACTTGAAATGCCATTTCTCGGAAAGATCCTGCTTGCGGATCTCCAGCTCCAGCTTGAGCAGCTTGACCGTGTTCTGCACGCTGAGTTCCAGCAGCTCGGTCACGCCCAGGAAAACGGGCTTGTTCTCGAAGATGACGCAGCAGTTGGGCGAGATGGAGGTTTCGCAGTCGGTGAAGGCGTACAGGGCGTCCACGGCCTTGTCCGGATCCGCGCCCGGGGGCAGGTGGATGACGATATCCACGTTCTTGGCGGTCTTGTCCTCGATGCGCTTGATCTTGATCTTGCCCTTGTCGTTGGCGGTCACGATGGATTCGATCAGGGTTCCCGTGGTGGTGCCGTAGGGGATTTGCGTGATGGCCAAGGTGCGCGCGTCCACTTGCACGATGCGCGCACGCACCTTGAGCTTTCCGCCGGATTGGCCGTCGTTGTAGTTGGTGACGTCCACCTGGCCGCCGGTGGGGAAATCCGGGCGCAGCTTGTATTTCTCCTTCTTGAGCACGGCGATGCAGCACTCGAGAAGCTCGATGAAGTTGTGCGGGACGATTTTGGTGGCCAGGCCCACCGCGATGCCTTCCGCTCCCTGCGCCAGTACCAGCGGAAACTTCATGGGCAAGATGATCGGTTCCAGGTTGCGGCCGTCATAGGAGCGTTGCCAGCTGGTGGTGGCCGGATTGAAGGCTACCTCCAGCGCGAACCTGCTCAGTTTGGTCTCGATGTAACGCGGCGCCGCGGCACTGTCGCCCGTAGTGGGATCGCCCCAATTGCCTTGGGTATCGATGAGCAGGTTCTTCTGCCCCAGGTTGACGAGGGCGTCGCCGATGGCCGCGTCCCCATGGGGATGGTACTTCATGGTCTGCCCGATGATATTGGCCACCTTGTGGAACCGGCCGTCCTCCTCCTCGCGCAGTGAGTGCAGAATGCGGCGTTGCACGGGCTTGAGGCCATCGGCCAAATGCGGCACGGCGCGGTCCGTGATCACGTAGGACGCGTAGTCCAGGAAGTACTCTTTGTACATGTCCTGGACGTGGGGGAGGTGGTCTTTAAGGGTATTCTGTGCCATCTTAACTACGAGATCTTTCGGTTAGAAGTCAAAGTTCAAAAGTCAAAGTGCAAACTGGTAAGAGCCGGAAAGGGATTGAACGAGGCGTCGGTCTGCCTTATTCTCTTCATTTTGCATTTTGCACTTTGACTTTTGCACTTTGCAATCTCTTTTCTCTTCACTCTTCCACAGCCGCGGAATCCGCCGCCCTGGAAGCCACAAGCGCCTTGGCGTCTTCCACCACGTCTTCCTCGATTTTCAGGTTGTCGATGATGAAGTCGCGACGGGCGGGGGTGTTCTTGCCCATGAAATATTCTAGGATCTCCGGAACCTTGGAGTCGCCGTGCAGGATCACCGGTTCCAGGCGGATATCCTTGCCGATGAAACCCTCGAATTCATCCGGGGAGATTTCCCCCAGGCCCTTGAAGCGTGTGATTTCCGAGTTGCGGCCTAGCTTGTTCAGCGCGGCTTCCTTTTCGGCTTCGCTGTAGCAATACAGGGTCTCCTTCTTGGTGCGCACTCGGAACAGGGGCGTTTGCAGTACGTAAACATGCCCACGCGCGATTAATTCCGGGAAGAATTGCAGCAGGAAGGTGAGCAGCAGCAAGCGGATGTGCGCCCCGTCCACGTCCGCATCGGTGGCGATGATGATGCGGTTGTAACGCAGTTCTTCCAGTCCCTCCTCGATGTTGAGGGCGTGCTGGAGCAGGTTGAACTCCTCGTTCTCGTAAACCACCTTCTTGGACATGCCGTAGCAGTTCAAAGGCTTGCCTTTCAGGGAGAATACGGCCTGGAGATTGACGTCGCGCGCCTTGGTGATGGATCCGGATGCCGAATCGCCCTCGGTGATGAAGATGCTGGAATCCTCGCGCCGCTTATGCGTCGAGTTCCAATGCACGTTGCAATCGCGCAGCTTCTTGTTGTGCAGGCTCGCCTTCTTGGCTCGTTCATTGGCCAGGCGGCGGATGCCGGCCATGTCCTTGCGTTCGCGTTCGCTTTGCTGGATCTTGGCGAGCATTTCCTTGGCCGTATCGGGATTCTTATGGAGGTATTGCTCCAGATGCTTGCGCACGAATTCGACGATCCAGGTCCGCAGGGGATTGCCCTTCTCGTCGTAGGTGGTGGAGCCCAATTTGGTCTTGGTCTGGGATTCGAACACGGGCTCGTGCATGCGGATGGAAATGGCGCCCACGATGGAGGCGCGCACGTCGGCGGCATCGAACTCCTTCTTGTAGAAATCCTTGCAGGCCCGGATGATGCCTTCCCGGAAGGCGGCCAGATGGGTGCCGCCCTCGGTGGTGAACTGGCCGTTCACGAAGGAGTAATAGCGCTCCCCGTAGGAGTTGTCGTGCGTCAGGGACGCTTCCAGATCCGTGTCCTTGAAATGGATGATGGGGTAGCGCTTGGTATCGTCGGTATGGCGCGTGAGCAAATCCAGCAGGCCGTTCTTGGACAGGTACTTCTGGGAGTTGAAGTTGATGGTAAGGCCGGCGTTGAGGTAGACGTAGTACCAGATGCGCTCTTCCAGGAACTCGGCCACCCATTTGAATTTGGGGAACAGCCCGCCGTCCGGGTGGAAGCTGATCATGGTGCCGTTGGCCTCGTCCGTGGCCTTTTCCCGCTCTTCCGAAAGGAGCACTCCTTTGGCGAAGGAGGCGCTCTTGGTGCGGCCGTCGCGGAAGGACTGGACCTTGAAATGGGAAGAGAGCGCGTTCACGGCCTTGGAGCCGACGCCGTTCAGGCCCACCGATTTCTTGAAAGCCTCCCCGTCGTACTTGCCGCCGGTGTTGATTTTGGAGACGCAATCCACCACCTTGCCGAGGGGGATGCCGCGACCATAGTCACGGATGGTGCAGACTCCGTCCTCGGAAAAGGCGATGTCCACCTGCTTGCCCGCGCCCATGACGAATTCGTCGATGCAATTGTCGACGATTTCCTTGAACAATACGTAGATGCCGTCGTCCGGGGAGGATCCGTTGCCGAGCTTGCCGATATACATGCCCGGGCGCAGGCGGATATGCTCGATCCAGTCCAGGGACTTGATGCTGCTTTCGTCGTACCGCCCGGCCTTGTCGCCGCTTTTCTCGGAGGATTCGTGTTTAGGGATTTTTTCGGCCGGCTTCGCCATCTTCTCTTTTTTCCTCGGTTCGATTCGGATCCAATCCGCGCAATGCCGGATCCTGAGACATTGTAGTCGGCCGCGAACGGTTTTGTTACTGCCCAAATAATCAGTAGCAACGGCCACGGAAAATACCATTCGGGCCCGACGCTGTCAATTTTGCCAATTAAACGGGATCAACGGCCAGCGGAAAAGACTTGATACTGGAAATCGAGCCCGCCGCGCTCATTACCATGGGAAGCGAGCAGATCAAGAATGCGGGCGCCGGTTAAATCCGGAAGCGGCGCTTCATCGTAAAAGACCATGATTTGGGTGGGGAGCAAGGGCGTGGTCGGGTGGTTAACCGAACGGTAAACGGGCAGGAAAATGGGCTTCGCTGATTTCTGATCATAGACGCGATCAGCCGCATCCGGCCAGACCAGGAACACTTCCGCATCGGGTCCGTTGCCATACACCGAGGCAACGGCCACGTGGAAGCTGCCGGCGATGCGCACGGAAAAGGTGAGGCTGTCCGTTCCCTTATAGCCCGCGTCCAGGTAGCGCCATCCGGAGGGGGACTCGTAAAGCAACTCCACGCCCGCTCCATTGCCGCCGCTCATGGTGAAGGTGGAGTTCTCGCCGGGTCGGGAAAACCAATGCTGGGCCACCATCAGCACAACAACCAGCAGCAGAAGGGCCGGGAGCAAGGTGGTATAACGGGTTCGGCTGCCGCGCGCGGATTTGCGTTCCAGATGGATGCGCTGCCATGCGGGCTTCCCCAGCACCTCGCTCTGGTTCTTCAAGGCCTCCAAGCGCGCCATCAGCTCCGGATTCTTGGCCAGGATGGCTTCCATCTCCTTGTCCTCCTTGTCGGAGAGCATGCCTTGGAGGTATTTCTGGAGGTGGAGATCGGTTAGCATAGCGGTCGGCACCGGAGAGCGCAAAAGTCAAAGTTCAAAGTGCAAAATGCAAAATTCAAGGAAGCGAAGGATTCCCGGTCTTCATTTTGCACTTTGACTTTTGCACTTTGCACTTTGACTTCTATCCGTTCAGTTTAATCGCCGTTTCCATGGCCGCGTAGGTCAGAATCGCGTCCGCGCCGGCGCGGCGGATGGCCGTCAAGGATTCCAGCATGGCCGCGTCGGCGTCCAGCCAACCCAATTGCCCCGCGGCCTTGACCATGGCGTATTCGCCGCTCACATGATAGGCGGCCACGGGCACGTTGACGGCGGCTTTGACCGCCATGATCACGTCGAGGTAGGCCAGCGCGGGCTTCACCATCAAGAGATCGGCCCCTTCCCGCACGTCCAGCTCGGCTTCAACCAAAGCCTCGCGCCGGTTGGCCGGATCCATCTGGTAGGTTTTCTTGTCGCCATGCTTGGGCGCCGAATCCAACGCCTCGCGGAAGGGCCCGTAGAAGGAGGATGCGTATTTGGCCGTGTAGGCGAGGATGCCCACTTCGCTGAAGCCTTCGGCGTCGAGGGCCCGGCGAAGGTAGCCCACGCGGCCATCCATCATGTCCGAGGGCGCCACGATATCGGCGCCGGCGCGGGCCTGGGACAAGGCCATGGCCGCCAGTATGGGCAGGGAAGGGTCATTGAGGATTTTGCCGCCCTGCACCATTCCATCATGACCGTCGCTGGAGTAAGGATCCATGGCCACGTCCGTGATCACGGTGAGCTGCGGGAGCGCTTGCTTCAGATCGCGGATGGTAAGCTGCAACAGGCCGTCGTCCCGGGCGGAGGCCGAAGCCGTGGCATCCTTCAGGGAATCGGCGATCACCGGGAACAGGGCCACGGAACCGATGCCCAGGCCCATGGCGCGTTTGGCTTCCTGGACGATGAGATCGCGGCTCAGGCGATCGACGCCGGGCATGGAACGGATGGCCGTGCGCTGATTCTGGCCTTCGGTGACGAACAATGGCAGGATGAAATGGGCCGGGGTCAATTCCGTTTCCCGCAGCAAGGCCCGCAAGGATGCCGTGCGGCGGTTGCGCCGGGGGCGCCGCAGCATGTCGGAAAGCGATCCCGGATCGGGCTGCTTCACAAAAATCCCCGGATGATCTTGGCCAGCGCGGCCAGGTCTTCCGGCCGGGCGGCCGTGGCCCGGGAGAAGCTGAGTTCGCCCTCGCTGGTGATAGGCACCAGATGGATATGCGCATGCGGCACCTCGAAGCCGGCCACCATCAGCCCGATGCGGCGGCAGGGAACACTCTGTTTCAGGGCCTTGGCGATGCGCTTGGCGAAAGGCATGGCTCCCGCCAGCAGATCATCTTCGGCCTGGAACAGCTCGTCGATTTCGATCTTGGGGACCACCAAGGTGTGGCCGGGATTGATGGGGCGGATATCCAGGAAGGCGAACCAGCGAGCGTCCTCGAGGATTTTCTCGCAGGGGAGCTCCCCTTTGATGATGCGGGTGAAGATGGAAGGCATTTCGTCCCCGGGTGAGAAGCTTGGCTTATGGAACCGGGACGCGTTTGAATCGGCCCGATTCCATAAGATGGATCTTTTCGGAGGTTATTTGACTTCGCGGTGAAGCGTGTGCTTGCGCATGAAGGGGTTGTACTTCTTCTTCTCGATACGACCCGATTGTTTGCTCTTGTTCTTGGTGGTCATATAGCGGGAAGGGGGCAATCCCAGCGGACGCGCCTCGGTGCATTCCAGGGTGACGACTACCCGTTTACCTTTGATCTGCGGCATGATAGAACTCCTTAAAGCCCGGCGATCATTCCTCTTAGGAAAAAACCGGGTATTATCTTGACGGGTAATTTTACTAAAGAAACTAGGTTTTTCCCAGGCCTGGGGCGGATCCCTTAGGTAAAACGAAGGGTAAAAGGAAGGGCTAAGGGATGGGGTGCAACCTGGTGATTGGAGTGGAACCGGGACGCCGGATTGACTGCTATTGCGGGAATTGGGGCTGATCCATGGCCAGCTTCGCGATTCTCGGAACCGGCGCCGTGGGCGGGTATTATGGCGGCCTGCTGGCGAAATCCGGACGCGAGGTGCATTTCCTGGTCCGTTCGGACTATGCCCATGTGCGGGACCATGGCCTGAGGGTGGATTCCCCCCGGGGGGATTTCCGCCTTCCGCGCGTACATGCCTATGCGCATGCGGAGGAAATGCCCGTTTGCGATGTAGCGGTTTTGGCCTGGAAAACCACCGAGAACGCCCGATTGGCGGAAATGCTGCCCAGGGTGGTGAAGCCGGGGGGAACGGTATTGGTGCTCCAGAACGGTTTGGATCCGGAGCGGGAGGCGGCCCAAGCCGCGCCCGGAGCGCGAATTCTCGGCGGCCTTTGCTTCCTGTGCGCACGCAAGGAAGGGCCGGGCTGGATCCGGCATCTCGACTATGGGACCGTGACCTTGGCCGCCTTCGCGCCGGGAGGTCCGCTTGGGGTAACCCCCGGGATGCTGGCGCTGGGGGAGGAATTCACGGCCGCGGGGGTGGAATTCCGCATGCATGAGGATTGGGCCGCGGCGCGTTGGCGCAAGCTGGTGTGGAACATACCCTTCAACGGTTTATGCGCCTTGCTGGGCAAGAATACGGCGCAGATCCTGCGGGAGCCGGCTTGGCGCGATCGCGCCGCGGCTTTAATGGATGAAGTGATGGCCGGCTCGGCCCTCAACGGCTGCGCGCTGCCCCCCGGATTCCGCGATCGCATGCTGAAGGACACGGATGCCATGGCGCCGTATGAGCCGAGCATGAAATTGGATCGGGATGCGCGCCGGCCCATGGAGTTGGAGGCTATATACGCCCGGCCACTGCGAGCGATAGCCGAAGCGGGCGGGGCAGCGCCCGGAATCGCCGCGCTCTACGCGGAGCTGCTTAGGCTTGATTCGGGCCGGCCAGAGGCCGGGCGTTGAAAGTCCGATCCCCGCGCCCGGGAAAGCCGATCAGATGGGGCTTTCCATGGATTCGGATTTCTTGCCGTAGCTGTCCGTCATCAATTCCAGCATGGGATCGAATTCGGCCAGGAAGGCCCCTTTCAAATCCCAATAGGTTTTGACGGGACGCAGAGGTTCGTTGTCGGCGCTACCGCCGCGGATATGCTCCACTTCAATCACCTGGATCACCTTGGCCTTAACATCGTTCCGCATGCTGATATCCTTGCTTGGGGAACGGCCCGGTCCGGAGCCGCCCACAGGCAAAAGGTAATTCAAGGTAAAGCGAAAAAGGGGGGCGAATCAGGGGCGGAAGCGCGCCTTGTCCAGAGCCTTCATGTACGCGGCCTCCATGGTGATCTTGCCCGCCTTCACCATTTCCAGCAGGCAATCGTCCAAAGTCACCATGCCGAGCTGGCGGTTGGTCTGCATCACGGAGTTCAGCTTTATGGTTTCCGCCGCGCGGATGATGCCGGGCAAAGCGGAACAATTGAGTAAGATTTCATGCGCTGCCCAGCGGCGCTTGCCGTCCGCGCTTTTCACCAATTGCTGCGCCACCACGCCCTTGAGGCTGTTGGCGAGCAGGGAACGGATCTGGTTCTTCTTCTTGGCGGGGAAGGCGTCGATGATGCGATCGATGGTCTTGGCGGCGGAATTGGTATGCAGGGTCCCGAACACAAGGATGCCCATCTCGGCCGCGGTGAGAGCCAGCTCGATGGTTTCCCGATCGCGCATTTCGCCCACCAGCACGATGTTCACGTCGCTCTTGAGGGCGCCTTTCAGCCCCAACATGAAGGACTCCGTGTCCTCGCCCACCTCGCGATGGGAGATGATGGATTGCTTGCAGCGATGCACGAATTCCACCGGCTCCTCGATGGTGATGATCTTGCGGCAGCGGGTGGCGTTGATATGATCGATGATGGCGGCCAAGGTGGTGGACTTGCCGCTGCCCGTGGGGCCGGTGACCACCACCAGCCCTGAATTCATTTCGGCGAAAGCCTTGAACACCTCCGGGGCGCCCAGATCCTCCAAGGAAAGGACCTTGCTGGGGATGATGCGGAACACGGCGCCGAATCCGGAGAACTGCTTGAGGTAATTGGCTCGGAAGCGCGCTTCATCGCCCATGGCATAGGCGAAATCCAGATCGCCCGCTTGCTCGAACCGGCCCCAGCGCTCCTGCCCGGCGATTTCCCCCAACAATTCCCGCATCCTTTCCTCATCCAGGGCCGGCGAAGCCAGGTCCACCAGGTCGCCGTTTACGCGGGCTTTGGGCTTGCGGCCTTGCTCCAAATGCAGATCGGAGCCGCCCAGGGCGGTCATTTCCCGGAACAGGGCGTCTATCTGGGCCATGATCCCTTTCCTCTCATTTCCGGCTCCCGTATTTTTCGAAGTCCTTGGGAACGGTCGCGCGCGCCATGGCGTCCGCGCTGTGCACCAGGCCTTTATCCACCAAGGCGCGCAGGGAATCGTCCAAGAGCACCATGCCGGAGGATTTCCCTGTAAGCATGGCCGTATGCAATTGATGGGCCTCATCCTTGCGGATCATGTTCGCCACCGCCGTGTTGATCAGCAGCACTTCGAAGGCGGGGATCATGCCGGATCCGTCCTTGCGCGGCACCAGCTGCTGGGAGATGACTCCGCGCAGGGATTCGGAGATCATATTGCGGATGATGCCCTGCTCTTCCGGCGGGAAGGAATCGATCAGGCGGTACAAGGTGCGCGCCGCGTTGGTGGTGTTCATGGTGCCGAACACCAGATGTCCCGTTTCCGCCGCGGACACGGCCAGGCGGATGGTGTCCAGATCGCGCAATTCCGAAATCACGATGATATCCGGATCCTCGCGCAGGGCGGCACGCAAAGCCGCGTCGCGCGAAAGCGTATGCGGGCCCAACTGCCGTTGCGTAATGCGGCAATGCGCGGGCTCGAAAAGGATCTCGATGGGATCCTCGATGCTGATGATGTGGTCATGTCGCTCCTGGTTCACCATTTCCACCAGGGTCGAAAGCGTGCTCGTCTTGCCGCAGCCCACCGGCCCGGTCACCAATACCAGGCCTTGCGCCCACTTGGTCAGATCGCGGCAGGCTTCGGGCAGTCCCGCTTCTTCGAAGCCGCGGATGCGGGAAGGGATGACGCGCGCGGTGACGTCCCAACCCCGCCGCTGTTTCAGCACGGTGACGCGGTAACGTCCCCATCCCGGCAGGGTATAGATGAATTCCAGATCGCCCTTGTCCTCGAAAGTGCGCATCTGCTCGTGCGTCAGGGCCCGCGCAACCCATTTCCGCAAGGCGGTCTGGTCCATGGCCATGGCGGAGGCCGGCTGCAAGGCTCCGTAGCGCCGCAAGAGAATGGGATTCCCCGCCGAGATATGCAAATCGGCGGCATCGTGATGGCGGGCATAGGCGAGCAGTTCCTGCCAGCTCGCCTCAGGACCCAGCGTGGAGGGCACGGTGACCGCGGAATCGGCCTCCTCTTCCCGTACATAGGAAGCCGCGGAAGGCGTAGGTACCGTGGGCGTTACCGGGGCGGGGGAAACCGCGTCGGCAGCGGGCGCCGGCTGGGGCAGGGAAACCGAAGCGGAGGCTTTCTTGAACGCATGCTCGGCCCGGCTGGTCTTGCGAGTGGCGGGCTCATCGCCTTCCTCCGGCACGGCGGACCAATTGGCGTCGTCCAAATCGATGAAGGTCTCTTCTCCCGGAGATTCGTATTGTCCGGCGCCGGCTTTGGAGGGGGAATTAGCTTGCATGTCCGGATGACCGTTCACATGCAGGTAGACCGCCATCTCCTGGTAGGTTTGCGGGGAAATGATCCCTTGCTCCAAGAGAAGCATGCCTACGTCCTTCTCGGGCGTGATGAATGGCCAGCAGGCCAGGATCTGCTCTTGGCTGGCGAGCTGATGGCTGAAAAGGAGCTGGGCGGCCTGTTGGTTGTCTAACATTCCGCTCCATTATCCTGGGTGGAGGGTTTTTGGGGCCAGCACTCTAACCATCCGCCTTGTGGTTATCCGGGACGGCAGCCCCGTCCCGCCGGTCCTGCCGGACAGGGCCGGGTTTAAGCCGGGAGCTCATGGCACTGGATTTGCTAATTTTAAGGAAATCTCAGGAAATCTCGCGGGGATGCATGCGCTTTCAGACCAAATTGATGCTGGTTTTCATCTTGCTGCTGCTTACCGTGGTGGGGTTGATGGCCTTCTTCAATTATCAGAACGCCAAAAAACTGCTCGGGGAAGTGGAAGCGGATTTGCAGGACATAGTGAATACGGTCCATTTTTCCACCCGCAAGCTGTCTTCGGAAAAGGGCCCGGACCGGGAGTTCCTGGAAAAATTCATCGCTGAATTCAAAGGCAAGAAAGGGGTCAAGGAGGTTTCCATCGTCAGCAACCGCCAGGAAGTCATCGCTTCCAGCAATCCCAAGCGCATCGGCCGCCAGGAGAAGGCGCTCAGCGGGAAGGAAATAGTGGTGCAGGAGCAGTTCGGCGTGCTGGATTCCGGAAAGGAAACCGACGGCCGGCGCATCCGCTACGAAGTGCGCATGCCCTTGATCCGCGACGATCGCGTGATCGGATTGGTGCAGACTTCCATCTCCTTGACGGACTTCCGGCACCTCTTACGGGAAGCCTATGTCAAGAACATGTTCATAGCCATGACGGCGCTGCTGTTCGCTTGCGGGGCCTCTTTTTTCATCCTGCATCGCCTCAATAAACCCATCCGCATCCTGAGTTCGGCGGCGGAACGGGTCGCCTTCGGGGATCTCACCGTGCGCGCCAGCGGCCTTGGCCAGGATGAGATGGGCCGGCTGGCGCATTCCTTCAACGGCATGATCCTGAAGCTGGCCGAACAGAAGGAGCTGGAAGAGCGCCTGCGGCATATGGAACGGCAAGCCATCCTGGCGGAACTGGCCTCAACCCTGGCGCATGAAATCCGCAATCCCCTTAACCTCATAAATCTCACCGCCGACCATCTCGGCGATCAATTCCGGCCCGAGGATGCCCAGCGCCGCCAGGATTACCTGGATCTGGTCGCTTCCCTCAAATCCGAGGTCAAGCATTTGAACACTGTGGTGGGGGATTTCATCGCCTTGGGCAAACCGCAAAGGTTGCAGAAGGCGCGCTTCCGCCTGGCGGAATTGATCGATCAGGTCGAGGTAATGGTCAAACAGCAACTGGCCATCAAAGGCGTGGGTTTCGCATCAGACTGCGATGGGGAGCTGCGCCTGGTCGCCGATCAGGAACAATTGCGATTGGTACTGCTCAATCTGCTGTTGAACGCCATCGAGGCGGTGGGGCGGGGAGGGAGCATATCCATCCATTCCCGCATCGACGCGCGCGGGAACCTCATCATGTTGGTGACCGATGACGGCAAAGGCGTGGACCCGGGCAACTTGGAGCTGATATTCGAGCCTTATTTCACCAAGCGGGACGGCGGTACGGGGCTCGGTTTGGCCCTGGTGCGGCGCATCCTGGAGGATCACGGCGGGGGCATCGTCGCCAGCAACAATCCGGGAGGCGGTTTGACCATGGAAATCTCGATTCCGGCGGAGGCCTGATCCGATGGCGAAAATCCTGATCGTGGACGACGAAGCCGCGCAGCGGCGCATCATGTCCGACATCCTCAAGGCCGCCGGCCACCGTGTCGCCGTGGCCGAGAGCGCCGATCAAGCGGAGGAAAGCGTAAGCGATTTCCGGCCCGAAGTGGTGCTCACGGATTTGAAAATGCCCGGCCGCGGCGGATTGGCGCTGGTGGAGGCCTTGTCCAGGCTGGCCCAGCCGCCCGAAGTGGTGGTTATTACCGCCTTCGGCACGGTGGATACGGCGGTGAAAGCCATGCGCCTGGGGGCTTACGATTACCTGACCAAACCCCTGGAAAGGGATGAACTTCTTCTGGTGGCGGAACGCGCCGCCGAGAAGTACAACTTGCGCATCGACAGCCAACGCCTGCGTCAGGAATTGCAAGGCAAATTGGGGGAAGGCCTGATCGCCGAATCCGGGGCCATGAAGAATATCCTGGAGATGGTCGCCATGGTGGCGCAAAGCGACGCCACTGTACTCATCCGCGGGGAAAGCGGCACCGGCAAGGAACGCATCGCCCGGCTGGTGCACCTGCAAGGCGCCCGCGGGGCCCGGCCGATGCTGGGCATCAATTGCGCCGCATTTCCGGAAACCCTACTGGAGACGGAATTGTTCGGGTACGAGAAAGGCGCGTTCACGGGCGCCGCGGCCCGTAAGATTGGCCTGATTGAATCCGCGCATGGAGGCACGCTGTTCCTGGACGAAGTGGGGGAT
>JBDSWM010000086.1:0-17223 GCA_039926685.1 Fibrobacteria bacterium | reverse complement strand
CCCGGCAAACGCGCCTGGTACGGCATGTTCCCGCAATTGGGGGCGCCCATCGGATTCATCCTGTCCAACGGGATTTTCCTGGCCCTGAGCCAGTTCCTCAGCGACACGCAATTCTTCCATTACGGCTGGCGCATCCCTTTCCTGGCCAGCGCCATGCTGGTCTGGGTCGGCCTTTTCGTGCGCCTGAAGCTGGAGGAAACCCCCGTGTTCCGCACCTCCCTCGCCAAACGGGAACGCGTAACGGTGCCCTTCCTGGAAGTCTTCAAATCCCACGGGCCCGCGCTGATTCTGGGGACCATGCTGGCCCTCACCGTGTTCGTGGACTTTTACCTGATGACGGTGTTCACGCTGGCTTGGGGGACCAAGTCACTGGGATATTCCCGCAATGCCTTCCTGTTGATGCAAATGTTCGGCGTGGTCTTTTTCGGGCTTACCATCCCTCTCGCCAGCAAACTGGCCGATCGCTATGGAAGGCGGAGCACGCAAATGTGGATCATGGGCGCCATCATCCTGTTCGGTCTGGGCTTCGGGGCCCTGTTCGGGTCGGGACGCCCACCCTTGGTGTTGCTGGCCCTCTCCCTTGGCTTCGGCATGATGGGACTTTGCTACGGGCCTTTGGGCACGATGCTGTCGGAACTGTTCCCTACCAAGGTCCGCTATACGGGAGCGTCCCTGGCGTTCAACCTGGCGGGGATTTTCGGGGCTTCCTTGGCGCCTTACGCGGCCACCTATCTGGCGACGAATTACGGATTGCGCTTCGTAGGGTATTACCTGTCGGCGGCGGCGGCCATCACTCTGTGCGCATTGGTGATGATGCGCGAGACGAGGGATGAGAGTTTATGAAGGGAATCACGGGCGGGTTGGAATAGGCATTCTTTCCCATCCGCAACCGGAGCCGCCCATTCGCATCGCGCACGGCTTCCAGGCTCCCGGCGGAAGGCAGGTAACGCGCCGGTTTCCTCGCGGAGGGCTCGCCCAGCGACACCGTGGCGGCCGCATATCGCAACCGGTTCCGCACCCAAATCCCGGACGGGTTCATCTGCGATTCGTTCCAGCCCCCCTTGGCGCTCGCCCCCACCTTCAAGGCCCCGGAGGATTCTTCCAGATCGGCAAGCGACCAATTCGTCCATGCTATCCCGTTCTTGTCCATGAAGTCGGCCCATAAACGGCCTTGGGCGGTATCGATGACGCCCTTTCCGCTCGCCTCGCTGAGTCCGCCCTCCGTCACCATCAGTGCGATCCCTTTGTTCAGGGCCCCCTGGGCCACGTTCCGGAGGGATTCCCTATGATCGGTCGCGTAGAAGTGCAGGGTGTAGGCGATGTTGGCCGAGGAGGTGATGGGGTTCGCCGCGGCCTCGTCCACGTTCTGGCTCCAATTGCGTGTTCCGCACAGGATGATGTTTTCCGAGTTGGCGCGGATCACGGGGATCACGGCCTCGTGATAGGGCTTGATGGCCGTGGCCCAGGCCATGGTATTATCCGGCTCGTTCCAGGTCTCGTAGATGATGTTCGGCACCTTGCCGAATTCCTTGCTAAGGTCGCCGAAGAATTTCTTCGCGGCGGTAAGATGATCGTTGCCGTTCTTGGTTTCGTGGAAATCGACGATGACGTAAATGCCCAGATCGATGGCGGCCTGGACCACTGTCCGGACCTTGGCCATCTCCGCGTCGGGATTCGTCAGATACCCGCCGTCGGTGACGGCCATGGAAGCGCGTACCACGGTGCATTTCCAATCATCGCGCAACCACTTGACGCAGTCCGCATTGTAGAAGGCCGGCTTCCATTGGCTCCAGTAAAGGGCCATGCCGCGCAGGGTGACGCCCTGGCCCTGGGCATCGACGATTCGATTGCCCTGGATCTTGAGAGCCCCATGCAGGGACACGAAAGATTGGGCCCCGGCGGGCAGTATGGACAAAACGGCGGACAGCGCCATGGCGGCGGTACAAAGTCGCATTTGCAAATCCTTTATCCACTTTACAGGCGCGGGCATTTTGCCCTACCCCCGGGGTGCGCGATAGAATATACCGCCATGGTCCGGGATAAGAAACGCGCTTTCGGAAGTATTTGACCGGATTCCGGGAAATATGGGCGGAACATCGCGTGATTTTACCGAGCCGGGATCGCCCTTGCGGCCCATATTGAATATATAGGTTGGACGAATCAAGGATGAACGCCGGGTGGTACAATGCCTACGAATAGGGCAATCATCCATGTCGGTATTCAGGAGATGGGTATGTCGGTAATAACGCGCGCGCTGGGTCTGGTTTTCTTAAGCTGTTCGGCTTGGGTGTCCGCACATGGCGTCATCGAAAGCCCCCCTGCCCGGAATTGGATGTGCGGCGCGGTGACCAAGCCCGACGAACTGGATTTCGGAAACAATACGGCCAAATACCCCGCCTGCTCCACGGCTTTCGCCATCAACCCGCTCGCCGCTTACAATTTCATGGCCGTGGTCACCCATGCCCTCGGACGGGCCTCGGTCACACCATTGCCCAAGAACGTTTGCGGATTCGACGGCGAATCCTGGAAAGGCGCGGAAACGCCCTGGGACGTGCCCATGGAGTGGATGACCACGCCCATGGCGGCGGGACCGCAAACATTCACCTGGAACATCACCTGGGGCCCGCATTTCGACGACACCGAAGATCTCAGATTCTGGATCACCAAGTCCACTTTCATTTTCTCCCCGAGCAAAACGCTCACCTGGGATGATTTCGAAGTCGCCCCCTTCTGCACCGAGAAGTACGACGATAAGAATCCCACGGCGAATCCGGACATGACCGCCGACAAGGCCAAATCCCTCCTCACCGCCAAATGCATCCTGCCGGAACGTAAGGGCCACCATGTCATCTATTCGGAGTGGGGACGCATCGGGCCGACCTTCGAGCGCTTCCACGGATGCGTGGACGGCGCCTTCGGCGCAACGGGCGCAAGCATCGGACCCCGGCCTTCATCCCGTTCGCGGAATCCCGGCTTGGCCCCCGTCATCGAAAAGGAAACGGATGCGCTGGGAAGGAACGGCGCCATCCGGAGCGGAGTCCTGCTTTTCGGCAAGTGAACGACGGCCTTTTCCGTAGCCATTTAGGCTTCGGTATTTTTTGCTCAAATGCTTGTGTATTTTCGGCAATCCGCTTGTGTTTTGTGGGATCTAAAAATCGGATTCCAGACAACCCATGAACTTTAAGGCGTCCTCGCACTACTATTCACATAGGCCCGGTTTAATAAGGTTCGAGGAGAATCATGTTCCAAGTTTGTGAAAAAAGAAACCGCTTTTTCATGCAGGCCCTGCATTTCATCTTCGGCGCGCTTATCCTCATCCACGTTTGCCGGCAGCCTGCCTTGGCCCAGCAAGCCCCCAGCGTCCTGGCCGGGAAAATAGTCCACGTATTCAATCCCTTCGGAAAATCGCTGCCTTTGATAAACCTGTCGGGAACAGGGTATTCCATGATCGACGAAGGGGGCAATTGGTATCGCTTGGCTTTCGATTCCTTGGGCGGCAGCCTTCAGCCATGGATGAAGGATTTCGGAGTGCGCACCGGAGACTGGAAATACCTCTCCCCTACCGGCGTAGGCACCACGGCGGGGAGTTTCGACGTGGCCGTTTTCGGAGCATCCCAGGAAATCTGGATAGTCGTGGATCCCTCCGGGCCCGCGACGGCCGCGCCTCTCATACTCACGACGCCTCCGCGCACGGTGCATTTTTTCAACGCCTGGCCCGTCACGGGCGTGGAATTCGTCCTGAATGGAACCAAGCGGTCCATGCTCTCCGACAAAACCCATTGCGGTTGGAATGTCGCCTATATACTGGCCGATGGCGCGGCCACGGGCTATTTCATCAATTCCGCCGGTACCGAAACCTGGGGCAAAGCCGGTTTGGGCGACAAAACGCCCTTCGACTTAACGACCTTGTTCGCCGCCAACGGCCCGGATATCTGGATTGGCAGCACCTCGGCCGTCACGGATTTATTTCCGGGAGAAGTCGGCTCATGCACTTACCTGATGGCGACTACCGTCCACGACATGGCTGAGACCCATCCCGATTATGGTGGCGGGGGCGGGGGGACGGGCATGGTCCAAACTGATTTGGGAGCGGATAAAAAACCCGTGCCCACCGCCAGCGCCCCGCCGAATTTCAATACCTGGTTCAATACCGATCCGAAAGCCACCGGAAAGTTCAAAGGCTCCGAATCCTGCCTGGATTTGCAAATGGGAAAGAGCGATGACGGCCTTTGGGAATTCGATTCGAACATCGGATCGCCCGATGGATTCTTCCCGCTGGATGGAAGCAACAGCGTGGATAACAACAGCAGTTGCTCCAGCGAAGCCAACCCGCCCGCCTCCAGCATCCATGATTACGGTTTTTGCCTGGAATCGCACGCCACCTTCGTTTACAAAAAGGGCCAGATTTTCGAGTTCCGCGGCGATGACGATGTCTGGGTATTCATCAACAACAAGCTGGCCTTGGATTTAGGCGGTATCCATGCCCCCTTGGACGGAAGCATCAATCTCGATGCGCTCGGGCTGGTCGATGGGCAAACCTATCCCTGGAATTTCTTCTTCTGCGAGCGCAATAAATGCGGCTCCTCCCTGCGGATTAAAACCACCATTTTCTTCAAGCAACAACGGGCCTTGGATCATGCCGAGGAAAAATTGCCCGGCGGAGGTAGCACGTATCGCGTCATCAAGCGCATCGGCGGCACCGGCGCCTGCGGCAGCTCGGGGGATTCCATCAAGGAAGTGGCGCCCGGTCCCTTGACTTTCGTTCTTTACAAGGTCGGCGGGGATTCGATACAGGTATTGCCCAAAGGAGGCTCCTTCGGCGGAATCAACGTCGCGGATGCCGCCGTACAAGTGGATACTTCGAAAGTGACGGGGCTCGCTCCCGGACCTTATCGCATCGTTTTCTATGAGACGACGAATCCAAGCTTGAAGGATGAATTCAATTTCACCGTTTCGGCGCGGGATATCGTGGTTTTCCAAGCGCCGCTTACACAGACCGCCCAGCTTGGAAATGCCATCCGCGTCATCGCCAAGAATCATTTCCAGGTGGGCGCGAAAGATTCCCTGGTGGCGGGAATCGTCCCGTGGACTCCGACCTTCCCGGCCAATCTCCAGGTATACGCCGACTCGGCGCGCGGCACGCGCATCGTTTCGGGAACGAGCCGCAACACCAAAGCGAGCGGCCTGGACACGCTGTGGGTCTTCGGCGACCCCGCCGCGCTTGCCGATCAAACCTATACTCTCGCCATACCCGGTTCCAACAAGGCCACGGTAACCTTCACTTTGCCCCCCTTGGATTTGCCGAAAGCCGTCTCGGCGGGAATGTACGACGATGACGGCGATGGCCGCGGGGACAGGTTGCAGGTCGTTTACGACAGGGACATCACGGGTAACCTGCCAGTATCCGTAACCTACCAGTGGCCGGCAACGGCCGCTGCGACGGCCGGAACCGACTTGGCCTCGCATGTGACGGGGGGCAACACATTGTCTTTCAAAGGCGCCCCTTTTTCCGCCGACCTTCTCACCCAAGGCTCGGGCACATTCAAGTCCACCTATAAGGCCCGCGCCAAGGATTCCACGCAATCCCTGGTCATTTCGGACCACATCGCTCCCGTTCTCACCGAAGCCAGCATGCATCTCGGGACCGCCTCGGACACCTTGCGCCTGGCTTTCAGCGAGCCGCTAGCCGCTTCATCCAAGTCTGCCCAGGCCCAGGATTTGTTCACCTACAAAGTGGGCGACGATGGAAGCATCGTTGCCATCACCCCTTCGCGAACGGATTGGGCGTCCGATGGGCTTTCCGTGCATTTGGTTTTCGATACCAAAATCGCGCCTAGGCCCGGTATCGGCGACTTGGTACGCATGAATGGGGGCGCGGGATTGGCGGCCGACGCGCTGGGCAATACGCCCGGAAGCGAAGCCCGCTTCCGGCTCATAACGGGTGAAAGGCGCCTGGGCATTCAAACCCAAACCTTCACCCGCTTCTCTTCTGATCCCGGTCTTCTGAGCGAACCTGCGCTTTCAGTGAGCCTGGAAAGCGGCCGGGCCGATATACAAGCCGCAATCGCCGGCACCGGACGCATAGGCGTTTTGATGGAAGCGGATTTGGCCGACTTCACCGTGGGCGACGGATTCAACGCGCCGCCCCCATCCGAGGTGAAGCTTGAATACGAGTTTTCCATTTTCACCAACCTGGGGAATCTCGTCGCTTCCGAAAAGCGCTCCCTGGCCTGCACGGACGAGCTGTTCCAATCCGATTGCCGCACCCATCACGGCCGCGTATTCGCGGGTTGGAACTACACCGCAAAGAACCATGAAAAGGTGGCGACGGGGGCCTATGTGATCCTTTTCCAATCCCGCATCAGTTCCCAAGGCAAGGTCTTGGCCAGCAATGGCGTTCGCCAGATTTGGGGATTGCTGCGTTCGGATTGAGCCCGCGTTCCGGGACACCGTTCTCAAGACGAGGAACTTCATAGCCTAGCTAAGACTCCAGCTTCGCGATCGCCTTCTTGATGCGCTCGGCCCGGACGGCTTCGGTCGTGGCCTTGAGCAAAGGCAGGAGCACCGCATACCGGCCGGTTTTGTCGAGGAGGCCGAACGCGCGCTTGGCCTTGATCCGTTTCGCGAGCGCGGCGGCGAAGTCGGGCGGTACGCTGATATTCCTTTGCGGCTCATAGGCCACCTTCCACCGGCCATCCATTTTCGCCGCGCGGATTTCCGCGAGCCCCGGTTCCCGCATCCGCCCTGCTTCGGTCAACGCCTCGGCCCTATCGACATTGATTCTGGACCATGGGCTCTTCGGGCGCCGGGGCGAATACCGTTGCAGATAGAACGCATGGTCAAAGGACTTGCGTTGGCTGTCGATCCACCCATAACACAGCGCGACATCCAGGGCGTCGGAAATCCCGAGAGCGATTTTCCCCGATCCCTTCTTGGCGATTTTCAGCCATAGTCCGGCTTCCAGACCGTGATTTTTCGCCAGCCATTCTTCCCATTCGCTTGCATCGCGGAACCCGGCGGCCTCTGCATTCCCGCTTGCAACCATGTGTACTCTCTCCATCGTTACTAGCGGGCCGCCAGCATTTCCAGATAGCGCGGATCGTACATAAACCGCTCCTTTGGGCCTTAGAGGTTACCGGGAAAATAGATTATTACCGGATTTTGAAGGAAAAATGCCGCTTGACATATTCCCATATCGGAATATATATTGATCCCATGTCAAGAGCCGCCACCACCTCGGATGTGTTCAACGCCGTAGCGGAGCCCCGCAGGCGGGACATCCTGAGCATTTTGGTCAGCCAAGAGCGCTCCGTGGGCGACATCGTGACGATGCTGGGCCTGGAGCAGCCTTCGGTTTCAAAACATCTCCGGGTATTGCGCGCCGTCGACTTGGTGCGCGTCCGCCGGGACGGGAAGCAAATGTTTTATCAAACGAATGCGGAGGCGATAAGGCCGTTGCATGACTGGACGAGCAGCTTCAAACAGTATTGGCGCCACCAATTGAAGCGCATCAAGGAGCGCGCGGAAGAGCGGGAAGCGCCGTAACGCGCAAACCGGAATTGATTTTCAGAACCGATAATGCACCGAAAGGAAATTCCCATGAATACGAAAGAACCATCGCTTGAAAAGCTGACGCTTACCATCAAGGAGGAAATCCACGTGCGCGCCTCGCTGGAAGGGACATTCGCGGCATTGCTGGACCAAATCGGGCCCTACAATGAACTCCAGGAAGGCAAACCCTTTCCCATGAAAATCGAACCCTGGCCCGGGGGACGTTGGTATCGGGACCTGGGGAATGACAATGGTCATTTCTGGGGCCAGGTCCAGGCTATCAAGCGGCCGAGCCTGTTGGAGATTTCCGGACCCATGCTGATGTCCTACCCTACGATCTCGAATATCCAGTATCGGCTGAGCGAGTCGGATGGCGGAACCCTCATCAAGTTCCACCACATCGCTTTCGGACTTCTGCAGGATGATCATAGGGAAGGATTTCCCCCGCTCTGGAAATTCATCCACAGCAGGGTGAAGGCGCAAGCGGAGGGGAAAATTCCATGACCCCTCCCAAACCCGCCACCGACCTGACCTTATCGTTCCGCGTGCCGCGCGGCCCCATGGAGGTATTCGACACCATAAATCGCGTGAGAGACTGGTGGATAGGCGAATTCGAGGGCGCTTCCAATGCCGAGGGTGCGGTTTTCACCTATCAGTGCAAACCCTATCATCGTACGGTCCAACAGGTGGTGCAACTCATCCCAGGCAAACGGATTGTTTGGAAGGTACTGGAATCATCCCTCCACTTCGTCAAGGACGAAGAGGAATGGAAGGACACTACCATCACTTTCGAAATCGAGAAGAAGGGCGAAGAGACGGAAGTGCATTTCACGCATAAGGGCCTGACGCCCAAACTGGAATGCTATGGCGGCTGCTCGAGCGGATGGGTGCATTACATTGAAACCAGCCTGCCCAGCCTGCTCTTGACAGGCCAAGGCGTCGATCCGAAGTTCTGACCATGCGGACCGTTTAAGGCATCGGCATTATAAGGGAACGCGTCAGCGTTACAGGGCGACCGGAGTACCCATAAATACCCTGAAACCCGGCTCCAGGTATCCTATCATTTCCTTTCCGATTTCGGTTTCCTGGAAAGCGGCAATACCAGCCGCTGCCTCGCTTTGGCTTGCCCACAATATTTTGTCCGCCCAACTATTTTTGCTTTCGAATAACTCATAGCTTAAAAATCCGGGTTGTTCTCTAAGCCAAGCGGACATTTTACGGGTCAAATTGAGCACGTCGGACTTGGCTATTTCCGGTTTAGTTTTTGAAATAATGATTTGTACGAACATGCCCAGCTCCTCTATTCCTTCTTTTCACGCGAGCTGAGGCCCGTCGTAGCCTTCCACGATAGTGATATCGATACTCGAAGCTTCTTTACGAAGGCTAATCGCATATTGGTACTCTTCCGACTTCCAGCATTCCAGCGCCGCATCAAAACTGGGGAATTCGATGATAGTATTGCGCGATCGTCCGCCGCCTTCCGGATGTTGGAAGCGCCCGGCGCGAGCCAGAAAATGCGCGCCATATTTTTTCAAAGGGACGCCGTTAGCGGCCAAATATTCCTTGAACTTCTCCGGGTCCGTGATATCCAGATGGACCATCCAATATCCTTTTGGCATCGTATTCTCCACGCTTTCCTTAATGATAATTCATGCCGCTAAAGCCTCTAAGATCAAAAAAACGTGTACCAGGAGTTCCTATTGGATAAGAACCTGTGAAACCTATTCTCCTAGATATCGGACTTAAAGGTATCACTTTCAAACTGAATGCAAAGGATCGGGAAATGAATTTCGCCAACACGGTTTCTGGCCTCGCCCTCGCCCTTTCGATGGCGGGTGGCATCGGCGGCGGCGACTTTTCGATTGCCACGCCATCTCCCAAAACCGGACCCATCAAGCCTATCAACCCCTGCCCCAAAATCAGTGCTATCCAGCCCATCAAGGTCGACTCCGGGGCCACACCGCTCAGGCCACGGCCTCAGCCACCGATCTTGCGAAGGCATCCTGCCTCCACCAAGTTTCTCAATCCAATAGGGTAAAACGGTTCTCATATCCCGTGCTATTCATTCCTACCGGAGCCGCATGCCACTGAAGTTGTCCTTCCCCTTGATCCTCCTGACTATCCTGGCTTTTCAGTCGCAGGACAAGGCTTATGCGGAGGCTCCGGTCGTGCGGTATATCAGCCGCGCGGAGGACAGCCTTCATTTTCTTCTAGGGCAGCAGGCATTCGACCGGCAGGAATATGATTCCGCTTTGGGCCATAATCTGGCCGCCAACGTACCCGCCTCCGGCCCTTTCCGGGAGGCCTTGCTCGCCCAACGCTCCCGGATCTTCGCCCGCGTCTGGGTTCCGTCGGACCGTTCCTTCGGGGAACGGGGAGCGGATCCACCCATGTTCAGCTGGGAAGCGGGCACTTCCCATTTCCGCGCCCTCTCCAGGTCGGGACCCATGTCTCCCTTTGACGCCAGCGCGTATCAGCTGGATAGCCGCGTGTGGACATATCATGCCTCGGCCCTGCTAAGCCGGCCGATGATCCTGGGAAGCCAGCCGTTCAACCTTGCAGCGCGCGCTACGGTGGACATGTCCCGCCAGGCTGGCCAGAAGACGTACCAAGCGGGGCTGGAAGCGGATGCCCCGGAAGGAATCTTGCGGGGCCTGGCTCTTTCCTTCTCCACCGGCCTCGATAAGTCCACGGAGTACGGCTCTTACCGCTCCTATGACCTGTGGGCCGCCCGGGATTGGTTCTTTGGAGACGCCGACGTGACCTTTCAGTTGGGACTGACCCGCCAATGGGACAGCCGTTGGGATTGGCGCCAGGACAATGCTTGGGCCTCCTTGAGCCGGGGCTTCTCGTTCTCGAACGGAAACAGGCTGAGCCTTTATCTGATAGGCTCATTGGATAGAATGAGTCCCTTGTCGGAACAATTTGCCGCCCCGGTGATCTATGTGGATGATGTCACCTTGTCGCGGCCGAACCATTATCGCGGCCCAAACTTCACGGAAAGCGTGCCCGAGAACAATCCGATAGCTTATCTCCTCAATTCCCCCAATACGGGTGAATTGCAACTGACGCAGAACGCGCCCCAGTCCCACTTCTCACTACGTCCCTCGCTCCGTTACGGCTTCGCCCTTTCACAGGGGTGGCAAGCCGAAGCCGGGGCGCGCTATGCCGTGGATCTCTACCCGAACTATGCCTGGGACCGGGTGCCCCTGCCGGATTCACTCTCCATCGGAGCCGAGGACCTTGTCGGAATCGCTTTGAACCGGGCCGATGGGCGCCATTATGCCGTGGTGCTGGCAGATAATGAGGAAGGATTCGAGGAACATTACGGGACAAAGCCCCTGGAACGCCACCGGATGCGGAGATGGGAACAAAGGGGTGGCATCGACTTCAGCCTCTCGAGAACCTTTCCCGGTGGTTATGCGTTTATCGCCGAAACCACGACCGATTTCGGCTGGTCCAACCTTCCTGCCATGGCGCCCGGTAATTCCCAACCATGGCATTGGGGGCTCAACTTCAATGTGAGCCATTCCCTGGTCTGGTAACGGGACTTAAACCCGGGTCTTCGCTTTCAACTCCGCGAAAAGACCCGGTAGTTCTTTTCTGAGGCGGTCCACGATCAGGCATCGGGCGCGGTGCAGGCGCACCCGCATCAGACTGGGATCTATCCCCAAAATCTCGGCCGTCTCTTCGCCGCTCATACCTTCCACATTGCGCAGGAGCCAAACCTCCCGATACAACGCGGGTATGGTCTCGGCGATGGACCGGATTCGCGCCATCAACAGGGACTGGTGCGCGTCTTGGTCGGGTAGAGGTTCGGTAGCTTCCACTTCCCAGTCCGGCGCGCCCATATTCTCGCCACACCCGTATCCATGCCTGTATTTTTTGGATAGACAATCCATGGCCTTATTTTTCGCCAAAGAATACACCCAGGTGGTCAGTCTGGACTTGCCTTCGAAGCGCGGCAAACTGCGGTGGACGGCCAAGAAGGTCTCCTGTAGAACGTCTTCGGCGGACTCGGTATCCTGGAACCACCGGCCGATGAAACTGAGCAGGGGGCCATGCATGTGGCTAACCAGATCGCGGAAGGCCCTTTCCGCCGTGGGAGACCCGTCCTGTAAGGCTTTCAGGAAGGCAGGAGAATTGATCTCCCGCGCGAAATTCCGCGGCGACTCCGCAACTCTGACCTGGACTTGGACTACCACATTCTCAATATTCGCAATCATTATAATTCCTCGTTGAATCATGCGGGGCCCGTTCTACCGGGCCTGGATAAAACTTATGCATACGGCCGCGATTGGGATCCCAACTGGAGGCAATTTCCGTAAACATTTGTTTACAGACATAACGATGAAATCCCTATGCTGTCGCAAACGATTCGAGTATAATTGAACTGTCGGCCTTTCGAGAACTGTCAGGCGCCGGAGGACTTTGGATTATGGACAACATGAAAAAAGAGCCGGATGTATTGCATTACTCGAACTACCGCACGTTCCTGGCGGACTATTACGCCTTCAAAAAATCCGAATCCGCGATCTTCTCCCACCGTTATTTCGCGAAGAAGGCCGGGATCCCCAGCCCCAATTACCTGAAGCTCGTCACGGACGGAAAACGCAATCTCACCAAAAAATCACTTGTGAAGTTTGCCGCGGCCCTGGGATTAGAAGGAATCCGGACTGAATTTTTCGAAAATCTGGTTTTTTTCAATCAGGCTTTGGCAATTAGCGAGCGCAACCTGTATTATGGGAACATCCTGCGAACGCGCGCGAAGGCGGGTTTGCGGCAGCTCGATGACGCCCAATTCCAGCTCTATACGGATTGGCGCCACATCGCGGTGCGCGAATTGGCTTCGGTCAAGGGGTTCAGGCCCGACGCGCGCTGGGTTGTGAAGAAATTGGGAAAGGCCATCACGGAGAAGGAAGCGGAGGAATCGTTGAACCTTTTGGCCCGGCTCGGATTGCTGAAGAAGACGGCCAATGGATTCGCGCAAAGCGACGTGAACATCACTACCTCCGATGAAGTGCGCTCCCTGCTCGTGAAAAACTACCATCATCAGATGATCCGCATGGCCGCCACGGCCCTGGACAATCTGCCCGCGGCCAAGCGCGACATTTCCTCCATCACCATCCCCATCCATGCCCGTGATTTCACGAAGCTGAAGGAGCAAATCCAGTTGATGCGCAAGGAGCTGCTGAACCTGGCCGCCGCCCCCGGCACCGGTGAGGACGTGGTCCAGGTCAACATCCAACTCTTCCCCCTTAGCGAGATGGGAATCTGAAGCGATGTACCGGCTGTTGATTTGGCTGTTTGCAGTGGTGATCGCCTTCACCGGGTGCGATAGCCGCCGAGCCGGTACCGAGACGGGTAACCCGGAAATCACCGTGGCGGCGGATATAGTGACGTTCGATTACGTAAACAACAAAACCCTGACGCTGAATTTCCGGGTCATGGGCATGAGTTATTCCATCGCCAGGCCTGTAGGCGCTCCCGACAGCGGCAAGTGCTGGACCCGGCCGGGCGGCATCCTGGTGGATTTCGCCGCTCCCGATTCCCTCGCTTTGCCCGATACCTCGATCGAGGACAAAGGAGACTGGACCCATGCCGAGCTCATAATACGCACGCCGGACGGCCAGGCGGGGATCCCGGACTCGGCCAATATCGGAACCTGGTCCAATCCGCGCTATGCCAGGTTCACCTTGGACAGCCAGAATGAAAAGCAGTTGGTCTTTTTCGAAATGCCGCAGGAGGCCGAATACCGGCTTCTCTTTGACCTCGAATCGCTCCAAGGATGGCGGAGCGGGGAAAAGATCCGGGTTCCCTTCAATTTCAATTCGTCCTACTGGACGGAGGCGCTGACTTCCTACCGGGGAACAACGCGCAAAGACCGCCTCGGCGCGCGCTACATGTTACTCTCGCCTACCGAGAACAGCGAGGCTTGGATCGCGCTCAAGGAACGCTTGCCGGAATGCTTTTATGCGGATAGCGTTACCGTCCGTTGAATTGGTCGCCGGCCTGGGCTGGTTTATGGGATGGCCAGCGCGCGCTGCTGCGTCTTCGCCCCACTGCGCACCGTAATCATGTAAACGCCGGAAGCCCAGCCTGCGGTCGGGATTTCCAGGTTCGTCCGGCCGGCTCCGTCGGCCTGCGCGACAAGGGCGCCGCGGGTATTGCGCACCTGCGCGTCCGAAAGGATCCCGCCCAAGTGGGCCGCCACCTCCAGTCTGCCGGGGGAAACCCGTAGACGGAAGGCATCCTCGAAAGCGGTCGGCGGCGAGGCCAGTTTCACGGTTGGTTCGAATGGATTGCTGGCGCTGATATTGTTCAAGGTGTACCAGGTTTCCTGCGTCCACAGGGCAAGGCCGGAAGTTGAAGTGATGCCGGTCAGCTTTATGTCATAGACCCTGCCGTTTCCATTGACCGGACCATCCAGGGCGGTAATGGGCAGGAACACCGATTTCTTGTCCGGGGACTGCTGGATGGCACCCACGGCGACGTTGAGCTTGCGGCTGATGGCCGGGCCGCCGTAGTCGCTGGTTGGCGTGTAGTACCAATTGCTGATGTTGTACGATGCGGCTGACAGAGCGGCCGCATTGGGCTCATGCGTGAATGTGATTTCGAAACCGCCCGCCCCGGAGCGCACGGACACCATTTCGAAGACGTCCTTACCGTTGGGCTTGAATTTCTGCAATCCGAAATCCTTCTTGTAGGCCCAATCCGGCGCGCGCTGACCGCACATGCCGACATACAGATAACCGTCCGGGCCCCAGACCATGCGATTGGGGCCGGCTTCGGTCCCGCCCGTAAAGGCGAAGACGGAGCCCTGGAATTCTCCGTTCACTTTATCCAGGAAGATCCGGCGAATGCCTCCGTTGACGGCATCGCCCAACAGCATCTGGCCGACGAAGCGGTCGCCTGCAAGGTTGCCCTTATCGATGTACAGGGGAGTGCCCGGAGCCTGGGCCAGATCGCCTTGGGGCATGTAGACCACGGGCGGATATTCCTTCTGGCTGTCCCAGGTTTCGGCGGGCTCATGTTTGAAACCGTAAAAGCGGCCTTTCCGGATATTGATCAGCTTGTTGGCGGGCAGCCAGTTTCCCTGCACGTCGGGCACGAAAAGTTCGTTCTCGGGGCCGACCCCCATTCCGTTGGGCTCGCGCAGGCCCATGGCGAAGACCTCGTAAGCGCCGGTGGCAGGGTCGATGGACAAGGTTGTGCCGCGGTTGGGGTTCTTCTGCGAATACTCGGTGGCCCCTCCCGCGACGTCCTTGCCCGAGGACGGGTTCATCCAGAATTTACCGTCCTTGAAGACAAGGCCGAACAGGAATTCGTGCCGGGCATGGGTGCCGGGGATTTTGCAGATGACCCTGGCGGCTTCGGCTTTGCCGTCGCCGTTGGCATCGGGTAGCTCGATGAGTTTTTCGCCGCCGGTGACGTAGATCTTGTCGTCCTTTACCAGCATTCCCACGGGGTCTTCCAGGGTTTCAGCAAAGGTCGAAACCGTCACCGAGGGATTATCGCCGGTTACCCCACTCAGGATGTAGACCTTGCCGGCCGTCTGCAGCTTGTCCACGTCGTCATGCGTTCCCCCCCAGTGTCCTACCACCAGTCGGCCGTCGGAAAGAAATCCGAGTCCGGTCACCATGGGTTTGAAGTTCTCATCCGGGCGGAGATTGACGAGGCTCAACCCGGGGTGGACTGTTGTGGGAATGGCAGCGACGGAGATCGTTCCGGTGGCGGCCAGGATTCCGGCGAAAGCCGCGAGGCGGCGGAAATCCCATCCGGTTTTAATGAGTCCTGACATGACGGTTTCCCCACTTGATTCAAGAATTCGTTTCTCTGGAAATGTATCGCCGGGATCGGTTCCCAGCGTCCGATATTCATGTAACCTCATGGGAAAATTGGGATTGTGCGCCCGATCCGCGCACGCTATCTCCTCAAGGTAAAAAAAGTTGCGTTCGAAGTGCGGAATCTTGAACATTTGGTTCCAGGAGCATAGCGATGGGTTCTTCGACCGGATCATCCAACTCTGCGTGGCCGTTCGCAGCCGCTTCGGAGGGAACAAGGGGCAACACAGACGGGAAAACGGGATTCGGCTTCTGGGCCTAGTGCGACCCCGCCCGCATGCGTAGTATGAATTCATCCAGGCTGCCTCGCGCCTGCCTTGAATCCGCGGCCCTCCGTCCCAAGACATCGCGAGTCCCCTTCCGCCCCGCCGCTTCCGCTCTCCGGCCCGCCGCCGAAGCCGGATCCCGGCCTTTACCCGTCTTTCCCACGGAAACCGCCGCGCCCCCATCCGGCGCCAGGATCAGCAAGGGAAAGATCGTCTGGGCCGCGAAATCGATGCAGGTTTCCGAGTTGTCATTAATCGACCATTCGTCCTTGAGGGTCTTGCCGGGCTGGACTCCGCCCATGACCGCCCCCGTCAGCACCTGGCGTGCGTAGGGCGTTCCGCCTTGGTTGTAGCCTTCGGGATTCGCCGCGCGATTATGGGGATGTTGCATATTACGGTCCCCGCAGCCGGTGATGAAACTGATATCGTACGGATTCGCCCCCAGCAGGTAATTGAGATTGTCGATGCCGATATCGGCATAGTTCTCGTTCCCGGTCAAGTCGTAGTACATCATGAGCTCGTTGACCATTCCCATATTGTACCGATTGAAACCCCATTCCGCGCCCGTGAAAACGCCATGGTACGGTTCATCCACATTTATTCCGGGGTACCACGAACTATTGGTTCCGCCGGAACCCTGGCTGATGCCCAGCTTCATGGCGCTTTTGACGTCCTTGAGGACGGAATCCCGGACCGTTTCCGAAATCCCATACGCCAAGGCGGTAGCGGCATCGGGAAGGATCAGTTTCGCCAAGCCGTACAGGACGAAGACATGGCCGTTCTCGAAATCAGTGGTCCATCCGCCAGGGCCGAACGGGCGCTTTCCCATATGGCCCGCGGGGAACTCCCCGTCGTTATTGGGGCCGACGTTCTTGTTAATCGCCGTGTTCTCCAACAAATCGTACCCGAAGCGGGTATCGCCGGTCGCATACCACAAGGCGAGGGCGGCCAACGCTTCATCATCATGGAAGGGCCCGTATCCGGAATAGCAGCAAGGCATGCTGGTCCGGGTGCCCAAGCGTTTCATGACGATGCGATCGTAGATATCGATGGCGGCCTTTTCCAGCTTCAACGCGTAAGCCGAGTCCCGCTTTTTCCAGGAGGAGGAAAAGAAAGCGAGAGCGGCCGCATAGGAGCCCGCCACGTTGGAACCGATGCCTGCGGTTACCACACGGTCGGGCCCTCCCGCAGTTTGCGGCTGCGCGTCCTGCTTTTCCGGAACGTCCCAGGAACTCTGATCCACTCCGGGTCCGGTGCCGACCGAGTGGTACATATCGGCTTTTCCGATCAACCCCAGTTCATCGGAAACCGCGTACAACTTGTAGATGAAATCGGCGCCGACCTTGGCTTCCCGCAGCAGGTCGGGAATCCCGTCCGGAACCGCGAGGCCATAGGACGCCCCGTAATTATCCGGGGCGCGCCCGGGCCAAATGGCATAACCGAGGGAAAGGATCAGGGCGGTATAGGCGGTAGTCTCCGCGTATTTCCCGTAATCTCCGCAATCATGCCAACCGCCCGCCAGGCGTCCCGTATAATCCGGTCCCAAGGCGGAGCCATCCTTG
>JBDSWM010000085.1:0-6096 GCA_039926685.1 Fibrobacteria bacterium | reverse complement strand
GATCATCGAGCACCATGAAGCGGACTTCCGGCGGGAGGCCGGGATCGCGGACCAGCCGGAACAACCATTTCTGCCATTCGCGCACGTCCGCGACTGCAGCGGGGAATAGCACCAGGACCAGGGTTTCCAACAGATCTTTGTGATGGGATCGGAAGGAAACGCAGGCCCGCACAAGCGCGGCCACGTCCGTGTCCCCAGGGGAAGGCGGCGGGCACTCCCAATCGGCCGTGATGCCGATCTGGGCGGCATCCGGTCTGATCTCCTCGTATTTCTTCTTCAGGATTTCGATCAACTGGAAGCCATAGTGGTTGGGACGCACGAAAGGTTCTTCCATTCGGATGAACAGGTCCGGGAGGCTTCCGGATTCATCGTCCTCGACCTCGAGGAACACGTTCAGGAGACTGGCATCGTCCGCATCCCCCAGCCAGCGTAGCAGGCGTGGATCGTCCTCGGCGCGGAATTCCGACCATCGCGAAACGATGATGTCCACGCGTTTCTCGACGGCGTTCTTGGGTTCCTTCGCCATGGCAGGATCAGTTGAGCTTGATGGTGGCGCCGGCGACGGTGCAGATGCCGGTGGCATTGATGTCCACCAGGGCTCCGGCCAGCTTGCTGGAGACTTCGCCTTCCACCGTCACTATCTTGCCTTTGACGTCCAGCGTCGTATCCGAATTCACCTCGGTTTTCAGCCCGCCCAAGGCGAGTCCGGCCGAGGCCGTGACGCCCATGGCTCCCCCGGAGGTGATCTCCGTCGTGGCCGAGCTGTCGATTAGGTTGTTCTTGCCGGACAAAAGCAAGTCCCCCGTGGCCTCCAAGGTGATGTTGCCGCCGGCGGTGATGGTCACGTCGGTGCTGGCCGATAGGGTGATGTTGCCGCCGCCGCCGTCCATGTCCAAGGTGGTATTCCCTCCGCCGTCGGCGATGCTGATGGTGTTGGCCGCGTCGTTTAGGACGAAGGTATGCCCGCCCGCGGTTGAGATAGTGATCGTCTGGCCCACATCGTCGATCTTGATCGAATGCCCGGCCTTGGAGGTGATGGAGATGGCGGTTTCCGTATCGTCCAGCTTGATGGAATTGGAGCCGGAAGTGGATATGGAAATCCCTTTGCTGCCCCCCGAATCGTCCAGGGAGACGCCATGGCCGCCCGAACTGCTGATATGG
The DNA here is from genome assembly GCA_039926685.1 of Fibrobacteria bacterium. Classification (GTDB taxonomy): domain Bacteria; phylum Fibrobacterota; class Fibrobacteria; order UBA11236; family UBA11236; genus Chersky-265. The sequence goes on along the minus strand of JBDSWM010000085.1, from coordinate 4,935 downwards.
ACGCCCGTCTTGCCTTCCTTGTCCTCCATGGTGAAGGAATTCCCCGAATGGGACTTCATCATGTTCTGGCTCTTGTTGGCCGCCTTCACGGGCGTGCCCTTGCCGGGGTTCGGCACCGCGCCCAGGCCGATGGGCCTATCCAAATCCCCGTCCACGAAACCCACGGCGATTTCCGTGTCCGTGTGCAGGGGGAAATGCATGCCATACCCGGCGCCCGCATAGGGTTGCGCCAGGCGGATGGCCTTACTGGCCTTGCCGTCCTTGTCCTCGCTGCGATCGAAGAACAGCTTCATGCGGTAGCGGCCTTCTTCATCCAGGTAGGCGTAAGCGCCTTTCTGGCCGTCCACCTTGGCTGTCAGGATGCCCGGGGCCTTGGGCTTGGGCGTTGTCAATCGGGGCCGGAACTGCGTCGCCGCCGGAATGGCCTGGAAGCTGTTGCTGTAATGCGGCACGGACCTCCTGATGGCGTCCACCTGGCCGTCCCCCTCCTGGAAGTTTCCATGATGGGTCACGCGCGTGATGGCGTACTCCCCGTTCAATCCCTCCGCGTCCGCCAATTCCAGGGTGAAGCGGTAGCCGGGACGGGCGTCCCGCGCCACGCTGGTGGCATGGTAGACTTCCCGCTCGCAGGCGAACATTTCCGTGCGCAATTGCGCCAGGCGCCGGGCCTCGTCCGTGGTCTTCATATGATCGCCGAAATGATAGTACTCGCCTGGACCTTCCATTTCGAAGAACCCCACCACCTTGGTATCCGGCGTGCGGTAGTTGTAATCCTTAACGGTGGTCCGGCCGGTCACGAACTTCATGCTCTTCATCATGGAATCGACATGCTCGCCCGCCTCCTTATGCAGACCCGTCTCCGGACGGAAGGGCAGCTTGGGGAAAAACGGCAGCGGCTTGAACGCGTCCTTCTTGTTGGACAGGATCAGCAATTCCCTGTCACCCTCGTGGTTGAAGAAGTAGAAGATGCCCTCGTCTTCCAAAAGGCGTTGGACGAAATCGAGATCGGATTCGTTGTATTGCACCGTGAATTCGCGCTTGGCGTAATCCTGGCCCACAACCTCGTATTTCGCGTCGATCTTGAAATCCTTTTCCTTCGCGAAATACGCGCCCAGCACCTCCTCGACGATTTCCAATACCGTCTTATTGTGGAAGATGCGGCTTTGGTACATATAGCCGGCTATCTTGAGATGCGGTTCCAGGATGAATTCATAGGTGGAATTGAGCTTTACGCCATCGTTTTCCGGGACCTGGGTAAAGCTGGTGATGAGGCCGTAATGCGTGGTCTCAGTGCCGGCGCCGCGCACTATCAACGCGGCCGCGTAGCCGGCGGCCTGATCGAATTCGAGCTCCACATCCGAGGCGACGGCCCGGATGGTGAAGCTATAGCATTCCGAAAGGGCTTCCCGGCCGGTGAAGTCGAGCACCCGGAAGGTATCCAAAGGGAAGCTGCCCACTTTGAACGAGAATATGGAGGTATCTGCTGAAGCCATTGTATCCCTCTGGCATTGGACCGGGCCGGAACCGGTCGGGCAATCCTGGCCCCAAGGACCCGGAAGTGATTCTCTTCACGCTCTTTGAGAGGAAATTAATTAAAACGGGGTTCGATCACGGCTATTGTGACGGATGGATTGGGCCCCATGTGATGGCCATCACCCCGGGCCGACGGGATCGCGCCTCCGCGAGGATCAATACGAGATCAGCTTTTGCGTCATCCGTCTGCCGGTTACCGTCGAGACGGCGCGCCCTTGCGACAGGATGGTCAGGGTCGACCCGTTAAATCCCAAAGTGGAGCGTTCCGCGGCCTTCCGCACCGGCTGTGGCGCTTGCAGCAGCGAGGTGGGATACAGCGAGGCGTACAAGGGATCTTCGGGCAACAACTTGATGCGCCAGCCCCGGTACCACACCGCGCCACCCTCGGATTGGACCGAAAGCATGCCTTCGATAAGGGTCTTGCTCACATTGTTGGCGTCATTGGTCTTTGCGATGCGGGGATTCCAATACTCCATCACCTTCTGTCCGTCGACGAAATGGCGAGTGGTGTCCTTGCCGTGGACTTCGGTCCGGATGGTGACCCAGCCATGCGCGTTCACGGTGGACGGATAGGGCTTTTGCCAACCCGGGAAACCGACGATGCAATTCTGGCCTCCCGAGCCCCCGAAATCCATCGCTTTCTGGGTGCTGTCGGCTATGGCGCCATGGGAATCGGTCTTTCCCTTGAAGCTGATCCAGGGCCGGGCGCCGGTGGCTCCGAGGCACCATACCTGCCCTATGCCCTGATTCGGATCGCCCTGGCATTCGACGCAGGTGGGTAGCCCACCCCCTTGCCCGTTGTCATTCCATTGGATCTTTTCCATCGTTCCCGTATTGAAAACGCTGCCTGGCCAGCGGAGCTGCACTTCCATCATGTAATGGGAAAAAACCTGCTTGAAGATAAGCTGGGCGCCATCCTTCCCGGACGTGATGATGGTGTCCCCGCCTGGGGAAGAAAAGAGACTATCGAGATGGCTGATAGGCGCTTTCGAGAGAAGATTGGCAGGCGTCTTCGATGCCTCCGAGGCCGGCGCGCCGTTTCCTGTGTAAAGGGCGAAATCGGGCTTGTTAGTACCCCGGAAAATCTTGATCCAACCGGCCGAATCCGGCGCGGGCAAGGTCACCGTCGGCAAGGGCTGAGCCATTCCCGCTTGCGCCCAAACGCCGATAAAAATCGATATGCACGCTATCCGCACGCCGAACGGTTTTTTTTGCTGCCCAAGTCCCATTTTTCTGCCTCCGAGTTCGTGCTAAAGGTATCGCACATTTCGAAGCTGGAATGGCAAAACTTGCGTTTATTCGACATTTCTGCGGGCATATTGGCCTATAGGGAGCTAAACCGGCTCGACCGGCCTTCAGTTGATCATCACCATGGCGGCTTTTACTTCCGCCATGGCCTGGCCCTCCACGCTTACCTGCAATCCGCCCACCTTGGTCTGGCCCTTGGAGCTCATGTCCAAGGTGGCCGTGCCTTCGATCTTTGTCTGGGCTCCTTTCAGGCTGGCTTCCGCGGTGCCTTCCAAGGCCACCTTCTGCTTGCCTTTCACATTGACGTTCATGCCGTCGATCATCACGTCCCCGGCCGAGGCCTTCATGTTGATTTTGCCGGTTTTGGCCGTCATGCTGATTTCCTTTGCTTCCACGTCCAGCTTGCCTTTGGCCTTGAATTCCATATCCCCATCGGTGGTCAGGCTGATCTTGCTCCCGCCGATGTCGATTTGGAACACATGCTTGCCCTTCCCGTCTTGGACGGAGATCATCTTCCTATCGTCATCGATCATGATGATGCTGCCGTCCTTGGTCTGCAGGCCGATTTTCTTGGCCTTGTCGTCCATGGTCAGCTTGTGACCGTATTTGGTTTCCGCCGAGAGCACCTGCTTGTCATAGTCGAGCTTGATGAGATGCGCGCCGTCCGGAGTCAAAAGCCGGATGTTCTTTTGCTTATCGTCGAATACCATCTCGTTCTTGTCCGTGCTCGTGAACCTGATCTCCTGCGCGTCCGCATCGTCGTTCATGGAGAGACTGTGCTGGCCCTTGGTGATGATGCCGATGGCGGTCTTGTCCTCCTTGTCGTCCATGCGGATGATATGGCCGGAGGCGGTCTTGATGATGCTTTCCGATTTATTGGCGTTGTTGACCGGCGAAGCCGTGCTGGGATTGGGGATGGATCCCAGGGCGATGGGCCTGTCCACGTTTCCGTCGATGAAGGCGAGCACCAGATCGTTCCCGGCATGCATCGGGAAATGCGTGCCGTAGCCGCCTCCCGCATAGGGTTGGCTCAGCCGCACCGGCAGGCTGGCTTCGCCGTCCTTCTTGTCGCCCAGGTCGAAAGGCAGTTTGGCGCGGTAGCGCCCTTCCTCGTCCAGGAAAGCGTATTTGTCCTCGGGCCCATCGGCGCGCGCCGTGATCACCCCATGGATCCTGGGCCGGGGGGAATTCTTGGCGGGGCGGAACAAAATGTCTCCGGGGATGCAGGTGAAGGAATTGCGGTAGTTGAGCTCGGCTTTATCGCCCTCGAAGCCTTCCCGCTGATTGCCGTAATGGGTCACGCGCACCAGGGTATAGTCGCCCAGGAAAGGCGCGTTGGCATTGCCGATGAGCTTGAAGCGGCAGCCGGCGCGGAAAGCCCGCACGATGCCTTCCCCGTCCAGCTGGATCTTGCCGCAGGACAGGGTATCCGCCAGAATGCCGGCCAGGGCCTCGGCGTCGGCCGGGGTGCGGGCGTGGGGGCTGAACTGGTAATGCTCGCCTTCGCCCTTGCGGGTGGCGCGGCCGATGACGTTCACCTGGGGATTGTCGAAGTTGTAATCCTTTATGGTCACCTTCCCCGTGACCATGCGCTGGGTGCGGCGCATACGGGTGATGTGGTCGACGGCAAGATGCGAGAGGCCGGATTCCTGCTCGAAACGGACCTCGGGAGTATGCGTGATGGTTTTCACATGGGCGATCTTATTGCACAGGGTGAGGACTTCCTTGTCGCCTTCGTGGTTGAAGTAATAGAAGACGCCCTCCTCCTCCAGGAGACGGGACACGAAGTTGAGATCGCTCTCATTGTACTGCACGGTGAAATCCCGCACCGCGTCCAGCTTTTCGGCCTCGAACTTGAAATCCGTCCCCACAGCCAGCTTATGCGCCGTCAACGCTTGGGAGATGATTTCCTTGACGCTGAGCTTCTGGAAAATGCGGTTCTGGGTGGTGTAGCTAAGCAGTTTCACCCTGGGTTCGATGAGGATCTCGTATAGGTAGCTGGCATGCCCGTGGTTTTCCGAAATATCTGGATACTCGTTGAATTCCGTGACCACGCCGTGATGCTGGGTCGCGAAGTCTTCGCCCGTGACGGAAAGGGTGGCCAATTGGCCCACCATCTGATCATAGGTGACGTTCTCTTCTTCGCTGGAGGCC
>JBDSWM010000084.1:0-9955 GCA_039926685.1 Fibrobacteria bacterium | reverse complement strand
GATCGCTCCCGCAAGGAGAACCTGGTCAATTACGGCTTCCGCTTGCCTTGCGCGCTGGACAACCGGCCGCTCAAGTTCGCGGAGTTCGAGGGCAAGATACCCCAGACCCTTTTCGTATCAGCCACCCCGGCCGATTATGAGCTGAAGAAGTCCGGCGGCGTGGTGGTGGAGCAGATAATCCGGCCCACCGGCCTGCTCGACCCGGAAGTGGAGGTGCGCCGCACCAAGGGCCAGATCGACGACATTCTCAATGAAATCGCCGTACGCCTGCCCAAGAACGAGCGGATCCTGATCACCACCCTGACCAAGCGCAGCGCGGAGGATCTCACCGAATACCTCCAGCAGGCCGGGCTGAAGGTGAGCTATATGCATTCCGATACGGATACCCTGGCCCGCAGCGAAATCATCAAGAATCTGCGCGAGGGATCCATCGATGTCCTGGTGGGAATCAACCTCTTACGCGAGGGCCTGGATCTTCCCGAAGTCTCCTTGGTCGTGATCCTGGACGCGGACAAGGAAGGCTTTCTGCGGAGCAATCGCTCCTTGATTCAGACCATCGGCCGCGCCGCCCGCCATCTGCATGGCAGGGTGATCCTGTACGCCGATCAAATGACGGACAGCATGCGCTACGCCATCGACGAGACCAACAAGCGCCGGGCCAAGCAGGAGGAATCCAACCGCCGGACCGGAATGGTGCCCCGCGGCGTGCATCGCGAAATCCATAAGCATTTGCAATTGGTCCCGGATGTGGATTATACCATCGACATGAAAGCCCTGATGATTGCCGAGGAGGAGGCCAGCTATACCGCCGCGGACGGCAAGGCGGCTCCCAAAGGCAATCCCGATGTCGAGGCGTTGCGCAAGGAAATGCGTGAAGCCGCGGCCAATCTTGAATTCGAGAAAGCGGCCCATTTCCGGGATAGGATCCGAAAATTGGAAGGCGGATGAATCCAGTTCACGACCGCTTCCGCCGCAACAGTCGGAGACCCGGATAGGTTCAGCCCCGGACTACTTAGTTCGGAACCACCTTTCCAGTAACTGTACATTGTCATTACTGCAACCCGGGAATTTTACTCCGTAAATCGCCATAATTTATAGTTGCGCTTGGCGTATTATTTTTATTTTTTGCATAATGAAGCGACTGATTTGGATAATCCGTCGAAAAAACTCAAGGAGTATTACATGAACGTACTGGGTACTGTAAAAAAGGTTTCGCTCGGTGGCTTTGTTGCCGGAGCATTGATTTTCGTCAGCTCTTTTTCCGTTACCGGTTGCTTGACCGATAGCAAGGACAAGGATTCGACTACAACTCCTCCCCCCGGCACCCATGCGCTGTCTACCGAAATGGCCCTCTCCGTGGGCGCTCAAGCCCATGCCACTTATGGTTCCGTCATCGACATCGACTCCGGCAAGACCTGGAAGTCCGCCGTGGCCAACGCCAATCAAGCAGGCATCGACCTGGTCTTCCTTTATTACGGTAGCGCTCTCCACATGGAAGATGCGGTGGCGGCCAGGGCCTCCGGCGTGGCCAATAGCATCAATCTGACCAATACCTATGATGTTACCAAAATCCAGCATGTCGATATCTTGATGGTTTCCACCAAACCCACCAATCAAGAAGCCCTTGAAACGGCTTTCGATGCGGGTTCGGCCAACTATGTCCATACATCCGTCGTGAAGACCGGGGATATGTTCATTGTCGAGTCTACCGGCGGTAAGCTCTCCTTGGTGACTATCACCAGCGTCTCCGGAACGGAAGCCGGCACCGCGGACGTTAAGCTCAGCATCAACTCCATTTAAGTATTGCCCGGTATTCCCGTGCCGAACGCCATCCCCAAAAGGGATGGCGTTTTCATTTTCAGCTCGAAAAGCTAGATTCAGTGCTTTGTACCTATTGAAGGAGCCCAGCCCATGAAGGTCTTGAAACGCATCATCCTCACGGGCATCCTGCTCGTAGTGATCCTGAGCCTGGGCGCCTACTTCGCGATCAAGATCGCGTTCCCGCCCGCCAAGATCAAAGAGCTGGTGCATAAGCACGGTTCGGAAGCCTTGCATCGGGATGTTAGCGTCGAGGATGTTTCCATCCGGGTATTCCCGAACCTGAAGCTTTCCGTCAGTGAGGTCAACGTGGCCAACGCCCCCGGCTTCTCCTCCGATCCCTGCATCAAATTGCGGGAGCTCGCCCTGTCCATCAATTTCCTCTCCCTCTTGAAATTCTCCCCCGTCGTCAATGAAATCAAGCTGGTGGACCCGGAAATACTCTACGAGGTTTCCCGCGACGGCCACAACAACCTGGAAGGCATAGGCGCATCCGGGGATACGGCCAAGGTGGTCAAGGATACGTCCAAACCCTCCGCAATAGAAAGCCCCGCGGCCGTGGCCTTGAAATCCTTCGTGATCGAAAACGGCCGGGTTCGCTACCGCGATCTAAAGAGCGGGCGCGAATTGATCCTGGACCGCATCAATCAAAGCGTGTCCCTGGAACTGGATCCGCGCCTCGAGAATGTGGAAACCAAAGGCAAGCTGGAGATTTCCGAAATCAAGGTCTCCGATTCCGCTTCCGGTCTGCGCAAGGGCAACATCAAGATCCTGGTGCGCCACGATATCCATGTGAATCTGCCCGCGGAGCGCGTCCAGGTGCGAAGCCTGGAGCTGGGCTTCCAGGATATCCGCGCCACAATCAAGGGCGAAGCCACGCATTTCATGACCAAGCCTCCGGTGCTCGATTTCACCTTGTCCGCCCCCGATATCCGTCTCGCATCCGTCTTGAAGGAAGTCCCCGCCTCCTTGTCCCCGGATATCCCCAAATTGACGGTCAAGGGCATGGCCTCGCTGGAAGCCCATGTCAAAGGCGCCCTGGACAGCGCCTCCATGCCCGCGGTCACCGCCCATTTCGGTATCCGGGATGCGGGCGTGAGCCATAAGGATCTTCCCGCCGGCATCGAAAACATGAATCTGTCCCTGGACCTGGACGGCGACAGCCTCAAGCTGGGCAAGTTCGCTTTCGACCTGGGCGGGAATCCCGTTTCCATGGACGCGTTGGTGACATCCCTGCGGAATCCCATCCCCATGCTGCAAGGCTTCAATCTTGACGCCACCTTGGATATCGGCAAGCTGGTGCCGCTCTTGCAAAAGCTGGCTATGGTGGATAAGGCCTTGAAAGCGGAGGGAATGGTCCTGGCCAAGATCAAGGCATCGGGCCCCCTGGATCCCGGGTCCCCGCAAAACCTGAAAGCCGCCGGAACCGTATCCCTCAAGAACGTGACGGCCGAAGGCGGGCCGGTGCCCAAGCCGGTAAGGCTTACCGGAGAGGTGAAGGTAGACAACGACAAAATCGGCGAGACCCTGAACGTGCATATCGGCGAATCCGATTTGGCCATCAGCGGCACCGTTACCAATTATCTGGCCATGATCATGCCCAAGGAAAAGGCCAAGCCCGGCGCTACGGCGCCGGCCGCCAAGAGCGCGGGCGTCACCAAGGCAAAGCTGCTGGTGCAGTCCGGCTTCCTGAATCTGGATGAATTGATGCCGCAGGGCGAAAAGCAGCCGGAAAAGGAAAGCGCTCCCATGACGGCCTGGCCGGCGCTGCCCAAGCTGGATGCGGATATCGAAATCAAGCTGGCCAAAACCCAGCTCATGAATTTGGCCATGACCGATTACTCCTCCAAAACCTCCCTGGCCTCCGGTGTGGTGAATTCTTCCATGAAAGGCGGACTGTACTCCGGCGGCTTTTCCAGCACCCTTCGCGCGGACCTCCGCGATACCAACGATGCCGACGTGGCCCTGAAACTGGACGTGAACAAGGTGGAGGCCAATGATTTCATTTCGCGCCTGAACGACCGCCTGCCTGCCACTAACCGCCTGATGAAAAGCCTCTCGCGTGCGGACAGCACCATTTTCGGGAAGTTCAGCATGAACATGGACGTGAAAACCCACGGCTCTCCGACCGTGGTCGCTGACAATCTCCTCGGCAAGATCAACTTCGCCTTGACGGACGGCAAGCTGATGGAAACGGGGTTGGTGAAAGGCCTTTCCGATGCCCTGTCCAAAGTGAGCAAGTCGCTGGCCATCCACGACTTCACCTTCTCCAATTTCAAATCCGAATTGGAGGCGGCGAACGGCAAGCTGCTGGTCAAGGATTGCAATATCACGGCTTCGGCCTTGGGTTCGGTCATGGCCTTGGGCTCCATCGGGTTCGACAATACCCTGGATCTCACCCTGGAGAACCATTTGCCTCCGGGCATGAGCTCTGCGGTCATGGGGGCTGGCAGCGCCGTGGCGTCGCAAGTGGCCAAGCTCAGCCAGATTCCCGCCCTGGGCGGCGCCAGCCTGGTCCCTACGGATAAGGCCGGCCGGGCCGTGCTTTACTTCCTGGTGGGCGGTACGCTTGCCAAACCCAGTTTCTCCTTGGATGCCAAGCGCATGGCCTCTGAAGCCAATTCCGGGGCCAAAAGCGCCCTCAGTGATGCGCTCAACAAGAAGAAATTGGAAGCCAAGGCTATGGCCGATGCCGAACGGGCCAAGCTGGAAGCGGCCGGAAAGGCCAAGCTGGACGAAGCCAAGTCCAAGGCCGGCGCCGCTGCCGAGGAACAGAAGAAGAAGGCCTCCGATGAGGCCAAAAGCCAGGGCAAAAAGGTCTTGAAGGGCTTGGGCTTCTAGCCGGCCTTATAGCCCGCCGGCGGAGCGGTCTGGAACTTGAAAAAGCAGGCCGCTAAGGGCGGGGCGGTCAACTCCAGCGAATGGGGGAGATTGTGCATGGGCGCCGGGTCGGTGCGTTTACCGCCCAGGTTTCCCAGGTTGCCGCCTCCGTAAACTTGGGAGTCGCTGTTGAACATCTCGACGTAATAGCCCGCCAAGGGGACTCCCAGGCGGTAATTATGCTGGGGTATGGGGCTGAAGTTGAACAGGCACAGGATAAGCTCCTGCGGCTTGCCATCCCCGCGAGGTTCGCCTTTGCGCAGGAAGCACACGATGTTGTTGTCCTGATCGTGGAAATCCACCCATTGGAAGCCCGCATACGAGCTGTCCAGCTCATATAGGGAAGGCTCCCGCTTGTAAACGGTATTCAGATCGCGCACCATGTTTTGCAACCCCTGATGGCGATCCACCTTGAGCAAAGGCCAATCGAGGGCGACTCCAGGGTTCCATTCCAGCCATTGCCCGATTTCCAGGCCCATGAAATGCAGCTTTTTGCCGGGATGGGCGAAGAGATAGGCGAAAGCGATGCGCACGTTGGCGAACTTCTGCCAATCGTCCCCGGGCATTTTGTTGGGGAGCGAACCCTTTCCATGCACCACTTCATCATGCGAAAGCACCAAGGCGAACCGTTCGGAAAACGCATAGGACATTTCAAAGGTAAGCAGGCCCTGGTGATAGCGCCTGTACAAGGGATCCTTGGAAAGGTAGGTCAGGAAATCGTTCATCCAGCCCAGGTTCCATTTGTACTGGAATCCGAGACCGCCGCGATCGAGAGGATGGGTGACCCCCGGAAAGGACGAACTTTCTTCCGCGATCATAAGGCTATGGGGGCAATGCTGGGCCACGACCGAATTCAAATGCTTCAGGAATTCCACCGCCTCATGGTTGGTGTTGGTTCCGTCCGGATTGGGGATCCAGGCTCCCTCATCCCGCGCATAGTCGAGATATAGCATAGAAGCGACCGCGTCCACGCGCAGGCCGTCGATATGGAATTCCTGCAGCCAATAGATGGCGTTGGCGATGAGGAAGTTACTCACTTCGTGTCGGCTATAATTGAAGATGCGCGTGCCCCATTGCGGATGGCTGCCCTTGCGGGGATCCTCATGCGCGTACAACGAAGTCCCGTCGAAGAAATCCAGGCCATGAAGATCGGAAGGGAAATGCGCGGGCACCCAATCCAGCAGCACGCCCAGGCCCGCCTGGTGGCATTTGTCCACGAAGTCTTTGAACTGCGCCGGCGTTCCGAATCGCTTGGTAGGCGCATAGTAGCCTATGACCTGATAGCCCCATGATTCGTCGAGCGGATGCTCCTGCACCGGCATGAGTTCGATATGGGTATATCCCATTCCCTTGACATAGGGGATCAAGCGCTCGGCCAGTTCCTGATAGGTGAGGAAACCGGATTCGCGATCAGGGCTTTTCTGCCAGGATCCCAGATGCACTTCGTAAATGGAAATGGGGCGGTCGTCCCTTTGCAATTGCGGGCGATGCGAGATCCAGGCCGAGTCTCTCCATACATAGGCGGCGGGATCCGAGATGATGGCTGCCGTGCGGGGGCGCAGTTCGGCTTCCTTGGCATATGGATCCATTTTTTCCACCTTGGCGCCGCCCAAGGTATGGATCAGGAATTTATAAGCCTGGCCGTGGCTGAGCCCGGGAATGAAAGTTTCCCATATGCCGGAAAATGAGACCCGGCGCAGCATGTGGCTGCGTCCATTCCAGCCGTTGAAATCACCGATGACCGCAACGCCGCGCGCATTGGGGGCCCAAACGGCGAAGTGCACGCCGTCATAATCCTGATGCTCGATTTGGTTGGCGCCCAGCTTTTTCCATATCGCATAATGCGTGCCTTTGCCGAACAGGAAGGTATCGTAATCGCTCAGGACGGGCAGGATGGAATAGGGATCCGTGTATTCGGTGATCTGGCCCGAATGGTAGGTGGCGCGTATGCGATATGGAAAAAACTCGAGTTTGTCGGGAAACAGGCATTCGAAGCAGCCGGTTTCCGATCCATTTTCACAGGACGCCGCGCCGTCCTCCCAAAGGATCTCCACCTTCTTGAATTGGGGGTTGAAAACGCGGATGATCCCGCAAGTTCGCTTGTCTACCGCGATATGGTGATAACCCAACTTGGAGAAGGGATCGACGTTTTCCAGATTCTCCAGGAGGTGGAGCTCCTGTGGAGGCAACAAGCATTTTTTCATGGCTACCGTAAATTAGTTATTCGCAGCAAAGCATACCGTGTTTGCCGGGGAGACGGATCGAATCGGGTTTTACTTCGGGAAGATCCTTCGTCCATGCGAAAATATTTTCGCATGCGGCAAAGGCAAGCGGCGCGGAAAAAATGACGGGGAAGAGGATGGAAAAGCCGGGATTAACCCTGTCCCCGGGTCCGGATGCTCCATTTCTGAAGCTCCGGACCGGGGCGGGTTAGTGGCGGAATGGACGGGACTTGAACCCGCAACCCCTAGCGTGACAGGCTAGTACTCTAACCAATTGAGCTACCACTCCGTGTTTGTTGGTGGGCGTTGAGGGACTTGAACCCCCGACCCTCTGCGTGTAAAGCAGATGCTCTAAACCAACTGAGCTAAACGCCCGAATCCTTACTGCTTTTCTTCCTTACCCTTTCCCATCAGAATGCTGATGGGAAGTACCACCGCAAATGCGAATATGAGGATGAAAGGAGCAACGTTCAAGGCAAGTTTATTATCAGCCGGCCCTTTGCCCAAGAGATAAAAACCGAGGGTGAGCAAAACGGCCCCAAGGAGGATTCCTAAGTAATTCTTCTTGGTGAAAAAATCTTGCATCTTGCCTTCTGAAACGGTCCCGATTTTCTTGGGATGAGGAAAAATAAGATAGATGGACGGATATATCAAGGTCTACCGATGCTGAAAAGCCATTTGCATTCGCCTCCCGCTCGGATGGCGAATGCCCGTCCAATCAGGTGGGAAACCCCGATTTCTCATAGGCTTTGATGATGTCCCGCACCAGACGATGCCGAACAACATCTTCCACCGAAAGCTCGATTTGGCCGATGCCTTCGATACCGGACAGGATTTTGCGCGCATGCGCGAACCCGGACTTCTCGAACTTGTCCAAATCGACCTGGGTTTCGTCGCCCGTCAGCACGGCCTTGCTATTGATGCCGATGCGGGTCAGGAACATTTTCATCTGCGAGATGGAGGTGTTTTGGGCTTCGTCCAGGATGATGAAGCTTTTCCCCAATGTACGGCCGCGCATGTAGGCGAGGGGAGCGATTTCGATGGAGTTGCTGTCCCAATATTCCTTGAGCCTTTCCGCCGGAAGCATCACGCTGAGCGAATCATACAAGGGCCGCATATAAGGGCCGATTTTTTCGCCGATCGCGCCGGGCAAAAAGCCGAGGCTTTCCCCCGACTCCACCGCCGGACGCACCAGGATGATGCGCTCCACGAGCTTCTTCTCTAAAGCCTGCACGGCCATGGCTACCGCCAGGAAGGTCTTGCCGGTTCCGGCGGGCCCGCCCGCCAACACGATGTCGTGTTGCTTGATGACGTTTATGAAACGGGCCTGGCCGCGCGTCTTGGGCTGGACGGGATTGCCGAAACGATCTATGAGGATTGGCTTTTCGAGATGGGGAGCGAAATCCCCTTTTTTCTCTATCAGGGGATCCACCTCGTTTCCGCCGGCGATACCGCCCGCCAGGATCTCCTGGACATAAAAATCGGTGAGCTGATGCCCCGTGCGGAGGGCATCGCGCATGCGCTCTACCGCGGCCCGCGCATTGCGTACCTGGTTTTCCTCGCCCGCCTGGATGGTGATACCGGGATTCCGAGTCAGCACCTTGACATGGTAGGTCCGCTCAAGCCGGATGAAATTTCTTTCACCCTCGCCCGCCAATTGGATCTTTTCATCATCCGTGGCGGGAAGGTTAAAGGAGAACAATAAAGGCTCCTTTATTTGCCGGATTTGGCGGTGCTGTTATTTTTTTCTTCACGGAGCTGATGGGCCTTGGCCTCGGCATCTTCGGCCGAGCGGCGGGCGTCCTCGAGCTTCTGATTAACCGCCGGCTCCGCGCTTGCGCTCGACGAACCCGAGCTGTTTTTGCTGCCGGCACAGCCGGTATAAGCGGCCATAAAGGCCAGCAAAGTTACGGATACGACAAAGCTCTTGAACTTTGAAATCATTCGATTCTCCATGATTTTCCCTTAACTTAGAGCAATAGGCCCGGTTAGTCAACAGGCAACGCCAAAAATCTAGTCCAATAAGGGCGCCCGGGCAAACCCCTTGGGGCACCGCCGGCTGTTTAAGAGGTAGTGGCCCAAGGAGCTGAAATAGCCTTCTCCAGGGAACGGGAACGGGGGCTGGGTACCCTCTGGGACAGGGGTAAATCGCAATAGCTGCGTTTAAACTTGCTATTTCTCACCGCCTGTTAATACTTTTTGAGACGATTGACGAATCGCCACCAACTGCCATAGGGCTGAAAGGTATATGCAAGCCGACTTGCGCTCGATGATCGAAACCATCAAGGGAACCTTGGTGAACCCTGAACTCATCCATGATTCAGTGGACCTCGTTTATGTAGGTTCCGATTTGAACGAACTCACGGATGATTTGACCAACATCATGCTCGTAACGAACCTTGTGCATATCCGTTTGATGGAGGTGGCGGAAGAAGTGGATATCGTGTCCATCGTCTTTTCAAACGGCCATCTACCCAAGCCCAAGGAGATTTCGCGCGCCCAGGAACTGGAGATCGATTTGATCACCACGCCACTGTCGCTGGACGAAGTACACCGCCAGCTCAAGGCGGAATACGGCACGACCCTGGACATCAAGTCCAAAATCGCCCCCACGGTTTAATCTCCCCTTTTCCGCACCCCACCGATCCCGGCTGCCCGCCGGGCCATTCCGACGTAACCGTAATGTTACCTCCCATCCCAGCCTTCCGGCCCGAGGCCACAGGGTTTAGCGGCGACTCGCTGCAGCCGCCCGCCCAGACCCATGAAAAAGCGATGCGGGAATCAGAACTCTTAACCCGACGAGTTTAGCGGGGGTGCGGGCGCAGGGGGTCTGAGCGGATCAGGCGGAAGCGACCAAGCCGGGCCGGCAGGCGGACAAGCCCGCGCGCGCTCTTCCTGGAAACCCACGTCCACGCGACCGACCGATGTGCGCGCGGGCTGGTTTGATCACGAAGCATCCTCTAGCCTTCCGGCCAACGGCAACAAAGTTTAGCGGCGACTCGCTGCAGCCGCCCGCCCAGACCCCCAGCGCCCGC
>JBDSWM010000083.1:0-6307 GCA_039926685.1 Fibrobacteria bacterium | reverse complement strand
ATCGTCTACCCGGGGCCGGCTGTGAAGGTAAAAAAACCAGGCGCCCGCCGCTAAGATTGTCACGCCGGCTGCGGCCAACCAGGGCTTCCCCGACCGGCCGGCGCCCGAATCCCCGGAACGGCCGGACCAGCGCCTTTCCGCGGGCGGGGGTGACGGGGAAGTTTCCCCGCCGTCGTTGATGCGCACTCCCAGTTCCTGGAACTTGGCCTGGACTTCGGCATTCGCGGGGTCAGCCTCCAAAAGCTCACGCAATCGCGCGAAGGCATCTTCTATCTTCCCCGTGCCTTCCGAGGCCCGGACCATGGCCCAGAGCCACGCCTTTTGTTCTTTGCGGATCACCTCTTCCAGCGCCTCCCGGCCGCCGGCCAGCGCCAGGGTGTTGCTTTGCATGGCCTTGAGCCCTTTCAGCAACGGTTCCAGGCTTTTGGGGCGGCGGTCCGGATCCGGATTCAAGTAAGGGGACAAAAGCGCCTTCACCGAAGCCGGCACCCCGGTTATCCGGGCGATGGTGATGCCCGATTGGATCAGCGCGACCACCTCATCGGCGGATTTGCCCCGGTAGTACCGGGCTCCCGAGAACAGCTCCAGGAGCACCAAGGCCAGGGAATAATATTCCGAAACCGTTTCCATGCGGCCCCGGCCGCGCAGGATTTCCGGCGGGATATAAGCCAAGGTGCCCTTGAGCGCGCCGCCCTTGGAATCGGTCTGGGCCAGCCCATGCGAATGCGCCCGGGCCATCCCCAGATCCAAGAGTTTGAGCCGACCGGTCAGGTCGGCCATGAAATTCTCCGGCTTCAGATCCCGATGCAGTACGCCCTTTTGATGGATGAAATCCACCACTTCCACCATTTGGCGGGCCAGGTGCACCTTGAGGGATTCCGGCAGCCCCGGGTTCGCCGCCTCGCCTTTGGGGCGAGGGTTGAATCTCGCGGCTTCCATGCTTCCGGTAACACTCAAGTTACTGGAGGAGACATAGGCCGAACCCAGCTCGGCCATTTTCCCGAGATCCACGCCTTGCACGTATTCCATCACCAGGTAGTAGAACTTGCCATCGCTGCCGTAGTCGTTCACCTGCACCAGGGAAGGATGGCTCAAGGAGGCGCATAGCTTGGCCTCCCGCTCGAACCGCTTGATCTCTTCTTCGTCGCCGATGCTGGAAAGATTAAGGCGCTTGATGGCCACCATGCGGTCCAGGCTCACTTGGCGGGCGCGGAAAATCTGCGCCTCGCCACCCTCGCCGAGCAGCGACCAATCCGAGAAATCTCCCGTGGCAAAGGACACTCAGGGACCCGCGATTTTCTTGAGTGCGGCTTCAACGCGGCTGATGACGGCCTTGTTCTCCGGGCTCACCGTGAGGGCCTGTTTCCAGGTGACCAGGGCGGCATCCTCATTGCCGGACTCCCACAGCACATTGCCCAAGTTGAGATAGGCGCTCACGAAACCGGGATCCTCGGCGATGATGTACTCGAAAGTTTCCTGCGCATCCTGGTATTTGCCCAGGCTGTATTGCACGATGCCGGTGAGATTGAGGACGTATTTGTTCTTGGGATCCGCGCGCCGCGCCGTCTCCAGGTATTCCAGGGCGTTCCCGTAATCCTCCTTGAGATAGAGCTTGTTCGCGAGGTGGAAGAGCGCAAGGCCGTAGTTCTCGGCGATGGTGGCGCTATCACCCAGGCGCGCGCAGACTTCATAGGCTTGCACCACTTCGGCCCAATCCTTCTCATCGTCCTTGCCTTGATCCTTTTTCCTGGTGCTGATTTCCTGCAAAACTACCGCATAGCCGAAACGGGCCTCGGAGGAGGCCGGATGCCGATCGAGCTCGGCCTGGTACAGCCTGAGCGCGCGCGCATAGTCGCCTACCCGGTAGCTTTCCCGGGCCCGCTTGAGATCGCCCCCGCATCCCGACAGGCATGCCGCAAGGCACAGCAACGCAGGCAGGAGCGCGCGATTCGTAAGGTTTGCCCTATTCATTCCCATCTTCAATCAAGCGATATCCCAGGTCGGGGCCGAACTGCCGGATCACTCCAGGATGCGGGAGAGGCGTTCGCGGGTCAACCGCAATTTCTCCCCTTCCAGGATCGCGCTCGCGGTATCGATATCCGCCTGGATGGACGACAGCAGTTCGTTCAGCTTGGCATCCAGTTGAGATCCGCCGCCGGCAGCGGTGGTATCGATGCTATCGTAGACGGCCTGGATCTCGGCCATGAAACCGCGCTCGAAACCGCGCAGCCATCCCTCGCGAACGCGGGTTTCCCCCAACCCCGGCACCAGCGCCGCCGGCCGGTTGCCCCTGCCTATCCATTCGCGGTATTTCCCTTTCATGGCCTGGCGTTCCTCGGGAGCGAGGCGCATGAGCAGAGCCAGCCAGCCCTCCAGATCTCCCGGTGGAGCAATGTCAGGGATTTTCCGGCCCGCCCATTGCAAGGTGCAGAAAGCCAGGAAAGGATCGCAGTCGCCTAGCGCGGAAAGCCCCCCGGCGGAAGGAAAGCGCAATTTGCCGTCGGCGTCGAATTGCGGCACCGACCCTGCGGCGGGAAGCCCTCCCGCCATATCCAATCCCAGCAGGATGCAGCCCATCAGCAGGCGCAAAGCCGCTTCGTCCAGTTCCGAGGCATCGGCCAATACGGCGTTTGCCCGCCCGTCGCCGCCGGATTTGCCATTCTCCATAGCCTTGGCCTTGGCATTGGGGCTCACATCCACCAGTCCCGGCTGTACCATGGGCATGCGATCGCGCAGGCGGAATTGCAGGGAATGCAGAATGGGCTTGAACTCGTACATGGCGCCCAGCAAGGATTCGATGGAGGCCAGGAATCCCGGGTAGTCCATGCTGAACGCATCTTCCATGGCCTCGGCCACGTCGGCAGGCACGCCCAGGCGCCCGCGCAGCTCTTCGCTCTGGAGCAATCTGCCCAACCGGCTGGTGGCCCGCCCCCCCGCAGGAGTGAGGCCGTAGGCAAGGCTGTTGTCGAGCGCGCGCACCTTGGACAATTGCGTGGCCAGGGATTTGAAAGTGGGGGATTTGGTGGTGAGCTTCTTTCGCAGCCGCACCAGCAACACATCCCATGTGCCGAGCAGGGTATCATATTCCGCCGGGGTGATACGGCCCACCACGGCGGCGGCGGGCAAGGGCGGAAGCGGGAGGAGGTGATAGCCCGGATTCAAGGCGGCTTGCGCCGCCGAAGCCTTCATGCGTTGGGCGTGCAGGGGCGAATGATCGAGAATATCCGATTCCGACGCGGCGGGTTCCGCCGCTTGCGGGGCCGGGGGAATTTCCACCCTCAGGATGGGCATCTTGGCCGTCCCGGGAATTTTTTTGGCGGATGGATCGGGAGAACCTGCCGGGGGTCCGGCCGGGGAATCAGGCGCCGGCGGTATTGCGGGCGCGGAGGGCTGATGCGAGTCCAGCAATCGGGCCGATGACCGGGGCGCGAGCGCCGGCCTGGCGGCGGTATCCCCTGGCAGCATGGCCTGGAACTCTCCGGTTTTCATGCCCTTGGCCAATTGGCTCGCCTTCTGGATGGCGGTCATATAGTCGAAACGGGCCTGATGGCGCTCTTCCGTAACGCGCGCGGCGGAGCGGCGCTCGCCCAGCATGAGACGGTTGAAATGCAATAGGATCGATTGGATTTGCCGATCCTTATGGCTGTCCTGCTGCTGCACCTTGTGCACGATGGCGTCCGCCAGGGTGGTCATGGCGCGTTGCGCCGGCGCCTCTCCCCTGGCCAGCTTGGTGCCCGCGGCCATTACCAGCTCCACCGCGGAGTAAGTTCCGCTCCGCACCGCGAAGCCGTCCTCGGTGAGGCTTTCCGGCATTAACAGCGTGAGTTCCGATCCGAATACGCCCACGTTCTGGAGGAGTTCGATCAAATCGTCATGATAAAGGCCGGATTCGTCCAGCACCAGCTCCTTGACGATGGATAGGGTGGGATTGACCACGCTGCGGTTGAACAACACCGTGCGGGCGCCGAGGAACACGTCCATGGGTCCGATCTGGAATTCCAGGTTGCCGTGGCTGCGCTGATTGAAGCGGGTGGACAGATCCACCACCTGCAAGAGCACCGCCACGGAAAGCGATGGCGCCTCGCGCAGGCTGCCTATCAACGGGAGGCGCGCGGCACGCGAGACCAACCGGAACAAATCCGCCAAGCCGCGGTTGGTGGTGGGATGGTTGGATTCCAGCAAGTCGCGATAACGCTTCACCATGCCGGGATCGAAAGCTTCGCCGGTCTTGCGCCCATCGGTGATGCGCCGCTCGAAGGCGTGGAAGGCGTTCTTTTCCGAAGCGGTCACATAGGTTTGCCGGGTTTGGTCCAAATCCGCGGCCTGCCGCAGCAAGCCCAGGAAGGATCCCAATTCGTATTCGCTGTCGGATTGCTTGAGCTGCGCTTCCATCTCGGAGATGAATTGCTGTGAAGGCGGAGCCTGCATGCGCCCGAATTGATCCTTGCGCACTTGCAGGAATTTGTAGATGTCATCGTCGAGCTTTTGCCAGGGATCGGCCTTGCCATCGGCGGGATCGAGATAGTCCAGGACGGGTGAGGCGCGCAGCAAGGCCCGCTTGCGATGCCGGGGCCCGGTCGCCATCCCGACTTCCTGGGGATCCAGCTTCACGGGTACAGCCGGTTCCGTGCGGGAAATAACCGCCGCCTGTCGGATGATTTCCTGGGTTTCCTTAACGCCAATGGCCAATGTTGGTTACCCCTAATTAGGCTCGTCGCTATGGAGTTTGCTACCGCAAACGTCCACGCTCCTCGCATTTCACGAATCCCGGCTCGTCGCTCTGGAGTTTGCTTGCGCAAACATCCACGCTCCTCGCATTTCACAACAATCCCGTTCGTCACAGCATTCCGGCTCGTCGCCCTGGAGCGCGCACCAAGGTTGTAAATATAGCTTCCCATGTGGGTTATTAAGCATGGACCCGGCTTTCGCGGCGCGCGCAAAACCCAAAAAGCCTATGCCTGCGGGGGTTTTGCCATGCCCGCTTCGGTTGGAAATAGCTCCGGCTTTGGCTATTTTACCCCCTTTCCTATGATAATCCCCATCCATCCCCGCCTGACCGATGCCGAGCTCCGCGAGCTCGAGGACATTACCCAGGAGTTCGGCGTCCGCATCCAGCCCATCCACGGCAATGAGCGTTCCATCTACGCCATCCTGGGCGACGAAACCTCGCAGGATCTCATCAACAGAATCGAGGGACTGCCCTTCGTGGAGCGGGTCGATCGCATCCAAGCCCCTTACAAGCTGATGGCGAGGGAAAGCAAGCTCAACAGCCATCGCGTCAAGGTGGGCAACAAGATCCTGCCGGGCGATTTCTGCGTCATCGCCGGGCATTGCACTATCGATCCGAAACAGAAGGCCCTGTTCCTGGAAACTGCTTTCGCGGTGAAGGAAGCCGGCGCCGATATGATCCGGGGCGGCGTGTGGAAGCCCCGCACCTCCCCCCACTCCTTCCAAGGCGACGCCAAGAGCCTGGACATCCTGTTGGAAGCCCGCGAGCGCACCGGCCTTCCCATCAATACCGAAGTAATGGATTTCGAACAGCTCAAGCTTTGCGTGGACGCCCAGGTGGATTGCCTGCAAATCGGGGCCCGCAGCGCGCTCAACTATCGGCTTCTGCAGCAGGTGGGGGAACTCACCAAGAATACCCAGACCCGCGTGCTCCTGAAGCGCAGCATGCATATGGGACCGGTTTCCGAATTCATCCTGGCCGCGGAATACATCGTGGCGCAGGGCAATCCCAATGTGATGTTGTGTCCGCGCGGCACGGTTCCCACCATCGAAGGCTTCCGCAATGCTCCCGATGAAAGCATCACTGTGCTGCTGAAGGAGAAGACCTGGGCTCCCGTGGTGGTGGATCCTTCCCATAGCGTGGGCAAAGCCATCTATGTGCCCAACGCTTGCCTGGCCGCGGCCGGTTACGGGGCGGACGGCATCCTGGTGGAGACGCATTGCCAGCCCAAAAAAGGCATGGGCGATGATCCCAAGCAGGCTGTGACACCGGAGGTACTGGCCCAGATCATCAAGGACACCCGCGAGATCCACAGGTTCGCCAAGCATTACGCTCCCAAGGCTTCGGCATCGTGACTTCCGGAGGCCCCTGGGGCTTCCTACCCCGGCCTTTCCAGGCAGCGGTCCATAGGCTCGGTTTCGGGAAACCCACGCCCGTGCAATCCGCCTGCCTTCCCAAGGCGTTGGCCGGCGGCAGCTTCCGGGCCGTGGCGCCCACAGGCACCGGCAAAACTTTGGTTTATATGCTCCCCGCCTGGCAATTGGCGGCGAAAAGCATGGAAAAGGGCGGCAGCATGCG
>JBDSWM010000082.1:0-15214 GCA_039926685.1 Fibrobacteria bacterium | reverse complement strand
CCTTCGCCGGCATCCGGGATCTGAAGACCGGGAAGCTAGTCTACAGCCGCGTATGCCATCCCTATCCCGTGGTCTTCCGCCACGCCAGCAAGAGCCTCGAGCACCTGCAGATGCGGGGCGGTTTCTTCCTGGGCATGTTCGAAGACAACAGCTATACGGAACAGGAAACCCAGCTCAACCCGGGCGATCTCCTCTTCGTCTATACGGACGGGATCAACGAGAGCTTCAACAGTAAGGACGAGCTGTACGGGCGCAAGCGACTGGACGCGGTCATCCAGAAATTCGCCCATGCGGGGGCCGCTGAAACAATCGCCCAGGCGCAGATGGACAAGGAACGTTTTTCCGAAGGCCGCCAGAGCCTGGACGATATTTCCATTTTCGCCATCAAGCGCCGCGCGCCCGGCTGATCATTCCCCACCCGTCCCCGGGATTTTTATCTTCTTTCGAAAGTCTCAGGAGGCAACTTCCGTGAAAGTTCTCGTCGTCGGCGGCGCCGGATATATAGGCTCCCATGTTGTAAAGGCCTTGTTGCGTGAAGGCGCGGAAGTGACCGTCTTCGATAACTTCTCCTCGGGATTGCGCGGCAATCTAAGGCCCGGAGCGGCTTTCCGCCACGGCGATATCCTGGACGTGAAAGCCTTGGATGAGGTTTGCGCCGAAGCGAAATACGATGGCGTCATCCATCTGGCGGCATTGAAGGCCGCGGGCGACTCCATGACGGTGCCGGAGCGTTATTCCGTGCACAACATCACGGGCACCTTGAACCTTCTGAACGCCGTGGCGAAACACGGCATCAAGCATTTCGTTTTCTCTTCCACGGCAGCGGTATACGGGGATCCCCATTACCAACCCATGGACGAAAAACATCCCACCAACCCCGTCAATTACTACGGATACACCAAACTCGCCATTGAAGGATTCCTGGAATGGTACGGGCGCCTGAAGGGGATCCGGTACGCGGCTTTGCGGTATTTCAACGCCGCCGGCTATGACGTGGAGGGGGAACTGAACGGGCTGGAGCAGAATCCCGCCAACCTGCTGCCCGTCATCATGGAAGTGGCGATCGGCTGGCGCAAACAGATACAGATTTTCGGGAACGATTATGAGACGCGGGACGGAACCTGCATCCGCGATTATATCCATGTGAACGATCTGGCGCGCGCACATACCATGGCCTTGAACAAGCTGTTGGGCGGCACGGAAAAACTGCTTGTGAACCTGGGCACGGGAGAAGGCATCACCGTCATGGAGATGGTGAACCAGGCCGCCAAGATCAGCGGCAATCCGGTCCCATACCAGATAGTCGGAAGGCGCGCGGGCGATCCCCCCGTGGTGGTGGCTTCCGCGGGGCTGGCGAAGTCCCTGCTGGGCTGGGAGGCCAAGCATAGCGATGCGGTCACCTTGATTTCGACCACCTGGAAAGCGTACCAGGCGAACGCCAAGGAACGGCGGGTATGACGCCGGCGGCCAACCCTTTCCCTTCCCGGAGGCCATGACATGAAGGATTTTCCGCTAACATTGGGGGCGCTCAAGCGTTCGGGCTACCGGAGCAAATCGGTGAAGGAAGAGTTGCGCGACAACTTGCTGGCCAGGATCCGGGGGGGCGGGCCATTGATGCCGGGAGTGATCGGCTACGAGGAAACCGTGCTCAAGCAATTGACCCACGCCATCCTTTCCAAGCATGACATCCTGCTGCTGGGCCTTCGGGGCCAAGGCAAGACGCGCATCCTGCGAAAGCTGGCCGGCTTCCTGGATGAGAAGATACCCATCGTGGCTGGCAGCGAGGTGAATGACGACCCTCTCGCGCCCATATCCCGCCATGCGCAGGAACTGATCGCCGAACAGGGCGATGAGACCCTGATTGAATGGATCGGCCGCGAGCGCCGATACGGGGAGAAACTGGCCACGCCGGACGTTTCCATGGCGGATCTCATCGGCGATATCGATCCGGTCAAGGCCTTCCACCAGAAAATCGGCTACAGCCATGAGGGTGCCATCCAGTTCGGCATCATCCCCCGCACCAACCGCGGCATTTTCGTCATCAACGAATTGCCGGATCTGCAGGCGCGCATCCAGGTCGGCCTGCTCAACATCATGGAAGAAAGGGACATCCAGATCCGCGGCTTCCGCGTGCGCATCCCGCTGGATATCCTGATGGCTTTCTCCGCGAATCCCGAGGACTATACCAACCGCGGCAACATCATCACCCCGCTGAAGGATCGCATCGACTCGCAAATCATCACGCATTACCCCAAGAACGCGGAAGCGGCCATGGAAATAACCCGCCAGGAAGCCTGGCTGGAGCGGCCCAATGCCGGGGCCAAGGCCGTGATCCCGGAAACCATGCGCCTGATCGTGGAGCAGATCGCCTTCGAAGCCCGCGAGGACAAGGATTACGTGGATCAGAAATCCGGCGTCTCCGCGCGCTTGCCCATAGCGGCCATGGAGCTGCTGGCCAGCGCGGTGGAATTGCGGGGCGCGCTGACCGGGGAAACCGCCCCGCGGGCGCGCCTTTCGGACCTGGAAAGCGTGGTCCCCGCCATCACGGGCAAATTGGAGCTGGTATACGCGGGCGAGCAGGAAGGTCCCGCCAACATCGCACGCGCCATGGTCGGCAAAGCCGTGCGCAAAGTGTTCCATAAGCATTTCCAGGATCCCTACAACAAGAAGGAAAAGGTCCCGGAAAACAACCCTTATTATCCGGTGGTATCCTGGTTCGAAAAAGGCAATCAGCTCACCTTGGGCGATCGCATGACCGATGCGGAATACCGGAAGGCGCTGGATTCCGTCCCGGACATCCGCAAGGTGCTGGCGCAGGGCGCTTTGGACGCCAAATCCCCGGCCCTGGTTAGTGGCGAGGAGATGTTGTACCTGGAGCTCTTGCTGGAGGGATTGCATTTGCATTCCCGGCTGAGCAAAGAGAACCTGACCGAAGGCTTCGTGTACAAGGACATGATGTCCGACATCATGAAAGGCTGACGGCCGGCAAGGCGGGCGCATAACATGGAAATCCGGTATGGAATGCCGCTCCCCGATCCGGAAGGGGGCGAAGACGCGGACAAGGTCGATCTGGTTGATCTCTTTTCCCAGCTTTTCCAGCGCAGCAACGGCGATGTGGGGCAGGCCTTGGAATGGCTGCGCCGCATCGCCGAACGGCAAGGCTGGCTGGATCGTGATCGCACCTTCGAGGACATGCTCGACGAGCTCAAGGAAAAAGGCGTTCTAAAGCAGGATAGGGACGGGTTCGAGATCACCCCGGCAGGCGATAAGGCGGTGCGGGAATCCGTCTTCGAACGGGTCTTCAAGGGCATGGGCAAAGGGTTGCGCGGCCACCATAACACCGGCAAGCCCGGGCGCGGCGGCGAAAGGCAGGCCGAGACCCGTCCATTCGCCTTCGGGGACGAACTGGCGGATTTGGATTTCAACGCGACCTTGCGCAACAGCCTCAAGCGCGGCGGGGAGGAGGCCGCCCGTGGGGACGATGGCGAGTGGAGCGGACTGCCCTCGCAAGGCCTTTCGGAAGAGGATTTCGAAGTGCATGAGCGCGAACAGCTGGCGAGCTGTTCCACCGTACTGATGCTCGACATCAGCCACAGCATGATCCTCTACGGCGAAGATCGCATCACCCCCGCCAAGATGGTGGCCATGTCCCTGGTCGAATTCGTAAAGCGCCATTACCCCCGCGACACCCTCGACGTCATCACATTCGGGGACGAAGCGAAGGAAATCCCCGCCGACCGCATCGCGCATGTATCCGTGGGGCCTTTCCATACCAACACTTGCGACGGCCTGCGCCTGGCCCAGACCCTGTTGCGCAAGCGAAAGAACACCAACAAGCAGATTTTCATGGTGACCGACGGGAAGCCCTCGGCGGTGTTCGATCGGGGACGCTTGTACCGCAATTCCTTCGGTCTGGATCCCCTTGTGCTGCAGAAAACCTTCGCAGAAGGCCGCGCCTGCCGGAAGAACAAGATCCGCGTGTGCACCTTCATGATCGCCCAGGATCCCTACCTTATCGAATTCGTGGAGGAATTCAGCAAGGTATGCGCCGGCAAGGCGTTCTATACCGGCCTGGACGGTTTGGGGGAATTTGTGTTCGTGGACTATGCCGCGCATCGGCGCGGAAAAATCCGCTGATCCGCCCGGTACATTCGGCCGGCCTCGCGCGTCCAATCCATATTGGCCGCATAACCCGGAGGCCCCGACATGCACCGCACATCCCGCCGTCATTCTCCCCCCGTGCCCGCCTTTTCCGTCGTCATCCCGTTTTACAATGAGGCCGGTTTCCTGCCGCAAACCCTGCGCAGCCTGCTATCCCAGACCCGCCTTCCCGATCAGCTCATCCTGGTCGACAACGGATCATCGGACGGGACGGAAGGGCTTTGCCGCGGCATCCTGGAGGGCTGCCCCATCCCGGAGATCATTTTCCTGCGCGAACCCCGCCCCGGAAAGATCTTCGCCCTTGAAACGGCGGGACCGCTTGTCAAGGGGGAGTTCACGGCCTTCATGGACGCGGACATCCAGTACCCTCCGCGTTACCTGGAGACCGCCCACAAACTGTTCGCTTCCGCGCCTCCGGGCACCGCCGCCGTGATGGCGTTGTATTTGCACAGCGATGCGGGCGCTTTGCCCGGATGGGCTTACCGCATGGTCATGCCCGTGATTTCCCGCCTGTTCCCCACCAAGTGCCTGACGGGGGGAGGGGGACAGGTGTTCCGCACGGATGCGTTCCGCCGGGCCGGGGGATTTTCCGCAGCCACTTGGAACTATGTCCTGCTCGATCATGAAATCATGCACCGGATGTTCAAGTTGGGCAAATCCCGTTACCATGCGGACTTCTGGTGCCGGCATACCAATCGCCGGGGAAGCCGCCGTTCCGTGCGTTGGAACCTGTGGGAGCGCTTTCTGTACTTGTACATGCCGCCCCGGTTCCTGGATTGGTATTTCTACCGCTATCTGGGGCCGCGCCTGGCCAAACGCAGGATGACCCAGCTCAGCCTGCGCGATCAATCCTGGAACCGGGCCCCGGGGTGAGGCGGGGGCCGCGCAGGGCGACGCGGGGGCCCCGTCGGGCGGATTAAAGGTTGGGCTGGAAGCCGATGGAATCCCCGCCCGTTTCCTTGATGGAATACATGGCTTCGTCGGCCCGTTGGATGAATTCCTTCACGGCCTGGGGCACTTCCATGTTCTGATCGCTGGGGAGGTATTGGGCGATGCCGATGGAAAGAGAGGTGGGTTCCACGCGCAGCTTGCGGAAGTCGGCGAGAATGCGTTCGCAAATGACCTTGGCGCCTTCGGCCTTGGTATCCGGCAAAAGCAGCACGAATTCGTCTCCGCCGTAGCGGTAGGCCGAATCCATCTCCTGGCGGATTTCGTTCATGAATATGTTGCCGAGCAGCACCAGCAGGTGATCGCCCGCTTGATGGCCCTTGGTATCGTTGTAAACCTTGAATTTGTCCACATCGATGAGGGCGATGGAGACCGGGCGGTTGGGGAAGCGCTTCTGGGCGCGGATGACGCGCCCCAGCTCGGCGTTCAGGTGCCGCACATTGTATAACCCGGTGAGGCTGTCGGTGATGACCAAGCGCAGCAATTGCTCGTTCTTTTCCTGCAGCTGGCTTTCCAATTGCTTACGCTTGGAGATGTTGCTGCAATTGAAAACCTCGCCGATGACTTCCTTGTCCCGGTTGAGCATGCGCGCCACGCTCAGCGAGATCCACAGTTCCTCCCCGGAATCGGCCTGCTTGATAAGAAGTTCCGGGGCCTCCGCGGATCCGTATTCGTCCACGCGCGCCAATAAGGCGGAGATCTCCACCGGACTGGCGAAAAGGGAGTGCACTTCCTGCCCCAGCACATCCGTCTGGGACATCCCGAAGGCCCGCTCCGATCCGCGGTTGAACTTGAGGATGCGATGTTCCACGTCGGTGGTGAAGATGATGTTACCGGAATTGGTGATGACGGATTCGAAATACCAGGCTTTGGCTTCCAGCCGCTTTTGCTTGAGCGCCACAACTTGCATGTCCTCCAAGCTGATGCCTGCCTGCTTATGCAGCCAAATGCAGAGGGCGGCCATGGCCGTGGCGGCGATATAGCCGAATAATGGATGGTACCGAGAGGCGAGGAGGTTCCCGGCCAGCCCGAACAGCAGTACCAAAATATAAGCCAGGGATGTTTTCCACCCCCTTTTGCCGATTAACATGTCGCTAGGCAGATTCTACCTTTAGTAATGGGGTTATGCAATAGGATCAGCATGCCGGGTGAGGGCTTCTTCTTCCAAAGCCGATTCCAAACGGGCCTTGCGCAAGATCAAATGCGCCCTCAAATCCCCCCAGGGCAATCCGTTCACGGCGATCCTGTAGGCCTCCCAAATCAAATCGGCCCGGGTCTCTTCCTCCAACTCCTTTTCGATGGCGGTCAGGACAGCAAGATTCTCATCCAGCGGCTGGCCGATGCATTTATCCAGGCAGGTCCGCAGCCTGCCGCGAAGTCCGTCCGGCCTGTCCACCGGCACCGGACTCCCTGGCAAGGCTTCCTGCGCATCGAGCACCCGCGCCAAAGCCAGCGCTATGGCCGGATGAGGATAGGGAAGGCGTTGTGCATCGAAAAGCCCTTGCGCTTTTCGGGATTCGTCCCAGCCTGTTTCCCACATGCGGAATCCCGGGGGCGGTTCGCCGTCCAGCACATAGGCGGCCACTTCTTCCGCGCGCAAATGGCGCAAGCCGGCATGCTCCGAATCGAAGGCCAGGTCCGGCAGGGGATTGGCGTCCGTTTGGATGATGACATGCCCTTTGCCGTAAGGCCCAGTTTCCACGGGATTGGACGCGCCGAACAGGGATAGGGTGCGGATACCCGCCGCCGCGGCCAGATGCATGGCCACGGTATCGCCGCTGATCAGCATGCGGGCATGCGCGTAAACCCATGCCGCTCCCGGCAGCGAGGTGCGTCCCACGCAATCGACCAGCGCCGCCCGGGTGCGAGGCGCAAGAGAGGCGGCGATGCGATCCATCATCGGCCGGTCCTCGGGAGCGCCGGTGAAGGCCAAGGTGAAGCCGGCCGCGGCGCAGCGATCGGCTAGCCCGGCCCAATGCGCTTCCGGCCAGCGTTTGCCCGCCCAGGCCGAACCGGGATGGAACGCGAGATAGGTTTCCGGCGCCAGGTTTTTGCATGCGTTAGGGCGCAGCAGCATCGGCAGCAGCGAAGCCGCGTTCTCCGCGCGGCGCAGCGAGGATTCGGAGCCTCCTCCCAAGGCTTGGGAAATGGCCCGCGCGTAAATATCCACGACATGCAAGCAGTTGCCGGCGCGGTGGGCGGGAATGGCGAACAGATGTTCCAGCCAACGGGAGCGCACCTGGAAGCGGGAGGCTTCCGCCAGCTCCAATCCGATTTTCCGATCCGAGTTCACCATCCCCTGCAGCAGCCCTCCCCAGCGCTCCTGGAAAAGATTCGCGGACAGGGCATACCGGGTGGCGGCCATTTCCGCGAGAAAGGCCCCCAGCCGCGCGAGTACGCCTTCCGAGTCCCCGCCTTCCCAGAGCGCCTTCAGATCGCGCTTCGGGATCACGAAAACCTTGCGGAGCAAGGGGTTTCCCAGCGCGAGATCGCGGCATTCTTCCCCGACCAGATAATCGACTTCCAGTCCCGGATGGCGCGCTTTGACGCGACGGATGGCTTGCAGGGCCATCACCACATCGCCGGGATTGTGCGGAAGGATTACCAGGACTGGGCCGGTCACGCTTGGCCGTACTTTCGTTCCTGGCGGGTGGGCTGGGCAATCAGCAAGCGCGCCAACAGAGCCAATCGTTCCCGCTCCGTCAGCGCCATGCCCTTGGCGAGCTTGGCTTCGGCTTCGCGCGCCAATCCGGCGATATCGGCGGGTTCCATGTCGACAAGCATGGCATTTTTCCCCTCATGAAAACAAGCCCGGAGCCCCGCACAGGCGCGCCCATGTCCCGATTGCGTCGTTAACCGGCCTTCTTTCCGGGATGCGGAGAAATCGGGTGAATTCAATTGGAAAGCCGGGTGATTGCTGCTAATTTTCCGCACATGCCCAGATACTCTATCGCCTTCATCACGCCTAAACCCTCATTGATACACCAGGTGGTGGAGATGGATTCCCGGGAATCAGCGCTGCGCTTTTTCTTCAATCAATTCGTCACCCACGGATACAGCCAGGACTCCGAAGGATTCAGCTATTTCAAAGAGGATTTTTCCGATTCGGAAAATCCCCTCGGCAGCATGGTCGAAATCTAAAGGGCATACCGCATGCCTTCACAGAAAAAAGTCGGCGTTCTGATGGGCGGCATTTCGCCCGAGCACCCCGTCTCGCTGGTTTCCGGAACCGGCATGCTCAGGAACCTGGATCCCCATCGCTATCGCGGATTCCCGATCCTGATCTCCAAGGACAATGTGTGGTCCTGGCCGGATCAATCCGGGTCGGGCGCATTACCGGCCGCGGGCCCGCACGGCACTTACGGCGTGGACTCGGCCGAGACAGCCTCGGCAATCATGGCCAGCCCCCCGGCGGGCTGGCTCAGCGCGCGTTTCCCGGACTTCCGGGTTTTCCCGCGTTGCGATCTGATGCTGATCGGGTTGCACGGCGTGGGCGGCGAGGATGGGCGCCTGCAGGGGTTTTTCGAATTGGCCGGCCAGGCCTATACCGGCAGCTCCAGCCTTGGATCGGCCCTGGCCATGGACAAGATAACGGCCAAAAGGATCTATCAGTCGGCGGGGATTCCCACCGCGCGTTACCGCGTCTTATCCCGGGACGACTTTGGCGAAGCGGGGAAGGCGGCGGCAACGCGCGCCGCATTGGAAAAGGAATTCGGATACCCGATCGTGATCAAGAATCCGCTAGGCGGTTCCAGCATCGGCATCGGCATCGCCCGCTCGGCGCCGGATCTGGATGCGATTCTGGCCAAGCTGGGCGCGGAATCAGGGCGGCTGTTGGCGGAGGAGTTCATCCAGGGCCGCGAAGGCACTTGCGGCGTGCTCGACCATTTCGCCGCCCTGGCCCCCACCGAGATTCGCCCTATCCAGGACAGCTTTTTCAACTTCGAGGCCAAATACAAGCCGGGCCGCACGGAGGAAATCACACCCGCGGGGTTCCCTGCGGACATCATCGCGCAAATGCAGGCCATCGCGGCCCGCTGCCATGATGCCCTCCAGCTCGCCGTGTATAGCCGCACGGATTTCATCTATGCGCCAGACGCCGACGGCCCGGGACGCCTGTTCGTCCTCGAGACCAATAATCTTCCCGGCTTCACGCCCACCTCGCTGCTGCCGCAGGCCGCGGCGTATGCCGGCCTCAGCTATGCCGGGCTGCTGACCAAGGTCATCGAAGAAAGCTTTGCCAAGTAAGCCTGATCTTTCCCTAGTCCTGGATCTGTCCGCCTCCCTTTGCGTCGGGCTGGTCGCTTCCGACGGACGTACCTTGTCCAAGCGCGTCAAGGAACAAGGTGCGCGCGGGGAAACCGCGCATGCTTTGCTGGACGAATGCCTGGCGGAGGCGGGATTGGATATCGCGGACATATCCGACATCTGCGTCGGCGTGGGACCGGGCAGCTTCACCGGCATCCGCGTTTGCGCCGCCATGGCGCAAGGATTGGCATTCGCCGGGCGCCTGCCTTTGTATCCCTTTTCATCCCTGTACGCTCTTGAAGTCGGTGCGGTCAGCGCTACGCAGGAGAGCGTGGTCGCCGCCATCGCCGCCAATGCGGGCCGGTTTTTCGTGAGATCCCTGGACGCGGCCGGAACCGTCGGCGCTCCCATCCTCCGGGAACGCCTGTTGTCCGCCGAAGATACGATGGCTTTGGGCGGACGGGGCGTCCTGCTGGTCACCTCCGGCAATGTCCCCGATCGGGAGCGCCTGCTTGCCGCCTTCGGCCGCTGGCAGCGATTCGAGGATGGGGTGGATTTTGGAGGCATCGCGCGGTTGGCCAAGGGCCGGAGCCCCGTGCTGGACGGGGTATTGAGGCCCAATTACCTGATGGCATCGGCGGCGGAGGACAAACGGCGCGCGGAGGGAACGGCAGGAAGCGTTCCCCGAGGCGGGGTGGCTCCGCCGGGCGATGGCGCTCCGGGGGGAGTCGTACGCCCGTGACCGTATCTTGCGTGCGACCTATGCTGCGGACGGATTTGGCGGCCGTGCTGGCCATCGAGGCCCAGGCCAACCCGGTGCCCTGGCAGGTCGCGGATTTCGAGGTATTCCTCCGGCCGCCCTATCAGGTGGAGACGCTCCCGGATTCGGCGCATCCGCTGACGGGACCTATGGGCTGGGTGTGGGCGGATCCGGAAGTGCAGGGATTCGCATGCGCCGTGGGAGCGGCGGACGAGGCGGAACTGCAATCCTTAGCGGTGGCGAAAGATCATTGGGGCCGCGGAGTGGGATCGTCGCTGATGGAGTCATTATTAGCCTGGGCCAAGGCGGGAGGACTGCGCACCTTGCATCTGGAGGTGAGGGAGGGGAACGAGCGCGCGCGCGACTTCTACGCGCGCTGGGGTTTCACGCCCGCCGGCCGTAGGCCCAAATATTACCGCGACAACGCCGAAGCCGCGCTGCTGCTGGTCAAATCCGTATAGGAGGGCGGGCCAACAATTTCTAATTTCCAGATTCGCGTCCCTGTTTTGCGCGGCTTCCGGCCGGCCTAAAAAGGCCGGTGCGCCGCCCTAGAAGAGCCGGTACGCCGGACTTTCAAGGCCGGTACGCCGGACCGGGGACGCCGGTATGAACAGTAACCTCAAGAATATTGGGAGCCTCCGCATGTCCAAGGCCATCATTTCCACCCGTCACGGCGACATCACCCTCGAATTCCTTCCCGAAGTGGCGCCCGGCCATGTCAAGAACTTCATCGAACTGGGCCAAAAGGGCTTCTACGACAAGACCCTGTTCCATCGCGTCATTCCCGATTTCATGATCCAAGGCGGGGATCCCAACAGCAAGAACGACGATAAGCGGTTGCACGGCACGGGCGGCTCCGGGAAGAACATAAAGGCCGAGTTCTCCAAGACCCCGCATGTGCGCGGCATCGTCTCCATGGCGCGCTCGGCCAATCCCGATTCGGCTTCCTCGCAATTCTTCATCGTGGTGGCGGACTCTTCCCATCTCGACAACCAGTACACCGCTTTCGCCAAGGTCACTTCCGGCCTGGATGTCGTGGACAAAATCGTCGCGGAAGAAACCGATCACCGCGACAACCCTTTGGAAGCGGTGGCCATGACCGTGAAAATCGAGGAATAAGGGATTGCCGATCCGACCGCGCACGCCCCGCCGTTCGGCGCAATCCGGCCTTTGGCGACACTGGACCCTGTGGGCATGGTTCGCCGTGCCGGTTGTGCTTTGCGCGGGAGGCGTGGCTTTGTGGAAGTCCGGCAATTGGCTGGTGCGGGAGGACGCCTTCGATAGGGTCCGCTGGGGGCTGGTGCTGGCCGGGGAGTCGCGGGATTGCGAGCGCAGCGATGCGGCCATCCGCATGTTCCATGCGGGCAAAATCGACAGCTTGATCATCTCCTCCACGCGCATTTTCAAGAACCGCTACCAAAGCGAGTTCATGGTCGATTATTACGTGCAGCAAGGCGTGCCCCGCGATCGCATATTCGAATTCCGCCAGGACGCCTATTCGACCTTGGAGGAAGCGCGCCTGCTGGTACGGCAATTCCGTCTGCAGAACCTGGACACGGTCCTGATCATCACGACTTCCTTCCATACCGGCCGCACCCGCCGGATCTTCCGCAAACTCGCGCAGGCCTATCCCGTGATACTGGTGGCGGCCGCCGAGTACAACGTCTATGATCCGAACGCCTGGTGGACCAACCGGGAGAGCCGCAAACTCTGGCTCGATGAATGGGTGAAAACCATTTACACCTGGTTCGAATTGGCCAAGGCCCCCCCGGAAAACGGCAAGGCGGAGTACCAAGGGTTGTATCCGGACATATGGTCATCCCGCGCATCCGGAGAATCAGGTTCCCTTCCGGCACCCGATACTGCCGGTTCCCCGGCGGGCAGTCCGGAAAGTGGCCTTCCATTGCCGCCGCCACCCGTCGGCATGGATAGCGGCAAGGATGAGGCATCCGAAGCCGGGCCGCCCAAAGGCGAGGGCAAGCCGGGATCACCCGACTCCACCGGCATGAAACCCGAGAAGGCGGAGTCAAAGGCCGAGCTGAAAGCCGATTCCGTCAAGGCCCGCAGGGACAGCGTGCGCTCCGCGACGCCCAAGCTTCCCGTCGAATCCAAGTCCGTGGCCGATCCGAAACCTACCGCCAGGGAAACGAAAAAGCCTTCCGCATCCGCGAAAGGCTCTTCCAAAACCGCCGAAAAGAAATCCGAAAAGCAGAAGTCGCGGAGATAAGCGGCATCGACGGGTCCGGTTCCAGGGAACCGGCCCGCCGCACCCTATTTGGTGAGGCCCGCTATTTGGCGAGCGACGCTATCAGATTGGCGAACAACGCGTCCGCCAAGGCATTCTTGCCCAGCTTCCCGAAAATGTCGAACTGGTAGAAGACCACTCGGCCTTTGCCCAGCGGCATGCTCGCGATATCTGCGCCCCAACGCAGCTTCGATTTGCCCTGGCCGTTCCCGACCAGGTTGATGCTGCCCGCCGCCACGGAAAGGTTGGGCAGGGACTCCAAACTCCAATACGGCATCACGTCCGCATAGGTTTGATCGAGAACGCATTGGGACGGCAGATCCTTGAACTCGGGGCCGCCCAAAGCATAGTGGAAGCTGCCGAAACTGCTGCCCGAGGAACGGAAGCAGGAGATTTCCACGGGCAGGACCTTCATGCCGTTCAGCAGGCGCGCATCCTCCTCCGACACGTTGCCGAGGATGATGGTGCCCCCAGCGGCCACCTTGTCGAAGCGTTTGCGGATGGAGCCTTCCACCAAGGTGGAAATATCCGCCAGCACGCAGATGTTGGCGTCCGGATTGGTGAAACTGTTCACCGTATCCGGGAAGTTGCCCAGGACGCTCACTTGTTTGAGCGGAATCTCCAACTTGGTTTCAGGCGGCACCAGGAAGACCTCTTCCGTGCGGGCCATCTCTTTGTTGTTCTTGGACAGGTTCAGATCGAAGGTGAACCGGCCTTTCTCGAATCCGACCGGGAACTTGAAGCGCCCCACAAGGTTGACTCCAACCTTGGCTTTGCCCGGCAGGGATTCCTGATGCCAGATACGGCCGTTGGGGCCTTTCACGCGCAGCAGCAAGCCGTAGTCGCCCAACTGGCCGTCGTTGACCATATGGATCTTGATGGCGGCGGAGGTGCCGATATAGGGCGTGCGATCTTCGGCTTCGGCGATGACATGGATTGGGCGGTTGACCTTGCGCACCGTTTCCAGGGAAGCCTTCGCCTTCCTTTGCCAATTGACCATGCCGGACATATGCGCGCCGTAATCACCCCAGGTTTCCAGGATATAACCCGAAACCTGCGGGTTGGCGAGCAGGGCCTCGATTTGCTTCGAGATGCCTTGGCGGGCCACGGCGGAGGCTTCCTTCCAGAAGCTGTCGGCATCCTTGAAAATGGTAAGGTTCCTGTCTTTCAGGATCTGGCCCAATTCCGCGTTCAGTTTCTGGAGATCCTTGAATTCCGGATGGCCCGAGAACTTCTTATTGGCTTCCAGCAATTCGGAAATGCCTTCCGGGGAGGAGACCCCCAGTCCGTCCACCAGCACCTTGCCGTCGAGATCGTCCTTGAGGTAGTTGTAACGTTCCCAGAAGGACTTGCTCCCGTGGATGCCGTCCGCCACCGACTTGCCGTCCTTGGACGAGCAATAATTCGACAGCAGGGAATAGGTCTTGACCGAAACCGGGAACCCGATCTTGAGGCGATGAGATTCGAAGGCGCTGATGGTCGCGGCAATGGGCTCGTAAACCTTGCCGAGGTCGATCTTTCCGCCGCCCAGGCTGTCCATGGAAACCGATCCCAGATTGGAGAAGATGGGGCGGGTGGGATCCAGTTCAGCCGCATAGCGCAGCAGCTTGTTCCCGTTTTCCAGGACCATGGATCCGTTCTCTGAACCGATCACCCAGCCGAAAATGGAGGGATGATGCCCGTCATGATCGATGAGGGTATGCAATTGCTGCTTCAGGTTTTCCAGGCCTTCTTTGCTGGACTTCTGGTTGAAGCATGTGGTCTCCTGCAGCACCAGCAAACCGATTTCATCGCAGATATCCAGCACTTCCTTGGGAAGGGGCGCCCCACCGGAGCGGAGCAGGTTGAAACCCGACTCCTTGATCATCACAAGTTCCTTCTTCAGCTCGAAATCCGCGGGCGGGGTTCCGTGCAGGAAGGGGAAGAACCAGGGATAGGTCACGCCCTTGATCTTGACGGGATGATGGTTGAGCTTGAAAGAGCCCTTTTCCACGTCCGCGCTGCGCATGCCGAAACGCGTATCCACCGTATACGATCCGGCCAGGGTGACCTTGATCTTGTAGAGCAAGGGATCGTGCAAATGCCAGACCTTGCCGTTTTCCAATTGGATGGTCACGCCGAAGCTGCCGTTTTCCTTTTCGAGCTTTACGCTCCTGGTCACGGTTCCGGTATCCCCATCCGGGCTGGTGATGTCGAAAACCAGTTCCGCCTGGAAATTCTTGGGATTCCAGAATTTGGTTTCGATGGTGAGGCGATCGGCTTCGAAATCGGGAAAGCAGTTCACGGAGCGGATTCCCGCCTTGCCCACCATGTACAGTTCCACGTCACCGGTGATGCCGGCGAAGGCGCCGCGCAGGAAAGGGCCTCCCAGGGCCAATTCCGCAGCGGTATGGTCCTGGATTTTCCCCTGACGGTCCAGGGTTTGCACGCGCACGACCAGGAAATTGTTCTCCCCGATTTTAACGGCCTTGGAGCCATCCACTTCGAAAGGCACATGGCCCCCCATATGCGTGCCCAGCTCTTCGCCGTTCAGCCAGATGGTGGCATGATGCTGCACCGAGCCGAACCGGATGAAAAACCGCTTGGGCGATTCCTTCTTATCGGCGATGAACTCCTTGAAGTAATATGCGATATGCGCGTTCTCTTCGTTGCTTTCGATAGTCCAGACATGGGGGAGGCTGACCTTTTTGGCCGAAGTCGGTTTTTTCCGGTACCATTGATCAATTAGGCCGGCGTCGACCGCATCGAAACAGAAATCCCAGGCACCGTCCAACTTTACGATTGTGGCCATAACGCTCCCCGATGAGGAAAAAACCGGAAAAATACCACGAAATAGGGTGAAGAAGATAGTA
>JBDSWM010000081.1:0-4287 GCA_039926685.1 Fibrobacteria bacterium | reverse complement strand
CGGCACCGCCGTCTTCGCGGTTTATTCCAATCATGCCATCCGCGTGCTGCTGGAAATCCATACCCAGGCCATCGGAGCGGAGGCGAGCCACGCGTATTGGATGGCCAAAGGCGCGGACGATATCTGGCGCGCCAAGCTGGCGGCGGTTCCGGCGGGTACCTTATATGGCTACCGTTGCTGGGGGCCTAATTGGGAGCCCGACACGGCCTGGACGCGCGGCAACAGCTTGGCCGGGTTCAAGGCGGAC
Source organism: Fibrobacteria bacterium (assembly GCA_039926685.1). GTDB lineage: Bacteria > Fibrobacterota > Fibrobacteria > UBA11236 > UBA11236 > Chersky-265. Next base: position 4,040 of record JBDSWM010000081.1, on the reverse strand, counting down.
GTGGACGCTTCAGGCAATCGCTTCAACCCCAATAAATTGCTTCTCGATCCCTATGCGGCGGAATTCTCCCATGACCGGGAGACACCGGAGATGAAGGAAGCCTTCGGACATAATGCCGGCATGTACGGAACCGGACCCGATGTCTATACGGGCGTGGCGAACCGTTGGGCGCCGGTGCCGAGGCGCGAATTCGACACCGGGCCTTGGGCGCCCAAATCCGTGCTCATCCACGATACCACGCCGCATGGCCGCAAGCCCCGTCTGGCGCAGAAGGACGCCATCATCTACGAAGCGCATCTCAAGGGCCTGACGCGGCATCCTTCCTCCGCCCAGCTCGCCGACATCCTGCGCGGTATTCCCGGGTTCGAACACGTGGCCGGCGTGCCGGATTCCTTGCGGGGCACCTATGCCGGGGCCGCCTGCATGGCCAAATACCTGAAGTCGATGGGTTATACGACGCTGGAGCTGCTGCCGGTTCAGGAGTTCGCGAACGATTTGACACCGGAGGAATTCCCGGGTTGGGATCGCCGCTATGATGAGCCGCCCCATGGAAATTATTGGGGCTATATGACCTACGGGTTCTTCGCGCCCGACCTGCGCTATGCGCATGACAAATCCCCGGGCGGGCCCACGCGGGAATTCAAGCGCATGATCAAAGCGTTCCACGACGAAGGCCTGGAAGTGTACCTGGACGTGGTCTACAACCATACGGGCGAAGGCGGGTTGTGGGACGCCAGCGGCGATACCGCCGAAGCGCTGTGCTTCCGGGGCCTGGACAATTCCGAATATTACGCCCTCACGGCCGGAAACCGGTATTACTGGGAGACCTCCGGGTGCGGCAACAACCTCAACTCTTCGAAGGAGCCGGTGCGCGAGTTGATCCTGGATTCCCTGAAATACTGGTCTCTGGTGATGGGGGTGGACGGCTTCCGTTTCGATCTGGCCACCGTATTGGGCCGCAGCGGCGAGAATTTCGATTTCGATTCCGGATCCAGATTACTGGCCGATATAGCCGCCTTGGCGAAGGAGGAAAAGATCGAAGTGATCGCCGAGGCCTGGGACCTGGGGGGGTACCATGTGGGGGACTTCCCCAATGGCTGGGCTGAATGGAACGGAATATACCGGGACGGGATGCGGCGCTTCCTGAAGGGGGACGGCAATGCGCAGGCCTTCGTCCAGGCCGTGAACGGCGACTATGCGCAATTCAAGGATCAGGGGGGACCGCATAAGTCGGTGAATTTCCTGACCGCTCACGACGGCTTCACCTTGCTCGATCTGGTCAGCTACAATGCCAAGAACAACGGCCAGGCATGGCCCTTCGGCCCCAGCGACGGCGGCAGCGACGATAACCTGTCTTGGGATTCAGGCGGGGATCGGAGCTTGCGGCGGCAACGGCTGCGCAATTTCCTGGCTGTGCAGTTCTTTTCCCGCGGCGTGCCCATGACCTCCGGGGGAGATGAATTCGCGCGCACCCAGAACGGCAACAACAATCCCTACAAGCTGGACAGCATCGGCATGTGGCAGAACTACGGCATGATCGCCACGCCCGCCCCCAACGCTTTGCCTACGGGAGGGTCGGGCTCTTATCATGACAATTACGGGCGCGATAACGGCCCTTCCGGAAAGAACGGCCTGTTCCTGTTCGTGCATAAATTGATCGGCCTGCGCAAAAGGCATCCCTGCCTGCGCCAGGACAAGTTCGCCGATCTCGTCATGGACTCGGGAAATGACGTGACTTTCTGCTTCCGATCCCGCAACGGCGTGGGCGAGGTGGCGGATTGGGAAACCCGCATCCACTGGCGCATAGACGGCAGCGCGGTAGGCGACACGGATTTCCTGCTTTGCGTCAACATGGACCCGAAAAGCGCCGACTTCGCCATGCCTGCCGCGGCCGCGGGAAAAAGCTGGCGCCGCATCCTCGACACGGCTGGCTGGGCGGAAGCGCATGGGAACCATTGGACCATCGCGGAGGCGGATGTCATCAGCGATGGGTATTGGGTGCATGGCTACTCCATCGCGATATTCCAGGAAACCCCGGCCTGAACGATAAGGAAGGGAAGCTGGAACATGCGAGGAGCAGACCACCTGAACGGGCGGCGGTTCAAAGGCGGGAAGCCAGCTCCTGTTTCAACGCCGCCAATGGCATCGCGCCCTGGATGCGATGCGTTTCGCGGCCGCCCTTGAAGAGGATCAAGGTGGGGATAGCCGTGATCCGGAAGCGCCCCGCCAACTCGGGCTTTTTTTCCGTATCCACCTTGATGACGGTGAGGCGGCCCTTCATCTCCTTGGCCAAATCCTTGAGCACCGGCCCCATCATTTTGCAGGGCCCGCACCATTCCGCCCAGAAATCCACCAAAACCGGCAACGTCTGGGCGGCGATGAAGCCGTCGAAGTCTATTTGGGGCGTATCCGCTCCCACAGCCGTGCCATCATTCATTTTATCGGCCATTTTCCTTTCAAACATTCTTCCCCTCCGCTCGCTCCCGGCCATCGCGTTCCGATAGCGTTCCCGGATCAATGCTCTCCGTTAAAATACATAAGCGCAGGGTCCGGGATGCGGTGGCGATCATGACGGCGCGCCTCCGGCTTTGGCTGGAAACCGATTGCACCGGGAGTCGATTTCGTTTAGATCCTGGTTTTATCCGCATCCGGATGCCCATCCGGTATCCCCGTAATGGAAATGGAGATCCCCATGACAAGCTCGCATAAATCCGCTTCCCTGGCCGCAATCGCAACCTCATTGGTCTTCGGTCTGGCCCTGGCCGCGGCGCCGGCCTCCGCCAAGACCGGGCCTGTCCGCAACATCAAGGCGGAACCGGTCAGTTACAAGCAGGATACCACCGCCTTGGAAGGCCTGCTCGTTTACGATGCTTCCGCCAAAGGCAAGCAGCCCGGGATAGTGTTGGGACCGGATTGGATGGGCGTCACCGATTTGGCCAAGCAATATGCCGAAAAAGCCGCCAAACTCGGCTACGTTGTGCTGGTCGCCGACATCTATGGCAAGAATGTTCGTCCCAAGGACATGCAGGAGGCGGGAGCGGTTTCGGACATTTATAAGAAGGATCGCAACCTGATGCAGGCCAGGGCGCGCGCTGCCTACGATCAACTGCGCGCCACCGCGCGCGTGGACACCAGCCGTCTCGCGGCCATGGGCTATTGCTTCGGCGGAGGCGTGGCGCTGGAACTGGCCCGCAGCGGCGCGGCGCTGAACGGCGTGGTCACATTCCACGGCAATCTGGACACGCCCCATCCCGAACAGGCCAAGAGCATCAAGGGGCCCGTGTTGGTGAACCACGGGGCGGACGATCCTTTCGTTTCCGTGGATCAAGTGAAGGCGTTCGAAGCGGAAATGCGCGCGGGGGGAGTCGACTGGCGGCTCATCCAATACGGCGGAGCCGTGCACGGGTTCACCAACCCTTATGGCGGCAACGATAATTCCAAAGGTTTCGCCTACAATGCCAAAGCGGACAATCGTTCCTGGCAAGCGACCGTGGATTTTTTCGGGGAGATTTTTTCCAAGCCCGCCCCCAAATAAACCGATCGCGGCAAAGGAGCGGCGCCATCGCTCCCGCCGCGTTTCGCCGGCATCGGCGTAAAGCGGAACCTTCGCCGCGCCTTCGCCCTTGCTATCTTTGAACACATGGACGATTTGCTCGCCGCCCGCTCCCAAATGGCGTTCTCCCTCGGTTTCCACATCATCTTCGCGTCCATCGGCATGGCAATGCCCTTCCTCATGGCCATCTCCCACTATCGATGGATCCGCACCGGCAAGACCGTCTATCTGGATTTGACCAAGACCTGGTCGCGCGGCGTTGCCATCTTTTTCGCCACCGGGGCCGTGTCCGGCACCGCCCTGTCTTTCGAGCTCGGCCTCCTCTGGCCCAAATTCATGGAACATGCGGGACCGATCATCGGGATGCCGTTTTCCTGGGAAGGCACCGCCTTCTTCCTGGAAGCGATCGCTATCGGATTGTTCCTGTACGGATGGAATCGCCTTTCGCCCTGGACCCATTGGGCCGTGGGCCTGGCCGTGGGGGTCA
>JBDSWM010000080.1:0-7029 GCA_039926685.1 Fibrobacteria bacterium | reverse complement strand
TGGTGGATGACCAAGAACCAATGCTCCGGAGGCATGGAGGACGGATCGGACAATTTAAAGCCCGACTATTTCGAGGCCTTCGCGGATTATCTGACCGACGTGACCAAGCATTTGCAGGATAGTTCGGGATTCCGGTTCCGCACCTTGGAGCCCCTCAACGAGTCCTCCAGCAATTGGTGGACGGGAACCAGCCAAGCCCAGGAAGGGTGCGGGTTCGCCAACAACCAGGCCAAGCTGATGAAAACGCTGGCGGTCGAAATCAAAGCCAAGAACCTGGCCATCGGCGTAAGCGCGGCGGACGAGAACTCCATCTCCCTGGCCTTGAGCGGATTGCAGAAATACGACGACTCGGCGCTATCGATACTCGCGCAACTTAACACCCATTCCTATTCCGGCTGGGATAAGCGTAAGGAGTATGGCCAAAAAGCCATCAGCCTTAAGAAGCGGCTATGGATGTCCGAATCCGGCCCGCTGAATCGCCCTGCGGGCGGGGACCTTTTGGATGTGAGCTTGTGGATGGCGGACATGATCATCAAGGATGTAAAGGAAATGCAGGCCAATGCCTGGATCGACTGGCAATTGATCGACGCGTCCGCCAATTGGAGATCCATCGACGCCAACCAGACAGCGCAATCCTTCGCCCCCAACAAGCGCTTCTACATGCATTGCAACTTCAGCCGCTTCATCCGGCCGGGATCGAAAATCCTGCAAAGCCCGGCGGAAAACACCTTGGCCGCCCTGGTCCCGGAAACGGGGAACCTGGTGGTGGTGGTCCTGAACCCGGAAACCGCGGCCAGGAATTACATCATCGATCTTTCCCTGTTTCCCGGCGCCGCCCCATCCGGATCGGTTTACTCGACCAATGCCACCGACAACCTGAAAAAGCTGGCGGATATCCCCGTGCAGGGCGGTGGGCTCACGGCCGCGGTATCGGCGAAGTCCATAACCACATTCGTGATCAAAGTCGCGAACCCGAGCGGCCTATCGACGGACTCGCGGGAATGGCAGGACTCGCGTGCCTCACGTGACAATGCCGCCCGGTCCGGGAAGGCCTGGCGCATGCGGAACGGGAATGGGGCCGGCCCCTGGCCGGCCTTCCCCTGGGAACAATGGGAATTCGACGCCCAAGGCCGGATGCTGGGGCATCCCCTGGAATCGCGTCGCTTGGAATAACGGCAGCCGCCGCCTTGAGTTCTAGGCTAGGGGCCCCGGAGCACGCCCATCACGCGATAATCCGTGCTCACCTCTTCGTCCTCGGCTATGCCATCGAGCTTCAGCAAGGTGACCTTGGTCTTGAAGATATAGGCCCCCGTGCCGGCCCGGCTGCCGTCCGCGGCGTAGTTGTCCCATAAGACGCGTATCTGGCGCGTGTTGTTCCTGACGCCCTTGGCCAGCTTGGCGAAGTCGTTTTGGGTGAGCGAGAATTCGATCTTGTTCACGAACTGGCCCAGGTTGCTGTAGATCTGGAGCTCCACTTTGAAGGCGCGCGAGGCCTCGATGATGGTGCCCACATAGCGCAGGGAATCCTCCCTGGTGTTCAAGGCGGGGATGATGCTCCAGTTCTTGGAACCGGACTCCGCGGTGGGGGAGACGGAACCGGGCGTGACAAGCACGAAATGCTCGCCTGATTTCGCGTTCACCGCGTCGCCGCCGCGCGAATAGAAGTTGTGGTAGGTCACGGTCAGGGCCGTCGATACATCGGAATACGGGAAAGCCCTGCGCACTATGTCGAGCGGATTGTCCGGATTGATGTAGGTGACGACGATGCTGTCGGTGGGCAGGTGTTCCAGCTTGCCGTCGTTGGCCTTGACCTGCGTGCTGGTTTCGCGCCCGAAGCTGCCCTGATGGTAGCCGCCGGTCGCGCTCAACGCCACGGTCTCCCTGTCGGTGCTCTTGCTCGGCTTCACTTCCACGGAACAGCCGTTGCAGGCCTCTCCGCTGGACAAGGTCAGACGCACATCCAGGTTTTCATGGTCGGCGGTGACGATATTGACCTGGGCGCCCTTGTTGTATAACGCGATGGCCCCCTGGTCCTGGCAGGAGGAGGAAAGCCCGTCCTTCAGCTCCGTTCCGGCGGCGGCGCGCTTGACGGTGAGCTTGTAAGGCACTTCCTTCCGCTTGGTTTTGCCGGAATCCGTATAGGTGTAGACATAGTTCAGGTTCACCACGGTCTGATCGGTGGACAGCGGCACGCGATCCCCGAAGGTGAAGTTCTTCGCATCCACGCTGGTGCTGGGATAATTCTTTCCGCCCACCACCGACATGACGGCGCTCTCGGGCTGGCCGGCGGCGTTGGAGAAGATCGGGTTGATGACGCTGTTCTGCAGCACGGGGAGCAATTGATCCAGGCGGGTATCGATCCCGAAATAGGCGCTCTTGGCGTTGCTGGCTGAATACGCGTTCGCCTTGATGTTGTTTGTCATGTTGGCGATGGTCTGGGGAACGTCCCTGCCGTTGTTGAAGTAGACGGTGAAGGTGGTGGGAACGTTGGTGCCGGCAACGAAATCGTTGATCTGGGCGGCGCGCGAATCGTCCGGGCTGCTGGGAGCGCCGTCGGAGAGGAAGATGAAGAACTGGCCGTCCTTGGGCGCGGTGGCGGCGGCTATGGCCTGCTTGGCCGCCTGGAAACCCAGGGTAATGTCCGTTCCGTCGCGGAAATTCCACTTGCCGGGGGCCGCCGGGTCGGGAACGGTGCCGTTCGGATCGTTATTGATGTCCTTGTTCGGGCGCGATTCGGGATACTTGGTATTGTAAATCAGATTCCCGTTGCTGTTGGGGGCCGTGGAAAGCAGGGCCTTTAAGGTATCGAGCCCCGTTCTGCCGTTCGCGAAAACCTGGTTCAGCTTGGTCAAAGGCACATAAGCGTCATGCTGGGTGGCATCGCCGGGAAAGGCGGGCTTGAAGAAGGGGTTGTCGCGATCATCGAATGCCAGACGGCGGCTGAAAATCACCAGGCCCACCTCCGTGTTGGGAGCGAAACGGAAAATGGAGTCAAGCAGGCTGGGGGGCACTTTGAAGCGTTGCGCCTGGGGATCGGTGCCATTGCCGAGGTCGCCGCCCATGCTGCCGGAATTATCGATGATGAATACGAGGGAAGGAGCGGCCTGGCTTCCGGTCACGATTTGCACGTTTTCCGTACATACGGGAACCACCGGATCGAGCCAAATCACGCTTTGCGGCACCGTGATGGTACCTGAGGTGAAATTACCCGGGCATTGATCAAAAACCAGGCTGCAGATCTGGGCGCCGTGTGTGAATCCTGTAAGCGCGCTAATGGCGAAAAGCCAAGGTTTCAAGCTCATCGAATAACCCCCACCGCAAACATGTGCCGATTCCGCACCTGCCGGCATGCATACGGAATATACGGTCTAACCAAAATATCCGGGGAGGGAATCTCCCGATACTGGCCTGAGGAACCCCTTTTTTCGTATAATTTCGACGAAAAATACTGATCCGGTGTACTCATGTCCGTCCCTGGAAAATGTCCCCTGATAGCGTCAGGTCGCTTATGTATAGGGATGTTTGGGGAAGTGGGGCTGCGGGATGCCAAACGGGGATATGTACATTAAGACCATGAATAGCGCTTCCCAGCCATTGCTTGAGGTGGAAGACCTATCCATCGGATTCGCATCGGATACCGGCCTCGTGGCCATAACCGATAAGGTCAACTTCCAGCTCCACCCGGGCGAGGCTTACGGGTTGGTGGGGGAATCCGGCTGCGGCAAATCGGTTACCTGCCTTTCGCTTTTGAAATTGCTCCCGGTGCCGGGCGGCCGCGTGCTGTCCGGGCGTATCCTTTTCCGGGGCAGGGACATCCTCACCATGCCCATGGACGAATTGCGCCGCTTGCGCGGAGCGGAAATAGGCATGATTTTCCAGGAGCCGGGAGCGGCGCTCAATCCCCTATGGCCCATCAGGCGGCAATTATTGGAACCGTTCCGGTACCATGCCTACCAGGGCGATCCGCTCCAGCGCATCCGCTCCCTCCTCGATCGCGTAGGCATCGCGGACCCCGATCGCGTGCTTTCCGCCTATCCCCACCAACTCTCCGGCGGCATGCTCCAACGCGTGATGATCGCCATGGCTTTGAGTCTCAATCCCCCCTTGCTGATCGCCGACGAGCCCACCACCGCCTTGGACGTGACGGTGCAGGCGCAAATCATGGAATTGATCCAGGACCTGCGCGACGAATTCAAAATGGCGGTGCTGATGGTGACCCACAACCTCAACCTGGTGGCGCAATACGCCGATCGCGTGGGCGTGATGTACGCGGGACGTTTGGCGGAGGAGGGTCCGGTGGAGGATTTCCTGCGCCGCACCTTGCATCCCTATTCCCAAGGATTGCTGGCGGCGTTGCCGCGCCTGGATGCGGGAGCCGGCCTGATGAAACCGATCGCCGGCCAGGTGCCGCGTCCGGCGGATTATCTTCCCGGCTGCCGCTTCCGGGATCGTTGTCCGCACGCGTTCGCGCCTTGCGGCGGCAAACCGGAACTCTTTCCGGCGGGTCCCGGGCATAGCGTGGCCTGTTTTCTGCATGCGCCCGCGGAAGCCCTTGCCGGGTTCTCCGCGCCGGTGGAAGCCCTTCCGTGATGCCCCCCATGCCTGTAATGGCGGCGCCCGCGCCGGCGCCAGTGCTTGCGCCTTTACTCGAGGTAAAAGGCCTGAAAACCTGGTTCCCGGTCACGGGCGGCGTACTTCGCAAAACCGTTGGCCATGTGAAGGCCGTGAATGACGTGTCCTTTACCATCGGCGCGGGGGAAGTTGTTTCCGTGGTGGGGGAATCCGGTTGCGGCAAAAGCACCTTGGGCTATTCGCTGCTGGGGTTGGTCCAGCCCACCGCCGGCACGCTCAACCTGGCCGGCCACTCCATCGATATAGGCAAACCGTCCGCCTGGAACGCCTATCGCCGCGATTTCCAGATCATTTTCCAGGATCCCTATACCTCGTTGAATCCGCGCCATACCGTTTTCGAAATCCTGGCGGAACCGCTGCGCGCGCATGGCCTATGCCCCGCGGGACAATTGCCGGAACGCGTGGCGGGCCTGCTGGAACGGGTAGGACTATCCGCGGATTATATGCACCGGTTTCCGCACGCCTTTTCGGGCGGCCAGCGTCAGCGCATAGGCATCGCGCGCGCGCTCGGCCTCAGCCCCAAGCTGATCGTCTGCGACGAAGTGGTGGCGGCCTTGGATGTGTCCGTGCAGGCTCAAATCATCCATCTCCTGATGGATCTCAAAGCGGAGCTGGGCCTGTCCCTGCTTTTCATTTCCCATGATCTGTCCCTGGTCAAGGCCATCAGCGATCGTGTGTTGGTGATGTACCTGGGAAGGATAGTAGAAGCGGCCTCCGCGGCGGAACTCTTCGCCCATCCGCGGCATCCTTACACCGCGGCATTGTTGGAATCGATTCCTACCTTGGATCGCGCCCGCAAGCCTAAGCTCTTGGGTGGGGAAATCCCTTCGCCGGTGAATCTGCCCGCCGGTTGCGCCTTCGCGAGCCGCTGCACGCGGGTCCAGGATCGTTGCCGGCGGGAATCGCCTCCGTTGATGGCGCACGCGACGCTAAGCATGGCAGATGCGGCGCATAACGTGTCCGAATCCGCATGCTTTTTCCCGATCGGATTTCCGCCCTCGAGCTAAAGCTTCGGTAAAGTCTTCGGCCGGAGGGAGTTCCCGCAGGCTGGAAGCGGATTTCCCGGCTTCTCAGATTACGTTCTTGCGGCCGAATAGGAAGGAAATAATCCAAGCGATCAGGAATACGAAGAACAGGATTTTCGCGATCCCGGCGGAGGCGCCCGCTATGCCGCCGAATCCCAGAAAAGCGGCGATTAGGGCGATAACCAGGAAAACCAATGAGTAGTGCAGCATAGATACCTCTCGGTAAAGGTTTCACCGCTCCGTTTACCGGGCGGTTTGCGGGGGAGTTTCCCCTGCATGCTTCCAACCAATGTTTTTCCAGGCGGGAATACAAATGCAAAGCGCGCTTTTTCCCGGATTTCCGGCCTGGGATGGCCAAATCGGGCTATTCGCATCCATTCTGGGCATCGCCATTTGCTATTAATTTAGAGCCATGAAACTCATTCGCTTCCTCTTCGGCGGGAAAACCCTGCGCGGCCGTTTGAACGCGGATGGCACCGCGTCGCCCATGCTGAATTCCCATCCCGACGATCCTTTTTTCCCATTGGAACCGGTATTCGCCCCTGAGCGGATCAAGCCGGATCGGCTGCTTGCCCCCATCCTGCCCGTGGACATACTGGGCATCGGCCTCAATTACAAGGAGCATGCCAAGGAAGGGAAAGCGGAAAGCCCGCCGGTGCCGATGCTTTTCATCAAGGCCGGCAGCTGCCTCAACCATCCCGGCGAACCCATCCCGGTGCCCAAGCTGAGTTCGCAGGTGGACTTCGAAGGCGAACTGGCGGTCATCATCGGCAGGACCGCCAAGGACGTGCCCCGCCATCGCGCTTTGGAATACGTGTTCGGCTATACCTGCGCCAACGATGTGACCGCGCGCGATTGGCAGCGTGACAAGAACCTGGGAGGCGGGCAATTCGCCCGCGGCAAAAGCTTCGATGGCTTCTGCCCGTTGGGCCCGTGGATCGTCACCGCCGATGAAGTGCCCGATCCCAATGCGTTGTGGATCCGAACCTACGTGAACGGGGCCTTGATGCAGGACCAAGGCACGGCCGACATGATCTTCGACGTTCCTACCCTCATCGAATCGCTCAGTTCCACCATGACCTTGCGCCCGGGCGCGGTGATCCTCACCGGCACTCCCGCCGGGGTGGGCTTCGCGCGCAATCCGCCCGTATGGCTGAGGCCGGGCGATCATGTGCGCATCGACATCGAAGGCATCGGCTCCTTGGAGAACCCCGTCTCGGCGGCATGATGCTGCAAGCCGGGAAGGAAGGCTTTAGGCGTTAAGGAAAGGGTTTATGTTCATCCTGCACGAATCGGTTTGGTGGCTGATGGCCACGGGCGGGCTGGGGCTGTACCTGGGTTATCTCAAGGGCATGGCCCGTTGGGGCCTGTT
>JBDSWM010000079.1:0-7932 GCA_039926685.1 Fibrobacteria bacterium | reverse complement strand
ACCTTCATCCCCGTGGATTTCCAGCTCCTCAAGATCCAGGCCTTGCAGTTCCTGGGCCAATATTGGTACGACCGCGGCCGCCAGGATCTGGCGGTGGCATTGCTCAAGGCCGGCTTGGCCATCAAGGAAGGCCGCGAATTCGGCGGCGCCGATTTGCAAGCCGCCTATAAGAGCTTCCTCCCGGGTTGAGAAGCCGGAATTTTCGCCCCCCCATTTTCAGATCCCTTTTTGATCTTTTAGCTCCCCTTACTTGACTTTCCGCCCACCTTTCCTTTGGGTCTTTTTAGGGGACTTGGGGAGGTTGGAGCCGGATTTACCGCTTTTTCCCCTGGACAGGGGCGATTCCGAATTAAAAGTTAAAGTAACTCGGAAAGAATGTCGATATACAAGGTATGAACCAACGGGGGACTATGACTTCCTAGATGTGAACCATCGAAGCAAGCAGGCAGGTGTACCATGATGACAACAGACATAGTGAATGAAATCGCGAGGTTGATGGCCCAGAGGGAAGTCGGTCTTAAGGATCCCAAGCAAGCCAAGCAATTGAAGGCGCAGAAGGGCTTGTCCGAGCCCCAAGACCAGGTGACTCTCACCTCCTTGGCCAAGAGCTATGCCAACGCGGCCGGCTCCACCTCGGAGTTCGAGCAGGAACAGGGCATGAAAGTCGAGCGCCTCAAAGCGCTGGTCGGCAGCGGAAACTACAAGATGGATCCGAAAATGGTGGAGACCATAGCCGAGCGCATCGCGAATACGCTCTTGTAAGCCCTCTCTTCCGCTGGCCCGATAGCCAGAGGAAGCGGCGGAAAAACTTGTATCCCAAGACGGGATGGGATATAATCAGGATACCCGCGCAACGGACATACAGCAGTCCCAGGCCGACGCCTCCCTTCCGGGAGGCGATTTTTATGACGAGACCGCTCCCCGCTTCTTAGTATTTTTCCCACCCATGATTCCTGTCTTGCCCCCTACCGAGGAAAACCTCGGTTTAGCCTCCCTGGAACTGGCGGCAGGACGGCTGGTGGCCTTTCCCACCGAAACTGTTTACGGCCTGGGTGCCAATGCCCTGGATCCGACGGCTTTGGCGCGCATCTTCGAAGCCAAACGCCGGCCTTTTTTCGACCCGCTAATCGTGCATATCGCCGATAGGCAATCCCTGGCGGCGCTCTGCTCCGGGCTGGACGCGCGCGCCGAGAGGCTGATAGATCGTTTCTGGCCCGGCCCCCTGACCTTGGTCCTGCCCAAGACCGACGCGGTGCCGGAGCTGGCCACTTCCGGTTTGCCTACCGTAGCGGTGCGCATGCCCGCCCATCCCGTGGCCTTGGCGCTGATCCGCAAGGCGGGATTCCCCCTGGCCGCGCCCAGCGCCAACCCCTTCGGCAGATTGAGCCCCACTTCGGCCGCACATGTGCGCGATCAATTCGACCGAGGCATATCCCTCATCCTGGACGGAGGCCCTTGCGCGGTTGGGGTTGAATCCAGCATCCTGTCCCTGGCCGGGGAAACACCCGTGTTACTGCGCGCCGGCGGCGTCCCGCGCGAGGAAATCGAAGCCTTGATCGGCGCCATCGCTTTTTCGGGACAGGAAGCGGGAAGCGGGGATGGGCGGCCAAACAGGCCGCTGGCCCCGGGGCAATTGCCCGGCCATTACGCGCCGCGCACGCGCTTGCGCCTCTTGCATCCGGTAAGGGATCCGGCAATGTTTCCGGAAAAAGCCCTGGCCGGGGAGCTCGGCGCGCGGAAAGTGGGTTGGTTGGGATTCCGATCCGTCCCTTCCGGATCCTTCGCCGGCGCCGAAGTGCTTTCGCCTTCCGGCAACCTGCGGGAAGCCGCCGCCAACCTGTTCGCCTGCCTGCACCGGTTGGATCGGCAAGGCCTTGATCTGATCCTGGCGGAACCGGTCCCGGAGGCGGGATTGGGATTGGCCATCATGGACCGATTGCGCAAGGCCGCGGTCGGATCCGCGGAAGGGAACTGATCCGGACATGCAACCCGACCTATCCGCCAGGCTCTTCAACGAAACCGATTTCCGATGCATGTCCCTGCGCATCCTGAACGTCATCCTCCCGCCGGTCAATCTGCTCCTGCTGATCTGCGTGGTGAGCGCGGCGGATAACCGCCTCGCCTATTTGTGGCCTTTCCTGGCCCTGTTCGGCAGCAATACCGCGATCTCCTTGCTTCAGAAACGGAAGCGCTTCCGGATGGCGGTCTGGCTGACGGTGACGCGCTTTTGCCTTTCCTTCGCTTGCCTGTGCTGGATGGCCTGGCTCACCCGGGAAATGTCCTATGCCTGGACCTTCTTCCTGCCCATCAGCTTTTCCCTGGCCTTCTCTTTCATGATGCCCTGGCGCCCGGTGGCCATCCTGTTGTGGAATCTCGCCTCCGTCGCCTTCATCACGTTCTTGTCCGGCCGCTTTCCGGGTTGGCTGCCGCTTTCCTTCCTGGCTCTGGTTTCCCTCATTTCCTGGGCGGGAGCGGTCATCCTGGAACGGAACCTGGCCTTGATCCAGAAGCTGCCGGAGGAAGAACGGGGGAAATGGGGCCGTTTCATCGGGGATCAAGCCATCATCAGCTATCTGGTGCTCTTGTCAGGGATCGGTCTCACCCTGATCCTGATGCGGAATGAATTGGAGCATCGACAGCAAGCGGCGGTTGTCAACCTGCAATCCCAGGCCCAGTCCGCGGTGCGCAACCTGAATCTCCGCTTGTCCGCCCAGCGCAGCGCGCTGGAATCCCTCGCTGCCTTCTTCGAAGGATCGCAGCATGTCCGCGAATCCGAATTCGGCGCCTTCGCCTCGCGCCTGCTGCCCGGCCATGCCTTCATCCAGGCATTCCATTGGATGCCGGCCGTCCCGCGGGATATGGGCGGCCTGCATTATCCCATCCGGTTCATATATCCGTCCCCGACCGATACGACCGGGCTGAACCGGGATAGGAGCCCCACGCCGCTGCTCCGGGCCTGCCTGGAGTCCGCGCTCGCCAAGTCCGCTTATACCATTTGCCAGCCATATGGATCGGCGTGGGAAATGAAGCGAGAGTCGGCGCGCGATTCCCTGCAAGGCTGGACGGTGACCGCCTATATGCCCGTGGTCACGCAGCAGGCGAAAGGCTTCACAGTCGCCGTGTTGCGCCTGGAAAAGATGGTGCGGGAAACCGTCATCGAACCCTTGCCGCGGGAATTCTCCGTGGACATGGACTTCCCCACCGGGGAAGGCTGGACCCCGGTGATCAAGGAAGGGCCCCATGCCGAAACCATGACCTTGGCCCAGTTCGACGATCGGCCCGGCAGCGGGAGCTTCCGTCTGATCATCCGCGCGCCCAAGGTCGGACTGTTGGGCCTGCTGGAAGGCATGGACATTTTCCTGATCGCCATGGGGCTTGCTTCTTCCTTCCTGCTGGCCTACTTCATGTTCCATGCCCGCAAGGCCAGCCTGCCCTTGGAGATCAAGGTGTTGGAGCGCACTCTGGAATTGCAGCAGGTCGTGGTCCGGGCCGAAGAGGCCAGCCAGGCCAAGAGCAGGTTCCTGGCCCAGATGAGCCATGAGATCCGCACCCCCATGAACGGCGTGCTCGGCATGTCCGAAGCCTTGTTGAATTCCGGTCTCGCCTCGGAGGCGCGCGCAAGCGTGGAATTGATCAAGGCCAGCGGGCTCAATCTGCTTTCCATCCTCAACGATATCCTTGACCTCTCCAAAATCGAGGCCGGGAGGATGCAGCTCGACGTGCGCCCATTCCAGTTGGGCCGCCTGGTCGCGGAAAGCGTCGGCATCATGAAATACGCGGCGGACTCGCACGGCATCGCTCTCGTCCTCAAGAGCATGCTTCCCGATCCGGATTGGGTGGCCGGGGATCCCCTGCGCGTCCGCCAGATACTGATGAACCTGCTGAACAATGCGCTCAAGTTCACCTCCCAGGGATCGGTCACCATTTCACAAACCTATTCGCCCGAAGGTTTACTGCAAATCCAGATCGTGGACACGGGCATAGGCATCTCGCGGGAAAAGCTCGATCGCCTGTTCCAGCCTTTCGAACAAGGAGACTCTTCCACCACCCGCAATTACGGAGGCACCGGCCTGGGCCTGGCCATCTCCCTGCAATTCGCCAAGATGATGGGAGGCGACATACTGGTGCGTTCGCGGGAAGGCGTGGGCACGGACATTTGCCTGACGCTGCGCTTGCCGAAAACCCAGTCGCCGGTGCAGGTGGGCAAGGAAGCGCCCGCCGCCCTGCGCCGAGGCGGCCGATTATTGCTGGCCGAGGACAACCTGGTGAACGTGCGCGTGGCCAAGGCCCTGCTGGAGGATTATTTCGAGACCATTGACGTGGCCGGAAACGGCAAGGAAGCCTTGCGCATGCTGCAAGCGGGCGCGGGCGATTACGAGATGATCCTGATGGATTTGCAGATGCCGGAAATGGACGGCTTGCAGGCTACCGTGGAGATCCGCAAGCGTCTGGAATGGCGCGCCATCCCCATCATCGCCCTTACGGCCAACGCCTTCTCCTCGGATCGCAAGGATTGCCTGGCGGCAGGCATGCAGGATTTCCTGGTCAAACCCATCACCCTGGCCGGATTGCATCGCGTGTTAGGCCCTTATCTGGGCGTTCCCAAAGCTTCTTGAACGGATTGTGCGGGTTGTGCGAGTTGCCCTGATAAAGCGCTTTTACCGCGCGTCCGCCGAACGGCCTGGGCGGATGTTGAGCACCGCGCCTACCACCGCCATCAGGAGCCAGCCCAGGAAGGCGGGGACGAATCCCGCGATGGCGAATCCCGGCAGCAGCCACGCCACCAAGCCCAGCATGGCCGCGTTCAGGATGAACAGGAACAGGCCCAAGGTGAGGATGGTGATGGGGAAGGTCAGCAGCACCAGGATGGGCCTGATCACCGCGTTCACGATGCTGAGCAGGAACGCGGCCAGGAACATGGTGGTCCAATCGGCCACGTAAAAACCGGGGATAATGCGCGCGGCCAGCCCCAGGCTGAAAGCGCTTACAACCAGTCGGATCAGGAAGTACATGCCGGTTAAATAGGTTTTTGCCCCGCTCCTGGCAATCCCGCCACGGACGCCTGGTGCTTGGCCAGCAGCTTTTCCATCTCCTCCAGGCTGCGCGGCCAATCCTTGCGCAGCAAACCGGAAAGCGCGCGATCGGCCAGCAGCTTGCCGCCCGTCTGGCATACCGGGCAATAATTGGTTTCGTTCTCCGCATACCGGATGCGCTGCACGGGGCTTCCGCATACGGGACACGGTTGGCCATAACGCCCATGCACCGCCATACCCGCGCGGAAAGCCGTCACTTTTTCCGGAAAGCCGCCCTGCGATTCCCGGCGCAGCGTATCAGTCCATTCCCGGAGAACCTCGCGCACGGCCCGGAACAGGGCTTTTATCTCGGCATCCGTGATCTTCGCAGTCAATAGCACAGGGGAAAGCCTGGCGCTGTGCAGGATTTCATCCGAATAGGAATTGCCGATGCCGCTAAACAGGCGCGGGTCGGTCAGGGATCGTTTCAAGGTATGGTTTTCCCCGCGGAGGACGGCGGCGAATTGCGCCTCGGTGGCGTCCTGGGGCTCCAGCCCCACCGGGAAGCGCCCTTGCAAGGAAGCGGAATCCGGAAAGGCCAGCAGGGCCGCGCGTTTCTTGGTGCCGCTCTCGGTGAGTATCAAGGTCCCGGCGGGGAAATCCATCGCCATCAAACCGTTGGATTTCGGGATGGCCGCGCCCGCGGCCTTCCAGTGCAAGCGTCCCGCCACCATCAGATGCAGGGACAGGTGGAGGCCCCCGGAGAATGCGAACACGATGCGCTTCCCGCGGCGTAGCACGCCGGTTACTACCCTTCCCTCGAAGGCCGAAAGGGGCGGGTCCACGCTGCGGAGCAGGAACGGGCTGGAAAGGCGGATTTTCCCCAAGGCCTGGCCCTTGAGCAAATCCTCCAAGCGCTCCACGTAAACGGTGATGTCGGGAAGCTCGGGCATGGGATCATCCGCTTCAAATGGAAAGGACCAGGTAATAACGCGACTTTTGGCCGTTGCGGATCCCCCCGTCCCGGCCCTCGATTCTGCGCACGCCGATCTCCAGATGCGGATTGGCGCGGTAAACCGTTCCCAGAATCTTGGTGTAGGGGAAACGATACCCTTGGTCCAACGCCGCGGATGGGGAGTGGAAATCCCTGGTGGTCAGACGGCGGAGGATCCGATGCAGGTTCAGGAAATCGATTTCCACCGCGGTGAACTCATGCTTTTCGAAACGCTTGCCGCCGGGATCATTCAGCCAGCTTTCCCCGAAGCGGATCGTCGCCAGGCGCCAGGAATATCCCAGTACCCGTACTTGATTTAGAGTGTCCGAACGCCGCGTCCACTCATAATCCATGTCCGCGCCTGCCTCCAGCTCCGCCACATCCATGGCCTCCAGCCTGAAACCGAAGGCGCCCGAATAGGTGGTGGGAATGGGATCTGCCTGCCAAGCTTCGGCATAGTAGACATCCGGCCCGATATTCTTGGCCACCAAGGCCAAGGAGGGGGAGACCTCTATGGCGGGCAGGCCCAGATGCGGCGCGGGCGCGAGCCTGGGATGCAGAACGGCGCCGACATCGAAAGCGAAACTGCGGGCCGCATGGGAGCCGGCATAACCGTCCGCCAGATGGCTGTCGATGAATTTGATCGTAGCTCCGAAGCTGAGCGGACATCCCAATCGCACGGCCGTTCCCAATCCGTATACGGTCTCATAGCTTTGGAAGCGGTCTACCACCAATCCATCTCTATCGGTGACGGTATTCTCCCCGAAGTTGATATGATTGCGGAAAAACCCCACCGCCATATCCGTGCCGCCGGAGGTATCCGGAGCTACCGCGGCCAAGGACCAAAAATCCTGGTACAAATCCGGCAACTTAAGAACGGGTAGCAGGACCTGGCGCGATCGCGTGAAGTAAAGCTGGGAACCCTTGGTGCGCTGCAATTCGGCCAGCAAGGCAGGATTAAAATAGAGGCTGGCCGCCCCTTCCGGCAAGGCCGCGCCGGACTGCAAGGCCGAATACCCCTGACCCGCCGGTGGCGGTAAAACCAAAGTGACGACGGCGCTGCCGCCTTGGGCGAATGCGAAAGCGGCCGCCGCAGCCAGGAACAATCCGGAAAAATGGAGGCGCATTTCTGGTAAGGTAGGCTTTGGGCGGGGAAAATCCCAATATCTCAGCCGATCCATCCCCGCTCAGCCTTGGCGATGCTTGCTTCATCATACCAAATCCGTGCTAAACCCGAATCGGCTTGCCCGGACGCCCGCGTTTGCGTGACTCGGCCTCCAATGCTTCCGCGGTATCCGCTGCGGTGGCCCCGACCTTGCGTCCGAACACATCGGTGGCTGCGGGCTTTTTTCCAGTCCCACTGGACGCAACGGGTTCCGCTTTACCGTTCGGTTTGCCGTTCGCTTTCCCGCTCCCGTTTCCGACCTGGTCACCCCCCACGCTAGCGGTCGGCTGTCCCGCCGCCCGCGGCTTCCCCGACACGCGCGGCAGGGAGGGAGGAAACCCCTTTTCCATCTCGATCAGCTTCGCCAGCCATTCGCCCGTATAGGAATGCTTGGCCGCGGCCACTTCCGCCACCGTGCCCTTGGCGATCACGCGCCCGCCAGCCTCGCCGCCTTCGGGCCCCATATCGATCAGCCATTCCGAATTCTTGATGATGTCCAGGTTGTGCTCGATGACGAGCACGGTATTCCCCTGCGCCACCAGCGAATGCAGCACCACCAGAAGCTTGCGCACGTCCTCGAAATGCAGGCCCGTGGAGGGTTCGTCCAGGATGTAGAAGGAACGCCCCGTGGACCGCCGCGACAATTCCGCGGAAAGCTTCATGCGTTGCGCCTCGCCGCCCGAAAGGGTGGTGGCGGATTGCCCCATGCGGATATAGCCCAGGCCCACGTCCAGCATGGTCTTGAGCTTGTTGGCCAAGGC
>JBDSWM010000078.1:0-3758 GCA_039926685.1 Fibrobacteria bacterium | reverse complement strand
ATGGCCTTGGAAAGCAAACGCTCCATCCCGTTCCGCAATTTGCCTTTGATTTGCGGTCCGATATCGGAAATGATTTCGATCACTTCCAGGCCATTCATGAGGCAATAGGTCTGCAGCTCCACGGATTGCGACTCCAGGGAATACTCCTGCCCTTCGTCCGGCCAAATGGCGCAGTAGATAAGGGCCTTCGGATTTTTCGGATGCTTTTCCATGGACGCTTTCCCGCTATTGGCTCAGGACCGTTTTGCCGCGCAGCCTAATAGCCACTAGGGCTTGGGCTTGACTATCATCAAATATAAACAAAATGGCCGGAATCACCCCCAGGCAATTTCCGGGTCAGGAACTTGTAAGCTTTGCCGACAGCGTGCCTTAAGCGAATCGCATTACGGCATTCATGCGCCGGCAAAAGCAACATTCCCCTCCCTTCTCCAAAACCTGTGCTGACGGATTATTTTCCACGGAGTTGCATTCCCGCGGCTATACTTGGATAATTTGGGAAAGCCATGCCAACCGACCGCGGCGTCCGCGCCATGCTGATCACCACGGATTATCCTCCGGACGTGGGCGGCCTCCAGACATATTCCTACCGCATCGCCCGGGAGCTTCCCGGCGGTTTGCTGGCGCATGTCCTGGCGGGCAGCGATCATGCGGCGCGCGATCTGCCTCCTCCCGACTCGGGAGTAGGTCTATCCATGCGCCCAGGGCGCACGCGCTGGCGGGCCTTCGCATGGAGCATGTGGAGCATCCCCGTCTTTTTTTACGGCGGGCGCGCGGATTTCATGCTTCACATGCAATGGACCACGGCCATACCCTCTCTTATTCTGAAACGCCTGGGCGCGGGGAACCGTTACCTGGTGCTGGTCCATGGCGCGGAGCTTATCGATCCCGGCCGTCCGCTCATGGGCCTGCTGAAAAAGGCCGTTCTTTCCGGCGCCGATGCCGTGGTCGCGGGATCCCACCACACTTCGGAAATCATCGCCCAATTGGGGATAAAATGCCGCCGCCTGGAAGTCATCCCTTACGGAAACCCCTTGGAGGGGGAATACCCCCCGCCGCCGCGCCACCGTAGCTTGGAAGGTACCGTGGCCAGGCTGTTGTGCATGCACCGGCTGGTGGCGCGAAAGGGCACCGCGCTGCTGCTTATGGCGCTGGAAGGGTTGCTTGCCCTGGACTGGACCCTCGACATCGTGGGCGGCGGACCGGAAGAGGCAGCCTTGAAAGAGTTGGCCTTGCGGCTGGGATTAGGGGATCGGGTCCGCTTCCATCCGCCGGTCCTGGAAGCCGGGAAAATACGGCTATACGGGGAATCCGACCTGTTTATCCTGCCGAGCCTGCCCCCCATCAGCAACAACCATGTGGAAGGCCTGGGGCTAACCCTATTGGAGGCGCAAAGCCAGGGACTGCCGGTACTGGCCGCGCGCACCGGCGGGATTCCGGAAGCCATCCTGGAAAACCGCACCGGTTTGCTGTTCCGGGCCGGGGACGCGCAGGACCTGCGGGAAAAACTGGCCGACCTGCTCGCCAAACCGGATCGCTTGCATGCCATGGGGGCGGAAGGGCCGGAATGGGTCCGTTCGCATTTCAGCTGGCAAGACGGGCTTAAGCGGCTGGCGGATTTGATTCGGGAAATTGCCGGATAGAATCCCGGCGAATCCTAAGTGTACTTCTCTTCGCCGATCTTGAGGTTGGTGTAGAACTCGGCGGGGCTGCTCGAGGCGATCAGGCTCTTGCGGATATCGGCATCGGCCATGATGCGGGAGATGGCTGAGAGGGCCCGGATATGCGGACCGGTGGTATTGGAAGGCGATACGATCAAGAAGAGGAGGTACACGGCCTCCTTGTCGATGGCTTCGAAGTCGATGCCGCGCTTGACCGAGCAGGCCACGACGCACATCTTATCCAGGAAATCCACCTTGCCATGGGGCACGGCGAGACCGCAACCGATGCCGGTGGACATTTTCTCTTCGCGGCCCAACACCGCTTTCATGATGCCTTCGCGGTTCTCGAGCTCGTAGGCCTGGCATAGCAGGTTCACCATCTCTTCCAGAATTTCCCGCTTACTGGGCTTCTGGGAATCGATGATGATGCATTTTTCCGTGAATCGTTCCGAAAGCCTCATTCTTCACTTCCTCTGCCCCGGCGGAGATTCCAGTATACTGGATGGCGCGGCCGCGGCGGTTGTTCCAGGGGCGGCGGGAGCGAATCCCTGCGGCCTGCCGGCTAAACTAAAATTCCGACCCCAGGGACCAATAGTCCCTTTGGGGATTGGTATGGGTTCCTACATCCTTGACGGCCCAGGCGCGGGTGTATTTGAGGACGAAAATCCCCAGATTCATGCGCATTCCGAAACCCATTCCCAGCCCCATATTGTCGAATGCATTGCCGCTGGACCAAGCGCCTCCGTAGTCCGCGAAAACGCTGCCCATAACATACCTCAAGCTGATGGGAATCGGCCAGACAATGCTGAATTCCCGTATGAAAGGGAAGCGGAATTCGAAATTCGACACGAACTTCCTGGTGCCTTTGAACTCATAATAATCGAAACCGCGCAGCGGAAAATCGAATTGGGAAAAGTATAACTCTTCCAACTTCTTGGGTAGGTTCTCCCGGTTGGCATAGGCGTTAAAAGTGAAATCCTCTCCCCCTACCCAGAATTGATGGGGATTCACATAATCCCCCAGCCCCTCGGAAATGCCGGCGGAAAGGCGTACGGCCAAAGTGTATTTCTTGAAGTATTCCCAATACTTACGCACATCCGCATCCGCTACCACGAAAGAGAATTGATCCTGGAACACGGGGGGTACGGCCATGACGTTCGCGTACAGGCGTTCGCCGTTGACGGGGCCGACTATTCCCCACAAGGTGTTGTCATGGACCCAACGCAGGCTCGGGAACAAGGCGTTGATGGAGGGCGATTTAAAACTATCGTCCGAGCTGAACTCGCCGTTATCGTCCTGTTTTTGCAGGGTGCGCGAAGTGAACAGAGATCGCGTTTCGAACTCCAAGCGGTTGAAAACCGAGAACGGGTAGCTGACCGTACCCCCGAATCCCCATTGGCGATCGAGGTAGACCGAGCTGTCCTCCGTGAAGAGCCTGTACTGGGAAAG
Organism: Fibrobacteria bacterium; assembly: GCA_039926685.1. GTDB lineage: Bacteria > Fibrobacterota > Fibrobacteria > UBA11236 > UBA11236 > Chersky-265. The sequence continues at coordinate 651 of JBDSWM010000078.1, read as the reverse complement.
GTTGGCCTGATGGTAGGCCGTAAGCGAAAAATCCGGCTTCAAGGCCAGGTAATCATAGGTCACGGCCCCATTGGTATTCTCCCAACTGCCGTTGATACTCAATGCGAATGACAATTCCTGATCGCCCATCAAATCGCTGAGGGTGATATAAGCCAGTCCGCCGTATCCGTACTGGTTGTCGATGCCCAAAGCGGCATTGGCATTGTCCAGGCTCCAGACGGGGCGGTATTTCTTTTTGAGAAAGCCCCCATCCTCGGCTATATAGGCGGAACTGTCGGTGAGGAAAGGCGTCTTGGCCGCCTTTTTCTTCTTGACGGCTTTTCCGCCCGGCTTGGCGTTTTCGCCTTCGGATAGTTTGACCGAGTCTTCCTCCGCTTTCTTTTTCAAGGCGTCGGCCTTGGGATTTCCAGGCGAAGCCGAAGCCGCCAGGGCGCTATCACGTGAAACGGTCGCAGCCGAATCGTATCCCGGTTTGGCGGCCGACGCAGCCGCGCGCAGCGAATCCCTGCGGTCAGCCAGCGCCTTCAAAGCGGTTTTCTGCCTGATCAAGGAGGCGGAATCCTTCGGGATATGTTGCGCCAAAGCCACCGAGTCCTTAAAAATGGCGGCGCCGACCGCCGCCGAAGCCTTCGCCTTGCGATCAGTTTCCAG